>CAYSPF010000045.1:0-12819 GCA_964432775.1 uncultured Geobacter sp.
TCGATTTCTTGTCAACGAAGCCGTTTGCCCGGCGACCACCTTCCGGTTATTTGTCCCGAGCCTGCCAGTACTCGTATTCGTGAGTCCAATCCTGCTTCCGGTACTCTACCAAATGTTGCATCCGGGCCTTGAAGGCATTCCGGTATTCATCCTGTTCCGGGAAATGACTCCTTTCCCGGATGTGTCGGCAAAGTACCTGTCCCAATTCCCGCGCCTTGTCAAAAAGAACTGCTTCATCAGGAAAACGGCGGATTCCCGCCATACCGGAACCAATCCCTCCCACGGACTGGGCGCCGACCGTATTGATGAATCGCGTCATGTATCCGATAACTTCCGCGTCCTCGCCGCTTCCGGAAGTCTCCACAGCCGCCCCGTATTTTCCTTCCAGGGCAACACAGTGAATGATGCCTACACAGCGGTCAAAGAGCGCCTTCATCTGGGCGGTGATACTGTGGATATAGTTCGGGCTGGCGAGAATGAAGCCGTCACAGGCCAGCAGTTTGGCTTTTATCGTCTCGAAGTCATCGTTGATGGGACATGTTCCGGTCTCATGGCAGACATCGCAACTGAGACATGGCAGCACCTTCTCCTGGACAAGGTTCACCAGTTCAACATCTCCCCCTCCCTGCTCCACACCGACCAGGACCTCTTCCAATAACCTTCCGGTGTTGCCTTTCATGCCGTGTGGACTGCCCATAATTGCCAGAATTTTCATGAGGTTTACCTTTCTATGGAGTCTCCCCGGAATTCCGGGGGTACTTGTTTCGATTCAAGTCCGACCACCTCCCAGCCGTATTCAGGCCTGTAACCGTTTATGAGGGCCGTGTTGCCCGACCGGCTGTGGACCGGAACCATGCTGGTGGATGAGACATCCGATCGCGCCCGGACGGAAGTCCATGTTCTCACTGCCCTCCGTGGCCGGTCACGGGTTTGGCGGGCGCCCCCGTTGAGGCCGTTGCCTGTTCCTGATGCGTGCCGGTCAGTTTGTCTGCCTCGCGTATCCAGCCCCCTCCCATTGACTTGTAAATGTTTCCCAGCGAAACAAAGAGCGAGGCGCGTGTCTGCACCCAGTCCAGTTCAGCGGGGAAGAGCTTCTGCTGGGCCTGTAGTACCGTGGAATAGGGCGTATAGCCGCCGTTATACTGGAGCCATGCAAGCCGTTCGTACTCCTTGGAAGCCTTGACCAGCCGCCCCTGGGCGTCGAGTTGATCGCCCAGTTTCTGCCGTGCGACGAGGGCATCTTCCACATCGGCAAAGGCGCTTTGAATGGAGGACTGGTAGGTCAGCAGCGCGGCCTTTTGCGCCGCTTCGGCCTGTTTTACCTGGCCGTAGGTCTGGCCGGCGGTGAAGATCGGTCCGGTAATCGATCCCGCATAGCTCCAGATCTCGGCCGGCCCCCTGAACAGGTCACGTAATGCCGAACTCGATGAGCCATAGCTGCCGGTGAGGGAGATGGTGGGGAAATAGAGAGCCCGTGCGGCGCCGATCTGGGCATTGGCGGCGATGAGGTTCTGTTCGGCCTGCAGGATGTCGGGCCGGTTTTCCAGCACCTCCGAGGGAACCCCTGCCGGAACGGCCGGCAGGACCAGCTCATAGATCGACTTACCCCGGGGCACGGGTTCGGGGTTGCGGCCCAGCAGTATCGAGACGGCATTCTCCAGTTGGGCGATCTGGTTCTCGATCTGGGGGATTGTCGCCGCGGCGGACTCGTACTGGGTGCGGGCCTGCTCGACGTTCATCTGTGATACCTGACCGTATTTGAACTGCAACTCGAACAGCTTGACCGAATCCTGGTAACTGGCCAGATTACGTTTTGTGATGGCCAACTGCTCGTCGAGGCCGCGCAGCTGGAAGTAGTTTTGCGCGACCGAGGCCACCAGGGAGAGGATCACGCCGCGGCGCGCCTCCACCGAGGCGAGCATGTTTGCGCGCGCTGCTTCGGAGAGTCTGCGGATGCGGCCCCAGAGATCGATCTCCCAGCTGGCGCCGGCAAACAGCTGGAAGTTTTCCTGGGGGTTGGGCACGATTGAGGAGATAAGCCCCGAGGCCTTTTCGCTGCGCCGCTGACGGGTGGCGCTCGCGCCGTAGCTCACCTGGGGGAAGAGAGCCGCACGGACCTGGGTGAGCGCTCCGGAGGCCTGCTCGATGTTGGCGGCGGCGATGGCGATGTCCCGGTTGTTGGCCAGCGCCTGTGCTATGAGGTCGTCGAGGACCGGGTCGCCGAACTGCTTCCACCAGACGGTATTCGCCGTGGTCTGGGCGTCCTTGCTCTCGTAACGGTACGACAGGGGTATCTCCACCGTCGGACGCCGGTAGTCGGGGCCGAGCATGCATCCCGAAAGAGACACCGCAAGTGTAAGAAAGAGAAGTCGCCGCATGCCGGTCATCTCCTTTTTGTGTAAGGTGCGCGTTCAGATCCGGAAGCCGGGAGGATTGTACTCAAACGCCTCATCCTCGCGCCTTCCTTGTGAACAATCTCACGATCTCAGCCGCTTTGCGGAGCAGCAGCCGTCTTCGGGACAGAGAACCGGGGTTGTCGCTGCTGCCATGACCGGGTGTGTCATCCGGCGGCGCCCCCGGAGCAGGCCCTTCTTTCTTGCCGCGTTCGGCCAGCCTGTCGAAGATATAGAAGAACAGCGGCACATACAGCATCGCCAGGGTGGCCTCGCCGATCATCCCCCCCATGATGCCGGTGCCGATGGAGTGGCGGGCGTTGGCGCCGGCGCCGGTGGCGATTGCCAGCGGCAGCACGCCGAAGATGAACGCCAGCGACGTCATGATGATCGGCCGCAGCCGCTCCTCTCCGGCCCGTATCGTCGCATCGATGACGGACAGGCCCTGCTTGCGCAGTTCCACTGCAAAGGTGACCCTGAGCACGGCGTTCTTCGCCCCCAGGCCGATGAGCACCAGCAGGCCGATCTGGAAGTAAACGTCATTATGGAGCCCGCGCAGCCAGTTGAATGTCAGCGCGCCGAGGATGCCGAACGGCACCGCCGTCATGACGGAGCCGGGCAGCATCCATGATTCGAACTGGGCCGCCAGGACGAGGAAGACGATGATGAGGCCGAAGGCAAAGGCAACCGCCGAGGTCCCGCCCGATTTCTTTTCCTCGTAGGCCATGCCCGACCAGGCGAAATCGTACCCCTTGGGCAGCACCTCGGTCGCTACCGACTCCATCGCCTGAATCGCCTCACCCGAACTGAACCCTGCCGCCGCCGCGCCGGTAACCTGGGCTGCCGGGAAACCGTTGAAGTGCGGAACCAGGTCCGGACCGGCAGCGTACCGGGTTGTCACCACCGCCGACAAGGGTATCATCTTGCCCGCGCCGGACCTGGTATACAGTTTTGTGATGTCGTCGGGGCTGCTCCGGTAGGGGGCATCGGACTGCAGGATGACATTCCAGACCCGGCTGTACTCGTTGTACTGGCTGACCTGTATGGAGCCGAACTGGGCCTGCAGGGAGCTGTATACGTCCGCGACCGGAACGCCAAGGAGCTCCGCCTTCGAGCGGTCCACATCGACCCGCAGCTGCTGGGAGGAGGCGCGGAAGGTCGTGTTAAGTCCGGAGAGTTCCGGACGCTGCCCGGCCTTGGTGAGAAATTGCGTGGTGAGATCGTACAGTCGCGCCGGGTCTCCGCCCCCCTTGTCCTGGATCCAGAACTCGAAGCCGCCGGTGGTGCCGATCCCCGGTATTGCCGGCGGCGGAATCGGCAGGACCCTCCCCTCCTTGATGTTCCTGGATCCTGCGGCAACGTCCAGCAAGACGGCTTTTGCGTTTTCCCGGCGTGCCCGCTTCAAGCTCGAATAACGGTCCTCGAAGTCTTTCAGCGTGACGAAAAGGGTTGCCGCATTCGACTTGTACTGGCTGTCCAGGAGGCTGTAGCCGTTGATGACGGTGGTGTTTGCGACGGCCGGATTCCCGGCGAACAGCCGGTATACCCGGTCTGAAGCCTGCGACGTGCGCTGCAGGCTCGCCGCGTCGGGCATCAGGAGCTGGGCCAGCACGTACCCCTGGTCCTCGTTGGGCACGAAGCTGGTCGGTATCGTCCGGAACAGCTGCACCAGAGTGAACAGCAGTACGGCAAGCAGCACGAACGCCACCGACATCCGCTTTATCATGAGCAGCACCGCGTCGCCGAACGCCAGGGTAAAACGGTCGAACAGGCGGTTGAACCAGGCAAAAAAGCCGCGCGTCGGGGGCGTGGTATGCTTCAGCAGGGCCGCGCACATGGCCGGCGTCAGGGTCAGGGCCACGAAGCCGGAAAGCGCCACGGAAATGACGATGGTGATGGCGAACTGTTTGTAGAGTTGGCCGGTGGTGCCCGGGAGAAACGCCGCCGGGATGAAGACCGACGACATCACCAGCACCACCGCCACCAGCGAGCCGCCGATTTCCCCCATGGCCTTGATGGTGGCTTCCCTGGGAGTCAGGTGGAACTTGGCCATGTTCCGGTCCACGTTTTCCACCACCACAATCGCATCGTCGACCACCATGCCGATGGCGAGCACGATGCCGAACAGGGTCAGCAGGTTGATGGAAAAACCGAGCGCGAGCATGCCGGTGAATGTGCCGATCAGCGCCACGAAAACCGCCGTCGTGCAGATGAGCGTGGCGCGGAAGCTCTGCAGGAACAGGTAGACGACCAGCACCACCAGCAGGATTGCCTCGAACAGCGTGTGGATAACCTCTTTGATGGATATCCGTACGAAGTCGGTAGTGTCCAGGGCAATGACGTAATCTATGCCGTCCGGCATGGTCCGCTTCAGCTCCTGCAGGGTCTTTCGCACCGCCTTCGACACTTCGAGGCCGTTGGCGCCCGGCTGCTGGTAGATGGCGATGGGGGTCGCCGGCGCGCCGTTCAGCTTGTTGTCGTCGACATATTGCCGCCGCCCGACTTCGGCGCGGGCCACGTCACCGACGCGGACGATGGCGCTGCCGTCCTGGCTGGCCCGGAGGATGATGTTCTCGTACTGGGAGGGTTTCGTGAACGGGGCCTGGGTCACTACCGGAAAGGTCAGCTGCACCTTGTCGTCACTCGGCTGCTGGCCGATCTGCCCGGCCCCGAACAGGGCGTTCTGCTGCGTGACCGCATTCTGGATGTCTGACGTGGTGACGCCGAGGGACGCCATCCGGTCCGGGTTCGTCCAGATGCGCATCGCCTGATCCGGAACGCCGAAAATCTGCGCCTGGCCGGCGCCGTTCACCCGTTTGATGGTATCAAGGACGTATACGTTGGCATAGTTGGCGACATACTCCGGACTGTAGCGGCCGTCCTTGCTGGTCACCGCGATTATCATCAGGGTGCTTGACGATTTCTTCTGCACCGAGACGCCGTACTGGGTCACCGCTTCGGGGAGCTGAGGCAGGGCGAGGTTTACCCGGTTCTGCACCTGAACCTGGGCAATGTCGGGGTCGGTGTCGAGGGTGAAGTAGACGGTGATGGTCAGTTTGCCGGTGCTGGAACTGGTCGACGTCATGTAGAGCATGTTGTCGACACCGTTGATCTGGGCCTCGATGGGCGCCGCAACCGAGTCTCCCACCGTCTTGGAGTCGGCGCCCGGATAGGTGGTCGTTACCTGGATCTGCACCGGCGTGATGGTGGGGTACTGGGCGACCGGAAGCAGTTTCATGGACACCAGGCCGGCAATGACGATGATGAGCGAAATGACCGTCGCGAAGATAGGTCGTTCGATGAAGAATCGTGAGAACATGGAATCTCTCCGGGATGGATTGCTTTTCTCTTACTGTTTCACCGTAACCGGGGCGCTTGGTTGCAGCGTCAGTCCCCCGTCGACCACCACCTTTTCTCCGGCCCTGAGGCCTTCCTCGATCAGCCAGTCGTTGCCTTTCCACTCACCGGCCGTGACCGGCCGGTGTTCGGCCCTGCCGGCCTTGTCCACCACCCAGACGAAGTGTCCCTTGCCTCCCTGCTGAACCGCACGCTGCGGCAGCACGATCGCCCCGGGTCTGATGCCGCCTTTCAGCAGGGCGCGCACGTACTGGTTCGGACGAAGGGTCCCCTGCGGGTTGTCGACGCTGGCCCTGAGGAGGAAGGTGCCGGTTTGGGCGTTATATGAAGGAGCGGTGTAGGTGATTTTTCCTTTGTGGGGAAAGATGGCGCCGTCAACGAGGATTATTTCCACATCAAAGCTTCCGCCGGGGGGAGGGATGATGAGTTTCCTGGCAATCCTGTCGCGGAATCTCTGCATTTCGTTTTCGGAGATGCTGAAGTTCACCCACATGGGCGAGAGGACCGCCACGGTGGTGAGTTGGCTGTTCTGCTGGTTGATGTAGGTCCCGTCCTGTTGCAGGGCGGCGCCGGTGATGCCGGGAATGGGCGAGGTGATGGTGCAGTAGGAGAGGTTGAGTCGGGCAGTTTCGAGCTGGGATTTCGCCTGCTCTACCGCCGCCGCTGAAGACTCGAAGGAGCCGGTTGCGTCATCCAGGTCCTTTTGCGACAAGGCATTCTGGGCGGCAAGCGGCTTGGTGCGCTCCAGGTTCAGCCGTGCCGTTTCCATGGCGGCCTTCTGCCGGGCGAGCGCCGCGACCGCGCCGTTCACCTGGGTCTGGAACGGTTTCTTGTCCATGAGAAACAGGACCTGGCCGGCCTTTACCATCGCGCCTTCGGTATAGACCCGCCTGTCCAGGAAGCCGCTGACGCGCGCCTGGATGTTCACCTGGTGCGAGCTTTGCGTCTGCGCCACATATTCGATACTGACCGGAAGGTTGGTGGGGGTGACGGTCACGACGCTGACCGGGGTCGGACCCGTAGCGGCTTTTTTGTCGTCGTGTCTGCCGCAGGAGGTCATGACCGTCAACAACAGGCAGGCGGAGCACATCACCGCGAGGGCCTGCCGCACGGAACGGTTCCGGCGCAGGAGAGCCCCGGAACCGCAACTAAGAACATTTCGCATTATCAACCTCCTGTCGTGCAGTGTCCCCGTGTCTATGGTGCTGCGCGGCAATACCCTCCAGCCCCGCGAAGAGCCTGCGGTAGAGCGCGCAATAGGGATCTTTGGCCCGGATATCGCCATGGACCGTGTAGGCCCGCACGGGACACCCTCCATGGCAGATACCCAGGTAATCGCAGTCGATGCAGTCCTCCTGCTGAATCAACACACCGGGCCTTTCCAGGAGACGGCTGCGTGCCTCGCTGGCGCGGAGGCTATCCGAAAGGGTGGCGCCGTCGAAGATGTTTCCGAAGCGGAACTCCGGATAGCTTGCCGCCCAGCAGTCGCACTGCGACACATGGCCCAACGGATCGATGCAGACGAATTCGTTTACGCAGTTGTCGCGCCAGATGCAGGGAATATCCTTGTGCCCATGGAAAAAATAGTTCATCAGGCTGTCCAGGGGTCCGACCCGCACTCCGCCGACGTAGCCCCTGTCCATCCAGACAGCCGCAAGATCCAGCAGAAATCCGGCCAGCCTCTCCGAATCCAGCGGGTAGCCGTCCTTCACCCTGTTGGACGGTCCGCCGGGGAAGGGAGTATTGATCTGGAATTCACCAATCCCCAGCTCGTCCACTATGCGGGAGTAGAAGCGTTCAGCGCCCATCTCCAGTGTCCCCTGGTTGGGAATGGCGATGAATCCGACCTGGATGCCCGCCTCCCGTGCCTCGTTCACCTTCGAGATCCATATCCGCTCGTATTCCCGGGGGCCTGAACCGGCAAGTCTGCGGTGGAGGTTGGGGAAGTCCATGGAAGTGCCCACGCTGTTGCCGAACATCTCCGCGATGACCCGGTTCCATCGGTGTGTGTAGCCGATCATGTTTGACTGGAGGTAGTTGACGACCCGTTTGCCGGTACCCTCCACGCACCGACGGATGAGATCGTTTGCATGCTCGAACCACTCCGGGGGCAGGGTCATGACTTCTCCTCCCTGCCAGTAGATCGACAATGTCCCGATGTTCTCGCTTTCCAGGTAGTCGACTACTTTTTCCAGTATCACCGCGAACTGATCCAGGCTAAGCCGGTGGTCGGATTTATTCTCGAAACAGTACTCGCAGTCCGCGTTGCATTCCAGTGTGGGCAGGAGTATGAGTGAAAAGACCCTTTCACTCATGACGGATCGCCTTCAGAACGCGACTGAAACGAGGCTACATCCCTTCTCAGTTCTCCGGCCGCGTCCAGCAGGGCGCCCATCAGCGCCTTGACGCCGTCACAGTGATACTCTCTCCGGGGCCATTTGAAATATCCAAGGCAGTTCGTCAGGAACTCACACCCGCCGCACTCGCCCTGTCCGTTGGCGATTTCCTCCTGCAATTCCCTCGCAAAAGAGGAGAATTCACGGTTGGTTCCCCCCTCGACAAACCGTCCGGACATCATCTCCTCTCCCTGGTCCGTGACGTAGCGGACCAGGGAAGGGTCTTCCTCCTGGATGGCCCAGAGTGTGACCGGATCCCGGTGGTAAAATGCCAGGAACATGCTGTGAAAAAACTCGATGGGCTCGGTAACGGTTGTCCGGTGCAGGTAGTAGTCCGCAATCTGCAGCATCTCCCCGGTCACGGCTTGATCCGGTTGCCCCCCCTCGACCTTGACCGCGAAATTCAGCGAAGCGGCCAGTTTGACGACCGCGCCGAATCCGGATACGAGAGGAACGGAAACCCTGAGCGGGTGCGTAGCAAGGAGAGGAGCATATCGATACAGCAAGGGAAGCTCCCGACGCGGATCCCGGATCACAAGGTCGATGGGGATGCCGGGAGCCCAGTCCTTCAGATCGTCAATGTCCCTGTCAAGGGAAAGGAGCCGGATATGGCAAAGCCCCTCCGGGACCGCGTCGGAGAACTTTGTCGTGATCTCCGACGGGTCATGGGTACGGACGATGGTCTTGCGCCCCCGGTATGCATCTGTTAGGGAGACCGGTATGGTATAGGTGATGGTATCCGTCAACTGCATTCTCCTCACCCCTGTACGCGAAAATACCTGCTAATAATGGCGGTTGATCCACCCGCCGTGACCGCCATGGTTTGCCCAGCTGCCACCGCCGCCGGCACGATTGATCCACCCGGTTGAACCGCCGTGATTGGCCCATCCGCCACCGCCGTAGCTGTTGATCCAGACGCCGCCGCCATGGTTGGCCCATGCGCCGCCACCTCCATAGCGGTTGACCCACCCGCCGCCACCGCCGTGATTGGCCCAGGTCCCGCCACCACCGGCATGATTGGCCCATCCGGCGGAACCTCCGCGATGGTTTGCCCATGCGGCGAGGTGAACCAACGCCTCCTGATCGGAAGTCAGCAGCGGGCCTCCGACGGAGGCGTCGACGGAGGCTTCCGCCATCCGCCCGTACGCCAGTATCGCTCCTCCCACAAGGGCGGCGCCGATGACTATTTTCGACCATTTTCCGAGTCCGGCCAGATACTCACTGCTGCTCACCCGCCGTTCTTTTTCGGAGAACATGTCCCGGTTTTCGTTCGTTTCGCGATCTTTTTCCATGTCTATCCCCCGATCACTTTTTGGTCTCTTCCGCCGGTTCCGCCGCTACACCCAACCGGGAGACGTGCATGGTGATGAAACGCCATTCGCCTTTCTGCTTTTGCAGGGTGCCGGAGACGTTGTATCCTACCTCTTTCACATCATCCTTCACCTTGCCTTTGGCCGTGCCCTCGGCGGCAAACCAGGCCATGTCACCCCGAGAACCGGCGGAAACCCACTGATAGGTGAAACTCAGGGATCCCTTGGCAAATCTGGTGAAGAACTGGTTGTATGCCCCCTCGATCCCTTCTTTCCCCCGATAGATTTCGCCGGGGCCCGTTCCCATCAGGAAAGTCTGGGGACCGGCCACATAGGTTTTCATCACCCCTTTGACATCCTGGGCCGCGACTGCCGCGTCATGTTTTTCCAACAGGGCGGTTACCTTGCCCTGCAGCGCATCGCCGGCGTTTTCAGCCAGACACGGTGATACCGCAGCCAGACACATCAATGCCACACCCATCAAAATCCGATACATAGCCATACATTTTCTCCTTTCGTGTGATAGTGCTCCCCGGCAAAATTCACCTGTCAAGGCCGACCGCGCTCTTCCCGCAGGCATACTGATGTTTCCACCAATCAAATCAGCTTCAGTAATGGATGCGAATCGGGCCTACAATGGAATTGAAAAGCAGATCGTTATTATCCAGATATTGCAGAATCGCATACGCGCCGTTTCCGAAGTTTGCATCGCCGAATATTGTCTGATGGACGATGGCGCCGGTATTCCAGTCAAGTCCGAGCACCTCCCAGCCGTATTGCGGCCTGTAGCCGTTTATGACGGCCATAGAACCCGAATCGCTGTGGACCGGGATCATGCTGGTCGATGAGACATCTGAACGCGCCCATACGGAAGTCCATGCGTGCAATGATGAGTTCCATTGAAAGCGCTCAACGCCATAGGAGGTGGGGTATGCCGGGCCCATGAGCGTTACCGCAAGGATCTTGTTTGCGCTTTGAATATCACTGCTGACGGTCTGCGGAATATTATTCACAACAAAGGCCCCATATCCGGATACGACCACGGACTGTTCCGACTGTATCCACTCGGGAAGGGTTGTAAAACCGCACGTTGCCTGAATCTGTCCCGCGATGCGCCGTGACGCCGTTCCCGGTATCTGGGTGAATCCACCGGGGATGTTGTCGCGCCAGAATGCCACAAGCTTCATCTGCTTGGCGCCGTCGGTTATCACCACCAGCTTGTCGGGATCGCTGCCGAACCCCATCAGCGTCGGGGTGGATCCCGTGCCGTTGCCGAATTTGATGATAGGAGGAAGTTCCGCCCCGGAGGAGTCGTAGATGCTCGACCACGCGCCGTCGCTTTCATTGCCGGATAGTGTCGTGCCGGTCCAGACCAGCTTGCGCATGACGCCCGGACCGCCGATGGTGCTTCCGCTTGCCACATAGATGCCGTTCTTTTCATCCACCGCAATGGAGTTGCTGACGTACTCGGTATCCGCAAAGCGGTAAAAAGATTTGGAAGCGACGTTGAGATCCCTGTCGATAACGGCCACACCATTGCTGAAAGTGACGATAAGATGACCGTCATAGGTCATGGAAAGACCAAAGAGCCGTGTGCCGGGCGGCGGAGCAGGGCTGGTTCCCTGGATCGTAGCAACCATATTCGCCATTTTGAAGCGGGGGGTGATGCCTGCGGAAGGATTGCCCGGATCGCTCAATGCAAATCCGTAGAGAGTATCGCCATAGGTGGCATAGAGGACGTTATCTTTGTCGACCAGAGAGTAGGACCCATTTCCGAAGCGGTTGCTGTAATTAGTACCGAAAAGACTTTTCAGGTACGTATCCATCGAGGTGGTGTCCATTCCCACCGCGGAGGATTCGCCAAAGGCCCGAAAATTATCATCCGGAATCGCCGGAAGAACATTGCCTGTGGCATCGGCGAGGGCCTCGAATTTCGTCACCCGGGACCACTGCCCGGAAGCCTTATGCACGTAGCTCACACGATCGGTGCCCACTTGCCACATGTAGTCCTGATTAGTGGAGGCAAGCGTTATGATGTTCACCGGGCCGCCATAGCAGATTGGCTTCGTCGCCGGGTCTACGGTATAGACATTGCGAGGTGGCCCGTAGGGCGTCGAGTCGCTCTGGGAAGAGTCGAAATGGGTGATGCCGTACAGCGAAGACGATAGGTAGGGGTTGGTAACCGGCTTGTTGTCCCCCGGATTGTCATCGTTCGACGAACAACCAACCAACACGAACAGCAGGATGAGACTGACGGATACCCAATGAAGTGAAGTCCGTAAAGGTGAAGCCTGAGATGCTTTCATTTGTTTCCCTCCCCCGATGGTGTACTGGTTCCTGCCGATTTAGCGTCGACGGCATCCGCGAGCAGAGCCGGGCTCTGCTTGTCTGTTACGGCCTGGATGGTTACAAGAAATCTATTTTCAAATATACCACCCTCCGGAGAAATTATTGGACCCATCCTCATAAAGTGTTTTTTCCGCAACGCGCCGCCGGTTGAGTTTTTCTCTTTCGTTCCGGATGCTGTTTGTCGATGGTGAAGACCACATGCCTGGTCTGCTGCCCGGCGCCGGGGTTCGGAATCGTGCGGCATCGTTACCCTTTTCCATTACCCAACTCACTTCCGATTTCCCTCCTGATGCCTGCAAGTGTGGTTACCAGCCAGGCAACCACCACGGCCATGTAGAACTGTCCAATCACCGCCTCCAGAACCGAGAGCATCCGGGCAACCGGCAGCCTCGGCACGATGTCGCCGTAACCGAGTGTGGCGATGGTTTCGAAGCTGAAATAGTTGAGCTGCATGTCTTGAGAGATTCCTGTCCCCTTACCGGTTGTGCTCGACATGCTGAAACTGGCCGGCTCGATAATGGCCAGCGCCTGATAGACGCAGGAAAAGGTGTACGCGATAAGAAAGTAGGCGACAAAGGCGCCGAAGATGGTGTCGACGGTTACTTCACGGCTCGTCAGTACGTAGCGAAGGATCATGACCACGCAGATTACGATGAGCAGTGCCCTCACAATGTCCGATGCGGCTTCGAGCATGTCTGCGACGGGACGGTTGGCGCTCTGCCGCGCAACAGTATCCAACAGGGTTCCCAGCAGCCACAGGAGGATCAGGGGCCAGCGTCGCCGGACGTGGAAACCGGCGAAGGAAAGGGTTACCAGGAGGAGATTGAGGAAAAAGAAGGCCAGAAGGGCCGACAGCAACGGTGACGTGTCCAGTACAGGTGACAGAAGTATCACCAGGAAGATAAAGAGGAGAAGCTCGACGAACCGGATCGCCTTCCAGTGTATACAGCGAAAGAGTCCGGGTTTTTTGGTTTCGTTGTTTGTCATGGAAGACCTTTGCCGCACGTGTAGAGC
>CAYSPF010000045.1:12919-15145 GCA_964432775.1 uncultured Geobacter sp.
TACTAGGGCACTGTGCCCATGGCTGTCGCCGGAGCCGCTGAGATAGACGGCTCCTGAACTGTTTCCGCCTGTGCCGGCCCGGCTTGCGGGATGCCCAGGTGCTCCATGAGAATCCGCCTTACCTCCTCGATGGTAAAGGGATGTCCCTGGCAGGAGTGGCCGGAACGGACAATGAACTCCGATTCAACTCCGTCGATATGGGCGCTCCGGTACTCGACCACCCCGTCATTCCCGGTCTCGATCTCCCTGTCGGGCAGCACTGCCACGATGGAGTGACCGGTAACACCCGGCCTCAGGGGGAGCACGACAAGAGACTGGAGCAAAGGATTTTCCGCCGACATCCCGTCGATGCTGGTGGGGACTCTGTCGCGCATCGAGGCCGGCAAGGTAAGCTGGCTCGAGATTTTGCCGAAGAGCTCGGCTTTGTGGAAGAGCAGGTCGACGGGGAGGCTCACGAACCTCCTGACCAGTTTCCGGACCCATTGCTTGGTCAGGAAACTTCCCCGGTGCGGGGTTGAGATGAATACTACCCGTGTGACAAAGGGGAGCGGCTCAAAGAGGAATATGCGGCGGAGCAGAACCTTTATCTCCTGATCCGCTTTCAGTTCGTCGATGCTTTCGTTGCTGACGCTTTTCCAGAGACTGTCCCCCGGCGCCACTGCCGTCATTTTGGTGAGGAGCCCCCCCTGGCTGTGCCCGATGATCACCATCTGCCGCAAGGCCGGGTCTTTCCCTGTCGGGTCGAGCTTTGCGACCATGTCGGACAGGGTCTCTCGCAGTTGAGCCGCGGAGATGGTTATGAGATTGCTGCTGTTGTACTGGAAGAACCAGAACTGGTAGCGTTTGCGGATCACCGGGTCGGAACGGAGGGTGTTGATCATTTCAGCCCACCACACCGGGCTGCTGGCCGTGCCGTGGACAAGGACCACCGGGATCCTCCCCGGCTCGTAGGGCTGGATGAGGATCACGGGGTTGCTTATTTTGGCGGCGGTCAGAAAACGCCTGAGGCCGAGACTCCAGATCTCCGGGTTGTCGAGACGGTAGGCCAGCGGCGCGGTTGAATCGGTTTCCAGGGGAACGGGGCGGCCATTGACCTTCACCTCGGTATCGTCATAGGCTGAGTAGAACTCCAGTGTCGCGCTTTCCCGGCTTCTGCCGAGCTCCTTCACCTTTGGCGGGACCCGCAGGAACGCGGTAACCGGCAGCACGCCGCCGCCGGGCGTTTCCGGTGATTTCGGGGTCAGCGCGATGAGCGGCAGACCCAGGCCCGGAGTCCGGTTGTGGACCGTGAAGCCGCGGACGTCATAGGCGTCAGCCGGCAAGAACCCCTCGATGTTCTCCAGCTTCCAGGCAAGGGTCTCCGGTTTCAGGTTTATGTTCAGGTCACCCACCGTCAGTTTCCGCGGCCCGCTCCTGAACTCGAGGGAACCGTCTTCTTTCGCGGGGAAAGCACGCCCCAGCGCCCGGTTATACAGGTCACATGCCTCCCGGAAGCGGATGTCGTAGGCAGTCGGCGGGGGTTGCGTACCGTCGCCGAGGAGGTAGAGGTAGGCATACACCGCCGATTGGAGGAAGGCGTCGGAAGCCTCCGGGGAAGCGTTTGCCGGAAGCTGTTCGCCGTCCAGGTAGCTCAACTCGGCCAGGGCAAAAAGGATGTCCCGCCGGTCGTCGTGGAGGGTGGTATCATGGAGCAACCGAATGGCGCTTCGCGGGTCATTGCCGAACGTCTCCCCCAGGTTGTAGCGGTGGAGCACTGCCTTGGCGCTGTTGCTCATGACCCCCTGGTTCAGGGGGTTGGCGGTGCCCTGCCGGTACGACTTCTCGGCGGACACCCTGGTGACGCCGATGGGGGTGGCGCATCCGGCAAGCAGGCCGAGCAGCAGCAGCGGCGCCATGCATCGGACTATGATGAGCAAACAGCGAAGAGGTGACGTCGTTGCCTCTTTCATTATTCTCATTACCTATCCACTATCACTATCCGCGCCGGGGTTACTCGAACCGGCGCCGGCAGCAGGTGTGCGAGTCGAAGCAGGTATACGCGGTAAGAAGCCGTATCGCAACGGCGGTGATTGCATGCCTCGGTTTCAGGCAGACAATCCGCTTCCCCGGTCGGGGAAGCGGATTGAAAAGGGCTAGAAAGGCCTCAGCGTGAAAGCAACCGGATCCGATACTATCTCTCCCGGCTTACGGTTGGCGATCTGCACGAACTGTTTTGCCCACTGGTCC
>CAYSPF010000046.1:0-7483 GCA_964432775.1 uncultured Geobacter sp.
GTTCAACGGAGGGATATATATAGCAAGGGGTCTTTCGGGTGTCAAGCGATTTCTGGACAATGACGACAGGAAAAACCTCTTTCAATGGGCCGTTTCGGAACTCCCGCTATAGGTGACAGTCTTTTCTGTTTGTCTGAGAAATTCCGAAGGCCCGATCACTTCGTACAGGGCATTTTCCAGCACCTCATCCATATGGCCGGCACAAAGGATCCTGATTCCCGTCGTAACCTCCCGGGGCATTTCCTGGAGATCATTCTCGTTCGATTTTGGGATAATAACCGTCTTAATTCCTCCCCGCTTCGCGGCAAGGAGCTTTTCCTTCAATCCGCCAATAGGGAGAATCCTGCCGCGCAGGGTCACTTCACCCGTCATGGCACAATCACGACGGACGTGTTTTCCGGTCAGCGTGGAAATGACCGCTGTTGCCATGGTGATGCCGGCTGAGGGACCATCCTTTGGAATCGCACCTTCAGGAACATGGATGTGGATTTCGACATTCTGGAAAAAGTCCCGTTCCAGCCCCAAAAAGGAGGCGCGTGAACGGACATACGTCACAGCCGCGTGTGCTGATTCCTGCATTACTTCACCAAGCTTCCCGGTGATGGTAAGCTTACCCTTTCCCTGAAGAACGGCTGCCTCCACATTGAGGAGTTCCCCGCCTGTTTCCGTCCATGCCAGCCCGGTTACAACCCCCACGGAATCCTGTTCTTCAATAATTCCGTGAGTGAATCGGTGAACACCAAGCAACTCCCGAACCTGCTGCGGGCGAAACGTGAACCGTCGCGCCCTCCCCCTGGCTGCCCTGAAGGCTGTTTTTCTGCACAGGCTTGCGATCTCTCGTTCCAGGTTTCGCACTCCCGCCTCTCGGGTATAATATCTGATAATCTCTATCAACGACTTTTCCGTAAAGGTGACATTCTTTTCCGTGAGCCCGTGAGCGTCAATCTGTTTTTCAACCAGATAGCGCTGTGCAATCGCAAGTTTCTCCGGCTCCGTGTACCCTTCTATCCGGATCACTTCCAGCCTGTCGAGGAGGGGTCTCGGAATAGAATGGAGAGAGTTGGCTGTTGTAACAAACATCACGCTGGAAAGGTCATAATCTACATCTAGATAGTGGTCATTGAACGCATGATTCTGCTCCGAGTCAAGAACTTCCAGCAGAGCAGATGCGGGATCTCCGCGAAAGTCGGTGCTCATCTTATCGATTTCATCCAGGAGAAACAGCGGGTTTCCGCAACCGGCCTTCTTCATATTCAACATAATCTTGCCGGGCATGGCCCCTACATAGGTGCGTCGATGCCCCCTGATCTCCGCCTCATCACGTACCCCGCCAAGCGACATCTTAACGAAGGTACGACCGGTAGCCCGTGCAATGGAACGCGCCAGGGAGGTCTTGCCGACCCCGGGAGGTCCGACAAGGCAGAGGATCGGACCCTTTGTCTTCCCGACAAGGCACGTGACCGCCAGGTACTCGAGAATCCGCATTTTCACCTTCTCAAGGCCATAATGATCTGCCTCCAGAACCTCCTCGGCCTTGCCGATATCGTTCATTTCGCTGGAACAGAGACCCCAGGGAAGGGAGACGAGCCAGTCCAGATAATTTCTGGCAACGGCCGCCTCCGCGGAAAGGGGAGACATGAGCCGTAACTTGCGAATCTCCGCCAAGGCTTTCTGCTCCGCTTCTTCAGACAGCTTTCCGGCGGAAATCTTCTCTTCGAGTTCGAGAAGCTCCTGCCGGAAATCGTCTTTTGAACCCAATTCCTTCTGGATGGCCCGTATCTGCTCGTTGAGATAATATTCCTTCTGGGACTTTTCCATCTGTTTCTTAACGCGTGAATGGATCCGTTTCTCGATCTGCAGGATCTCAATCTCGGATTCCATCATCTGCAACAGACGCTCAAGCCTCATTCCCGGGTCAGCCGCCGAAATAATCTCCTGCTTTTCTTCGATTTTCAGATTGAGATTTGCTGCAACGGTGTCGGCCAATCTCGACGGATCTTTCAGCTCGGAAACCGTGACAACGGTTTCCTGGGGCACCTTCTTGGTAAGCGCCGCGAAGGTCTCAAATGCGGCCCTGATCCCGCGCATTGCCGCTTCCAGCTCAGCATGTACCCCGGGGTTCTCGCAAAGCTCCTCGATCTCCACATGGAAAAACGGCGTACGTGAGGCAAAGCGCTGAATTATGCCGCGCCGCTTCCCTTCCACCAGGACCTTGACGGTGCGGTCGGGAAGATTCAGCAGCTGGATGATTCGGCAGAGTGTCCCATGCACATGGATTTCTCCTTCGCTCGGGTCGTCTGTTTTGGCGTTCTTCTGAGCAGCAAGGAAAACAAGCCGATTACTGCCCATTGCAGCCTGCAGGGCAAGAATAGACTTCTCTCTCCCCACGAAAAGGGGCGTCACCATGTGGGGGAAAACCACGATATCCCGTAAAGGCAAAAGAGGGAATCCGATAGGATTCCCTCTCCTTTTTTCATCTTCCGTCTTAGTATTTGTCATGAACTATCCTGTAATCAGGCGGATTCCGCCACTCCTTCATAGACAATTATCGGTTTTTCCTTGTTATAGATGACATCCTCGTGAATTACTACTTCCTTCACAAGCGATTGGGAAGGAATGTCGTACATTACGTCGAGCATGGCATTTTCCAGGATGGAACGGAGTCCCCGTGCGCCGGTTTTCCGCTTCAGGGCCTCACGGGCTATTGCCACGAGGGATCCGTCGGTAAACTTGAGCTTCACGTGCTCCATTTCAAAGAGCTTCTGATACTGTTTCACCAGAGCGTTCTTCGGCTCTTTCAATATCTGCACCATCGCTTCCTCATCCAGTTCGCAGAGTGTGGCCAGCACGGGCAGGCGTCCGATGAATTCAGGGATGAAGCCGAACCGGAGAAGGTCTTCCGGAGTAGCCTCGGAAAGAAGCTCGCCGGCCCTCTTCTCAATCTTCTTCTTCACATCCGCGCCGAAACCGAGTGTCTTGACGCCAATCCGCTGCTGGATGATGTTATCGAGGCCCGAAAAAGCCCCACCGCAGATAAAAAGGATGTCCGTTGTGTCAACCTTGAGAAATTCCTGCTGGGGATGTTTGCGCCCACCCTTTGGCGGCACACTGGCAACCGTGCCCTCGATTATTTTCAGAAGCGCCTGCTGCACGCCCTCACCGGAAACATCGCGGGTGATGGAAGGCGAGTCGGACTTCCGGGCGATCTTGTCGATCTCGTCGATATAGATAATCCCTTTTTGAGCCCTTTCCACATCGTAATCGGCCGCCTGAAGAAGGTTAAGGATAATATTCTCGACATCTTCGCCGACATAGCCGGCCTCGGTAAGATTCGTGGCGTCAGCCATGGCAAACGGAACCTTGAGAATGCGGGCAAGTGTCTGTGCCAGCAGGGTCTTTCCGGATCCGGTCGGACCGAGCAGAAGGATATTGCTCTTCTGCATCTCCACATCTCCAGGTTTCTTCTCCATCTCGATGCGTTTGTAGTGGTTGTATACCGCTACTGCAAGAATCTTTTTGGCGCGCTCCTGGCCGATAACGTACTCGTCAAGAACCTCCTTTATGGATAGGGGCTTGGGAAGGTTTTTGACATCCGGGCCCAAGGCTTCTTCAAGCTTCGACTCTTCCGCGATAATATCATTGCAGAGTTCAATACACTCGTCGCAGATGTAGACCGTGGGTCCTGCAATCAGCTTCTTTACCTCATCCTGGCTCTTGCCGCAAAATGAACACGTAAGATTATTGGATCTGTCATCCCGTCTGTTCATCAAGGACCTCCTGCTATGATATTCCTTGAGATTATGTCGTCAATAATACCATAGCTTTTTGCTTCTTCACCAGACATAAAGTAGTCACGCTCCGTATCATTGGCAACCTTCTCGAAGGGCTGACCGGAGTGATCAGCGAGTATCTGGTTGAGAGTCTGCTTCATTCGCAGAATTTCCTGGGCGTGAATATGAATATCAGTCGCCTGTCCCTGGTAACCACCCATGGGTTGATGAATCATGATCCTGGAGTTGGTCAGGCTGAACCTTTTTCCCTTTTCGCCCGAGGCAAGGAGCAATGCCGCCATGGACGCGGCCTGGCCGACACAGATGGTCGAAACGGGAGCCTTTATATATCTCATGGTGTCGTAGATGGCCATACCCGCCGTCACCACTCCACCCGGTGAGTTGATGTACAGATGTATATCCTTATCCGGGTCCTCCGCCTCGAGAAAGAGAAGTTGAGCGATAACCAGGTTCGCCATGTGATCGTCAATTGAGCCGCCAAGAAAAACTATCCGATCCCTCAAAAGCCTCGAATAGATATCGTACGACCGCTCGCCCCTTCCACTCTGCTCGACAACAATGGGTACCAGCATACCGCCTCCAAATATGTTAGGGTTTCTCCGGAAGAGCCTCTACTTCCGTCACACCGGCATGCTGCAGGAGAAAATCAATTGCCTTATCCTCTCTGAGTTGCATGACGAGGTTATCCTTCGCGTAGGGATTCCTCGCATAGAGGCCCTGAATCGCCTCAAAATCCTTGTTGGCCTGCGCCGCCACATCTCTCATTTTATCTTCAACCTGGGCATCGTCGACCTGTATGTTTTCTTTATCGGCAACCGCGGCAAGAAGTAAAGAGCCTTTTACCTGGCTCACCGCAACACTGCGGGCCTGGCTCCGGATCTGTTCCTCGCTTGAACCGATTTTTTCCAGGGTCAGATTCTGAGCAGCCAGATTGCTCTTCATATTCTCCACGAGAACAGCAAGCTGCTTCTCAACCAGTGCTTCGGGCACTTCGAACTCATGCTTTTCGATGAGAGTCTTGACAATCCGGTCCCGAAGCTCATTCTCAATCTTCTGGAGTTCTTCCGTAGCAAAAACCTCTACTATACGGGCTCTCAATTGCTCCATCGTGTCATAGGGACCGAACATCCGGGCAAATTCGTCGTCCAGAGCAGGAACTTCCTTCTCCTTAATCTCCTTGAGGACAACCTCAAAGGTTACCGGTTTTCCGGCAAGCTCCGAAGAGCCGTAGTCGGCGGGGAATGTAACGGCAATTTCCCTGGTATCACCCAGAGACATCCCGATTACCTGTTCCTCAAAGCCGGGAATGAATTGCTTTGACCCCAGCTGCAGAACATAGTCCTCCGCAGCGCCCCGCTCAAAAGGCACGCCGTCCAGGAACCCCTTGAAATCAATAACGACAAAATCTCCGTCAGCGGCGGGCCTGACGCCCTCAACGACCTTCAACTGCGCCATCCCGTCCTGAAGTTCCTTTATCCTCCCGTCAACAACCACTTCATCAGGCACAAATTTTCGTTTTTCCACCTGAAGACCTCGGTAGTCTTTGAGCTCTATTTCTGGAAGAGTCTCAACGGTCACCGTGTATTTGAAGGGTTCACCGGGTTTCAGAGCATCGCTTTCAAATTCAGGGGTCGAAACAGGAATAATTCCGTTTTCGGCAAGCGCTCTCGGATAAGAATCATTCACCAGATTCTTCATGACGTCGGCTTCCATTCTGTCACCGTAATGCTTCTCGATAACCGGCTGGGGAACCTTGCCCTTTCTGAAGCCCTTAATGGAAGCGTTCCTACGGATTTCTCCGTATACCTTCTCAATTTCACTGGAAACGCGTTCGGACGGAATTTCAAGCGAAATCTTCTTTTTTACTGTGCTGACATTCTCAACAGTTACAAGCATGGCGTGACCTCACTCAGTATTCATTCTATGCGGAATTGTTTAGTACATTGAGGAAATGACAACGGCTTTCCGGTGGGACAGCCCCTGACGGGACAGTTGATTGGTGCGAGAGGGGGGAGTTGAACCCCCATGGTTGCCCGCTGGATCCTAAGTCCAGTGCGTCTGCCAGTTCCGCCACTCTCGCGGCTCATTGCCTTTCTATATAAAGAAGCCCCGCAGACACGGGGCTTCTTCTTGAATGGGGTGGCTGATGGGATTTGAACCCACGAATGAACGAGTCACAGTCGTTTGTGTTAACCGCTTCACCACAGCCACCATGAAACACGTAAGTTGGCACGCCTGAGAGGATTCGAACCTCTGACCTACGGATTAGAAGTCCGTTGCTCTATCCAACTGAGCTACAGGCGCATTTGGTCGGGGTGAGAGGATTCGAACCTCCGGCCCCCTGCTCCCAAGGCAGGTGCGCTAGCCAGGCTGCGCTACACCCCGATAAAAAAGAGCATATTTATACCACACCGATAAACGGAGTGCAAGTTTTTTCCTGGCGCTCACGCACTATCCACAGGAGAGATAGCTTCGGAGATCTTCCAGCGCCTTTCCCCTGTGGCTGATACCGTTCTTGATATCCAAGTCCAACTCGGCAAGGGTTTTCCCTTGATCCGGGACAAGGAAGAGCGGATCATAGCCGAAGCCGCCGACCCCCCTGGGCCGGTCAAGGATAACTCCCTGCAACTCTCCACGAAAAACCCGACTCGAACCGTCAGGGAAACAGAGCACCGCGACGCAGTGGAAGGCGGCGGTCCTCTTCTCGCCGGCAACACCCGCAAGCTCACGGAGCAGTTTTTCATTGTTTTCCGCATCACTGCTTTCTTCGCCTGCGAATCTGGCTGAGTAGACCCCCGGACGCCCGCCCAGAGCGTCCACCACCAGCCCGGAATCATCCGCCAGCACAGGAATACTCGTGGCGAGAGCGGCACTCATTGCTTTCTTGCGGGCATTTTCCTCGAAGGTATCACCATCTTCCCGTACAGCCGGAATATCGGGGAAATCGGCCAACGAATAGAGCCTTTCGACACACCCGTCGAGAATTTTTGCGATTTCGACGAGCTTTCCTTTATTTCCGCTGGCAACGAGGAGTTCTTTCACCGGTTAAGCGCCTCACTCTGAATCTCAAACAGCCGCGTGATGCCGGAGATTGCCAGGTCGCGCATGGCATCCATTTCCCGGATACCGAACGGCTTTCCCTCGGCAGTCCCCTGCACTTCAACGAAGCGGTTCGAGGAGGTCATGACAAAATTCATGTCCACGTCGGCCGTAGAGTCTTCAAGGTAATTCAGATCGAGCAGGATTACGCCGTTGACAATTCCAACGCTCACGGCCGCAACCGCCTCTTTCACGGGATTAATCGACTGCCCCCCGGTCGAGCACAGCTTTCGTACGGCATCGACCAAGGCGACGTAAGCACCGGTTATGGAGGCGGTGCGGGTTCCTCCATCAGCCTGTATTACATCGCAGTCGATATACAACGTACGCTCTCCGAGAAGCTTCAGGTCGGTCACGGCACGCAGTGAGCGGCCGATGAGCCGCTGGATTTCATGGGTACGGCCACCCACCCTCCCTTTTGATGATTCTCTGTGTGAACGGGTTTGTGTTGCCCTTGGCAACATGGAATATTCGGCCGTCAGCCAACCGGAACCCTTGCCTCGCAGGAAGGGGGGAACGCCTTCCTCGATGGAGGCGGTGCAGATCACCTTGGTATCACCGAACTCCACGAGAACCGACCCCTCGGCGTGTTT
>CAYSPF010000046.1:7583-14982 GCA_964432775.1 uncultured Geobacter sp.
TATTCAGCCGTTGTGGGGTCTATCATCCTTTTCACTTCGGAGACGCTGTTTGCCGGGAAACCGCCTTTCTGGGCGTGCTCCAGCACCATTTCCTTGTTCGGGGCGATATAGACGCAGTAGATCTTGTCCTCGGTAACATAACTCTGTACCCACTGAATCTGGGGACCCAGCTCTTTCAGGACACTACAGGATTTCTGGGAAATCGCCTGCATGTCTTGCGGACCGATGTTTCCTGCTCCCGGAATCTCTCTCTCAATCACGTATTTCGGCATCGTTTCGTCTCCCTTTCATCATAGAATCGGAGAAGCATACCATGCATTCTCTCGAAGGCAATTCTAGCAGGTACCGCAACAAATGCAAACTCTATTTCTCATTAAGACAATCGGGCAACGAGAAAGCATTGCCGCGGAAACACACCTCTATCATCAAGACAGGCAGAATGAATCTATCCAGAAAATATCCCACCAATGCCAATCAACAGACAAAAAAAGCCGCCTACCCCTAGACGGGATAAGCGGCTCATTTTCATTCGTGGCAGCAATCTAGAAGGGAAATTTGCCAGTTGCAAAAACGCTGAAAGACGGGGCCAACAAACAAGTGAAGCTCAGGATAATAAGGAGCCACGCAGGAAGTTTGGCGCCGATCTTGCCATAGGCTTGGGCTGTAACGGACAGACAGAGCACAGTGAACGTTGTGTACATGAAGGCCAGATAAGCGGTCTTGGCGATAAGAACCGTTCCATCAGGCTTCGCAGCGCCGGTGGCAAACATAATCGCATAGAAGGCGCAAACAATGGCAACCACCAGAGCTCCGTTGCCTAGGGTGCGCAAATCGGTCAGGCCAGCCAGCAGGGCATAGGAAACCTGCAGGTAGAGGATACCGAAAACAAAGAGCGGCGCGGTCGCAAAAGCGCCACTGGCCCCGCCGAGGATACATTCAATCGTTGCGCCGACTACAACGATGATACCAACGACCCCGGTCACGAAACCGGTGCCTTTTGCCTCACCAGCACCCAGAAAAAACATACCTACCGGAATCCACATCATGCTGATCAAAACGAGAAGTGCTAACGTCATTCTTTTTTCCTCCCTCAATAAAAAATAAATTTCCCCAACCAAGACAAGCTTTGTAGTGAAAAAACAAAATACAACTGTTACTTCCCGAACACCCTTCCGCTACCCTCCTTTCCATTAAAATTGACCAGAAAACCATCACCTCGGAATAGCCGGGACACCCTTCCGGCCACTTTCATGGCAGAATGCGCGTCCACTGTACGCAAACCGAGAAAGGCAAAACGCTGTTTTGTTGTTAGCAATTACGGTGCCAAGTACAGATGGGAAAAACTTGGGCCGGACTGCGTGGAAAGATTCGAAACGATGTTCAATTTAGGGACGTTTTCCGCGATTCCGGAAAGCATTCACCAGCTCAGGCTCCGCAAGGGAGAACACGGGGTATGTTATTTTTCAGAACATATTTCTATTATTGAACAGTTTCCTGACCGACGGGCAGTAATCCGGAGGGAAAAATGGAGAGAAAGCTCAGTACAGTTCGTACCGGAGAAGCCGGCACTCAATTGGTCCGTTAAAGAGGACGATTCTACGTGACGCCTTGAGACCGATACAGGGGGCAAGAGCGGCATTCCCGACGAGCAGGAAGGCGGTATAACCGTTGAAGCGTTGCTTCAGCACATCGCCTATTTTTTTGTAGAGGGGTTTCAATGCTTCTTCATCCCCGAGCCTGACACCATAGGGAGGATTGCAGAGGACGATTCCCGGAGAGGGGGGCGGGGAGATGTCTCCGATATCATGCTTGCTGAAGGTGACGAAGTTCGCGATATCAGCACGTGTTGCGTTCCTGCGGGCATTTTGCACGGCTCCGGCCGAAGCATCGGAGCCGTAAATAGGCGCGGGCACAGCTTGCAGGGCCTGATCATGGGCTTCGCGGACCAATCCCCGCCAAAGGGAAGCATCATGGCCGGGCCAACGCTGGAAGCCGAATCCGGAACGCAGCAATCCGGGAGGACGGCGGGATGCCTTGAGCGCAGCCTCGATGGGAATGGTTCCCGAGCCGCACATGGGGTCTACAAAGGGGGAGACGCCGTCCCAGCCCGATAGTTCCAGCAGGGCCGCGGCAAGGGTTTCCCGCAGGGGGGCCTCCTTCGTATCCAGCCGATACCCCCGCTTGTCAAGGCTTGAGCCTGACGTGTCGAGGCTGATGGTGCACCGGTTGCGCATCAGATGGACATTCACCAGCAGATGGGGGTCGGCAGTGTCCACATTGGGTCTGCGACCACAGGAATCGCGAATAGAATCAACGATCGCGTCCTTGGTCTTGAGCGCCGCGAAGCCCGAGTGGGTTATGGCGGAGTCCCGCAGATTGCAGGAAACAGCGAGCGTCATGTCGGGCGTCAGGTGACGCGGCCAGGGGATGGAGTGCACTCCCTCGTACAGGCTGTCCGGGGAATCACAGGGGAACTCAGCCAAAGGCATCAGGATTCGCTGGGCGGTTCGCAGCCACAGGTTTGCCTTGTAGCAGGTGCCCATATCTCCCGTGAATCGGACCCCGCCCTTTTCAACGGCGCTAACCGTAATCCCGAGGGCTCGGATTTCATCAGCCAGGACCTCTTCAACCCCCTTTGCCGCTGTCGCAAAAAATTTCAACTCCATGCCGTTTTCACCGCCTTTCCTGTTTTCACCGCCATAAAAAAGGCCGCGCCGATTGGTTCGACGCGGCCTTTTTCCCGTTCCGCCGGCGACTATTCCACAAAACTCTTCAATTTCTTGCTTCGGCTCGGATGACGCAACTTCCGCAGGGCCTTGGCCTCGATTTGCCGGATCCTCTCCCGGGTAACCTCAAAGTTCTGGCCTACCTCTTCAAGGGTGTGGTCGCTCTTTTCGCCGATGCCGAAACGCATCCTCAGCACCTTTTCCTCACGCGGGGTCAGGCTGGACAGGACCCGTGCGGTCTGTTCCGACAGGTTGGCCTTGATAACCGCCTCCAGCGGAGAGACAACGCCCTTGTCCTCGATAAAATCACCGAGATGGGAATCCTCTTCCTCGCCGATGGGTGTTTCCAGGGAAATCGGCTCCTTGGCTATCTTGAGCACCTTGCGGACCTTGTCCAGCGGAAGACTCATCCTTTCGGCAATCTCTTCCGGCGACGGTTCCCGTCCGATCTCCTGGACAAGCTGTCGACTGGTCCGGATAAGTTTGTTGATGGTCTCGATCATGTGGACGGGAATACGAATGGTTCTTGCCTGGTCGGCGATTGCACGGGTAATTGCCTGCCGTATCCACCAAGTGGCGTACGTGGAAAATTTGTAGCCCCTCTGGTATTCAAATTTGTCAACGGCCTTCATGAGACCGATGTTTCCCTCCTGAATCAGGTCAAGAAACTGGAGCCCGCGGTTGGTGTATTTCTTGGCAATTGAAACCACGAGCCGCAGATTTGCTTCGACCAGCTCCGACTTGGCTTCCTTTGCCTTTCTCTCACCTTCTTCAATTGCCTTTATTTCCTTTGCCAGCTCTACGGCCTGGAATCCGGACTCCTGCTCTATCTTCTCCAGCTTCCTCCGCACGGATTTCAGCTTCTTTTCGATCCTCTCGGCATCTTCAGCCGGCAAGGCGGCCCCCGCCAGAACCCGTGTCCTCACTTCTTCCCCGCCTGCCATTTCCTGGCAGAGGCTCATCAGTTCTTCGAATGGCGTACCTGTTTCCACACTCAGTTCCCGGATCTCTTCGGTGACCCGGTCGACCTTGCCGGCAAGTTCCTTCAAACGCTGGGCAATTCTTTCGATATGACGGTCCTTGAGGCGCAGCGACTTCAGCAGCTCTGCGGTTCTGTCTCTCACCTCGTGCAACTCCCGTCCGATTCTCTCGCGTTCTTTACCCTGAAGTGACGAATCCGCAAGAGACGCCGAGAGCTGCTCCATGGTCGCGTCGCACGTCCGAATGACATTGATGACCTCCAGAAGTCGGCTTTTCTGGAGATCCTCCTCGTCCTCTTCCAGCTCCTCCTCTTCCACTTCCTTGCTGATCTCGATGGCGGAAACCTGGAATTTCTCCAGCATGTCTCCCAGGGCGATGACCTCTTTCACGGTTATGGGGGTAGTATAGATTACCCGCGCCACGTCGCGATCTCCGTCCTCAATACGTTTCGCTATCTCCACCTCGCCTTCGCGGGTAAGGAGGGAGACCGATCCCATCTCACGCAGGTACATCCGTACCGGATCGCTGGTGCGTCCCAGCACACCCGGCTCGAACTCAACCTCTTCCTGCTCCCCTTCCAACTCCTCTTCATCCTCAAGGTCCAGTTTTACCTTGGGTATCTTGACTTTCTGGGCGGAATCAACAACCTCTATATCCATCTCGCCAAACATGCTCATTACATCATCAATCTGGTCAGAGGAAACAATGTCGGGGGGGAGGAGATCGTTAACCTCATCGTAGGTCAGAAATCCTTTCTCTTTCCCCAGGTCAATTAAGTGTTTAACCTCTTCCATGCTCTTTTTTGCCATCCGGTTCACCTCTTCATCAAAGCAATCGATATCGATTGTATTCTGTATTCCACTCTGGTTATGTCAACTGGGATTTTCTGGCCCGAAGGCTGTCTATCCTGCGCAGCAAATCGTGATAGGCGTCACTCTCAGGGACAGAGCGCGCCAATTCCATGGTAAGCCCCTTGATCTCCCGCAAGGCGACTCGATCGAGCGCGCTCCGGCACTGCTCAAACGCCTTCCGTACATCCACTCCTTCCAGATGGCCTTCCTCCACAAACAGCGAAGCAAGGCGGCTTCGTTCTTCCCGGGAATCAACGGCATCGAGGATGTGTGACCAGTCAATCCGGGTCTCTGCCGTAACACAGGAAATGATGCGTTCCGCCACCGGCAGAAGTTCCTGGCGGAAGATCAGTTCAGGGCCGAAATCTACAATCATCCTGACAATTTCCGGGTATTTAGCCATGAGACACAAAAGCATCTCTTCCGGGCCGGAACTGCTCCTTTGCCGTTCCCGGCGGCCGGAAAGAATCATCGACTCGGTTGCGCCCTTTCCCAGCTTCCTCCTGACGTCCTTTTCCTCGACAGCCAGAAACCGGGCGATCTCTCTTACGTACAAATCGCGCTCAACACTGTCGGCGATCTTTCGGAGTCGGGGCGCCAGCTCATCAATGACCGCAATCTTACCACCGACGCCGGAAATGTCCGTCTGGCGGCACAGATCCCTGAAGAAAAATTCGAAAATCGGGAGAGCATCGGCAACTACTTTGGAAAAAGAATCAACGCCATATTTTTCAAGATAGGTGTCCGGATCCTCTCCGGCAGGCATCGGTACGACGTCCGCGGGGAAATGCTCCTCCAGGAAGATATCCATGGAGCGCACCGTGGCCTTCTTTCCCGCACTGTCACCATCAAAAAGAAGATACACCTTATCCGCAAAGCGCCGAACTATTTTCAGATGGCCGGCGGTCAGGGCCGTTCCGCAGGTCGCCACCACATTCCGGACCCCCGCCCGAAAGAGAGCAAGATGATCGAAATACCCTTCTACAATGAAGGCCGTCCCTTTTTCGCGGATGGCATGCTTCGCCATACCAAGTCCGAACAGAACATCACTCTTCCGGTAGACCGGCGACTCGGGGGAATTCAGATACTTGGGCAGAGTATCATCGAGAACCCGACCGCCAAAACCGATTGGACGTCCCTGTATATCGGTAATGGGAAAAAGGAGTCGGTTCCTGAAGCCGTCATAGTGTCCGCCCCGTTCCCTCAGCCTGAGCAGCCCTGCCTTTTCCGCCGACTCCAGCGGGACCAATTTCTGTTCCAAATAGCGTGCCAACGAGTCCCATGCATCCGGCGCAAAACCGAGACGGTATGCCCGGGCTGTCTCACCATCAACACCTCGCTTCTTCAAATAGGTACGGCAACGTTCACCTGCCGCGTCTTCCAGCAGGATTTTTTCATAGAAACGGGTGGCGATTTCATGCAACTGATACAGTGTCTCCCGCTCATCAGCAAAACGCTTCTCCCGGGTCGTCAAGGGCCGGTCCTCTATCTCCACACCGACGCGCCGTGCAAGAGCCCGCAGTGCCTCGGGAAACGGAAGCCCTTCCATCCGCATGACGAAGCTGACGACATCACCGCCTACGCCGCACCCGAAACAATGAAACATGCCCTTTACCGGGTTTACGGTAAAGGAAGGTGTCTTTTCCGCATGAAAAGGGCACAGACCCAGATAGTTGGCGCCAGCCTTCTTCAAACCGACATAGTCCGAAACCACATCCAGTATAGCCGCTCTTTCGCGGACTTCCCGTACTATCTCGTCAGGAATCATCAAATGTTATAGCCGTTCTCGAAAACCATGCGTCCCGTGACCGGGGACTTCAGCGGTCGTTGACGGAGCCCTGACCGGTTTCCGCGGGTTGCCGGGTTCCGAATCGGCCTTCCACCACGACAGGATCTTTTTTCCACATGCAAGAAAAGGTCGGGCGGTGGCGGAAGACGCAAGATGGGAGGATACTGTCATCGGTACCTGCCTGCTGCCCGCAAAAGAGAGCAGTACACTAACAACAAGCGCGCCCTGCACTAATCCCATGAGAACACCGCCTATCCGATTCAGTCCACCAAGAAGTACAATCTTGAAAAGGGTGGTCAGCAGATGTCCCAGGAAAAAAAAGAGCAGGCCGAGCGAAAGAAAGATCAGCCCGAAGGAAAGGATTGAAGTCAGGGCAGAGGGAAGTTTGCTATGCTGTCGAAGGACTTCAGCGAGTGGATGACAATAGACTAAGGCGGCCCAGCCGCCTACGACAACCCCGGCAAGAGAACAGACCTCCATGACCAGCCCTTTCATGAATCCTTTTACCGCGAAAGTCAGTAAAGCAATCCATATCAGGATATCAACGAGATTCATTCCGCGCTCTCTGGTCTGCCCTGAAAGTAAAAGTAGGGGCAAATCGCCTGATCGCCCCCACAGTTCCGCCACTTATTTGAACACGATGCAGAGAGAAGCGTGACGACGTCCAGTCCACATCATCCGCATTCTCTCTCGTTCAATTTTCACATGCATCACCGGAACATCTTATTCTATGATCTTCCGCTGCTTTTTCAACGCCCTCTTGCGGGCGGCTATGGCTTTTTTCTTCTTCTTGATACTCGGTTTTTCGTAATGTTCACGCTTCCGGACTTCAGAAAGAATCCCGGCCTTCTCACACTGCTTCTTGAATCTTTTCAGTGCAAGTTCAAACGATTCATTCTCCTTTACCCTTACTCCCGGCATTCATATTCCCCTCCCTCCTATATTTAAATTATCGTGCTTTCTATAGTCAACGTGAGCCGTAGACAGGGGGTTAATAGTGTAAAGAATTGACATCTTAACACCCAAATTATTCTTGTCAAGCAAAATGTTCC
>CAYSPF010000047.1:0-14930 GCA_964432775.1 uncultured Geobacter sp.
TGTCGATCTCGTCGTTGATGGACGAATCCTTCTCGATGAAGGTGTCGGTGGTGGGGAGGTAGGCCTCGGGCTGGTAGTAGTCGTAGTAGGAGACGAAGTACTCGACGGCGTTTTCCGGGAAGAGCTCTTTGAACTCGCCGTAAAGCTGGGCCGCAAGGGTCTTGTTCGGCGCGATGATGAGTGTCGGCCGGTTCACCGTGGCGACCACATGGGCCATGGTAAAGGTCTTGCCGGATCCGGTCACCCCGAGGAGCACCTGATCCCGATCGCCGCGGAGGATCCCCTCGGCCAGCTCGGTTATGGCGGCGGGCTGATCGCCGCGTGGTTCAAAATCGCTGATGAGCTTGAATCTATCCATTCAATTCAGAATCAAACCTCGATACGGAACCGTGCGCCCCCCTCCGCATTGGAGGCGCTCAGCTTCCCGTCCATGTTTTTCTCTATGATGGTCTTCGACATCCAGAGCCCGATACCCGTACCGTTTTCCCGTTTCCGGGTGGTGAAGTACGGCTCGAAGATCCGGTCGATGATGTCCTCGGGGATCCCGCCGCCGTTGTCGGTGATAGTAACTACCGTCTTCATTTTTTCCCGGAACGCCTCAATCCGTATCACCGGATCGACCATACACCTTTCGCGGAAGATGTCCTTCGCGTTGCCGATGATGTTAAGAAGGACCTGCGAGAACTCATTGGGATAGCCGAAAACGATCAGGTCGTCGTCCACGTCAACGTCAACGGTGACATTGAGGTAGCGCAGACTGGTTTCAACCAGGGAGAGGGAGCGTTCCACGATATTCCGCAGGCTGAAGGCCTGCCGGTCCTTGTCCCGTTTGAAGAAGTCGCGGAAGTCGTCAATGGTCCGCGACATGTGCTGGATGGTGTTCAAGGCGTTCCTGATGGTGTTGTCCAGGTATTCCTTGGTGAATTCTCCGTACACATATGTTTCTCCCAGGTCCTGGATCAGGAGTGAGACGGCGGTCAGGGGCTGCCGCCACTGGTGAGCGATGCTGCCGAGCATCTCCCCCATGGCCGCCTGGCGGCTCTGCAGGATCAGGAGATGGTCCTTTTCCCTGCTCTTGTCCACCTCTTCCCGGATCTTCTCCTCCAGGGTCCTGTTCAGTTCCTCCAGCCGCTCCTTTTTCTCCCGGAGCCGCTCCTCCATGCGCCGTCGCTCGGTGATGTCCCGCAGCGTGGCCAGGTAGACGAACTCCCCCTCCCACTTGGTCTCCACCACCCGCATCTCCACGAAACGCGTGACATCCCCCGGGCAGGTAAGGGTGATTTCCGTCTTTTCCTCCGAAAGGGGAAAATCGAACCGTCCGCCCTCCAGCTCCCCGGCGCTCCGGCAGAGAAGGTTTTCCGCCGCCGGATTGACGAAACGGACGATACCCTGCCGATTCACCAGAATAATACCGTCCGCACTGCTGAAGATGATAGCGCGGAATCGTTCCTCGCAGGACCGCACTTCATCGGTCCGCTGATCCAGCTGCTTTCGGAGCCTGCTAATGTCGGACATTTCCTGTGCTCTTTTCCCTGATGACCCAGAAAAAGCCATCAGCACGTGGCAAGTATCGGTGCGCCCACGGGGACGAATCCCATGGAGAAGGTATCATTGAACTCCGGTAACCGGAACAGGCTCCACTGTACCCGGAGTGCGCGAATCATGTCAAGAAGTTGCCGCACCGTTCTCCCTGTCCATCCGGAAGCTCCGGGGAAATGTCGGTCCGGTCCGGGGCTTTCACGGAGCATCTCGTACGGCTTCAATGCAGGAAGACGGTTCCAAGGAAAGAGCGCAAATCCAGCAGGCTGCTGAACAGCGTGAAGGAAGGCGACCGATTACGAGAGGCTTCGGGGAAGTTCCGATCCGGACCCCGCGATACTTTCCGGATGGAAACTACCTTGCAATTTGCCCGGCGGGATGCCATACTTTCTCCCTGAACACTGAATAACCACTGGTTTCAAGGAGGAAACGCATGTTCGGCTATAGCCCGCTGGCCATTATCATCATCCTGTTGTTGATACTGATAATTTTCGGGGCCGGAAAACTTCCGGAAATCGGCAGCTCTCTCGGCAAGGGGATCAAAAACTTCAAGCGCGCCTTTGAAGGAAAAGACGAGATAGAGGTGCAGGCGCGCAAAGACGATGACCCGGACAAGAAGGCATAGCAGGGCATCACACGAGACCGGGCCGGGCGTTTCACCGGTAGTCGCACCTTATGCCGGCATTTCGATTTTCGGCTTCTCTCCCTTCCGGTAGAGGAGAAGTGTCCGCCCGAGAACCTGGGCCAGATCCGCTCCGCACGCATCCGCCAGGCCGGCGGCCACCTCGTATCTGTCCGTCGGACAGCTTTCCAGTATCTTCACCTTTATCAGTTCATGACTTTCAAGGGCGGCGGTCGTTTCCTGGACAAGCGACTCGCCGATCTCTCCCTTTCCCACCAGAATAACCGGCTTCAGGCCGTGCCCGAGCCCGCGCAGGAAGCGTTTCTGTTTACCGGTCAGCATACTATGTCCCTCCAGAATGTGTGTGATTGAAAAGTGCCGTTCCGGCGCAGGGTACACCTTCCCCCGGTTTTTGTACAGCCCGGAGAATTTCATGAAAATGTCATCCCGCGAAGCGGTGATTTACCTTGCAAATGCGGTCCCCATTGCTATAATCCTGCATGCTTAAAGCTTCCGCATCCCTTGAGGACCTTTTTCAGGTTCCCGGTTGATGCTCTCGCGCGAGAAATCCGGAGATGCCGTCCCGCACGGCATGACCCGCCGCAACGATGGAGGAAGACGTGGAACCGGAGTGCTGCTGGACGAAAGAAACAGTGACAGCCACCGAGTGTCCGTTTATCTCTCCGGACGAGGCCGACCTGTTCGGCTCGCTGAAGAGGAGGCTGATCGCAAAATGTCTCGACTGTCACCGTTTTGCCGACGACCTGGAGCAGATGGCGAGAGCAGGACGCCCCGAGGCATCCGTAGTGCGGATCCTCGTGGATGAGTTTCTCCTCCAGAAGTCCCGCATGGACTCGATGATCGGCTTCCTGGACAGCAGGAATATGGAGATCCAGTTTCTGCACGAAATCGGGGCACTCCTCCAGACTTCGATGCTGGAGCTGGACGAGGTCTTGTCGGTTGCCTTGACCGCGATTACTGCGGGCAAGGGCTTCGGCATGAACCGTGCGTTCCTCCTGCTGGCCGACAAGGATCGCCGCTTTCTGAAGGGATCGCTGGGGGTCGGGCCCAGAACGTACGAAGAGGCGTGGGAGATCTGGGATGAGATCGGCAGGAGCGATTTCTCCCTGAAGGAGATGGCGAAACATTTCCACGACACCAAGCTTTCCGCGGAAAAGGACAAGTTTCATGACATACTGGAACGGCTCACCGTACCCCTGAACGACCAGGGGTCCATCCTCAACCACTCGCTTCAGGAACGTCGGCCGATCCTGGTTCAAGACGCCTTCCACAACAGCGAGGTGGATCCTGAACTGGCACGCACTCTCGGTGTGGACAACTTTCTCATCCTCCCCCTTCTTACCCGGAGCCGGCGCATCGGCGTCATCATCGCGGACAATTTCATCACGAAAAAGCCGATCACACCCCAGGACATGCGATCCATGGAGACCCTCACCTTTCCGGTGGCGTTCGCCATCGAGAGGGCCGCCCTCTATGAGCGCCTCCATGAGGATCTCAGAAAACTGACGGTCGCCAACACGCAACTGCAGGAGCAGCAGGAGCAGATCGTCAGAATGGAAAAAATGGCGCTGCTGGGGAAGGTAACCTCCAGCATTGCCCATTCCATCAGGAATCCCCTGATGATAATCGGCGGGTTCGCCCGCTCCCTGCTGAAGGATATCGCGGCGGACGACCCGAAAAAGGAATTTCTGGAAACCATCGTTCGCGAGGCGCGACAACTGGAGGATGCCCTGTCGGAGGCGCTGGGACATGCCGATTCCATGGCGCCCGTTCTGGATCAGTGGGACATCAACGATCTGGTGGGATATGTATTCCACGAAATGCTGAATAGTACCGAACATGACGGGATTTCGTTCAAACTCGATCTCGCTAAGAACCTGCCTATGATTCGCATGGATTATCGTCAGATGGCCTACTGCGTCAAGAAGATTCTGGGCAACTCTCTCGATGCCATGTCGCCCCCCGGAGAGCTCTCGGTGAAAACCCGCCTCGAGGAGGACGATATTCTCGTGGAAATTCGTGATACCGTTTCCCGGCAGGGCCGGGAAGTCTTCGATGCATTCCGTCGTCCGACACTGGAGAAGCGGGGCGATACCGAAGACCTTGAACTGTCCTTCTGCAGGGTGATACTTGAAAATTACTGTAAATCCTTTACTGTTGATGAGTATGAAGGGAAAGGCACGAGGTACGCGTTACGGCTGCCTCTGAAGAAGGAGGAAGATGGCCATGAGTAGGATTCTGGTCGTGGACGACGAAAGCAGCATCAGACTCCTCTATTCCCATGAGCTTGTGGATGAGGGATACGAGGTGATTACGGCCGCCGGCGCGGAGGAGGCCGCTGAAAAACTCCGCAAGGATGAATTCGACCTGATCCTGCTGGATATCAAGCTGAAGAACGAGAGCGGCCTGGATCTCCTGCAGCGAATCGTCAAGGAACGGCACAATCTGCCGGTGATTCTCTGCACGGCTTTTTCCTGCTACAAGGATGATTTCTCCGCATGGCTCGCCGACGGGTATGTGGTGAAATCAAGCGACCTGAAGGAACTGAAGGAAGAAATCCGGCGGGTGCTGGACAAGAAGTCGCTGCGAAACACTCCGAAACACAAGGCGTAGATTGTTCCCGGCGATGATGTCCTGTGCCACAGGTGCAGGCCTGCGCCGCCCCTGCGGGGGGCGCCATGCATCTTCCCTGAAGCGGGTACTCCCGTGCGACTGATTTTCACCAACCTGTGTAGGAGGAAGGCATTGTGAAAGCCGTGATTATGGCCGGAGGTTTCGGCACCAGGATCCAACCGTTGACGAGCAGCGTGCCGAAGCCGATGATCCCCCTGGCGAACCGTCCCATCATGCTCCATATTGTGGAGCTCCTGAAAAAGCACGGCATCACCGATATGGTGATGCTCCTCTACCATCAGCCCGATATCATCAAGAACTTTTTTCGCGACGGCTCTGATTTCGGGATAAAGATCGAATATGTCACCCCCCTCCAGGACATGGGAACCGCCGGGGCGGTAAAATGCGCCGAAAGGCTTCTTCCCGAGCGTTTCCTGGTCATCAGCGGCGACCTCCTCACCGACTTCAACCTGAAGAAAATCATCGACTTCCATTGCGATCACAAGGCGATGGCGACCATTACCCTTACCTCCGTGAAGGACCCTCTCCAGTTCGGCGTCGTGATTACCGACAAGGAGCGGAGGATTACCCAGTTCCTGGAGAAGCCGGGGTGGGGCGAGGTCATCTCCGACACCATCAATACCGGCATCTACGTGCTGGAACCGGACATTTTCCGCTACATACCCCCAGAGGAAAACTTCGATTTTTCCCAGGACCTCTTCCCGTTGCTGCTGGAAAACAAGGACCCCCTGTTCGGTTACCCGGTGAAGGGATACTGGCGTGATATCGGAAATACCGACTCCTACCGGGAGGCCCACCACGATATCTTCCACGGCAGGATCAACATCAGAATCGACGAGGAGAAACAGGACCTGCTCGGCAAGGATGTCCGCCTCGGGGCCGAGGTCCGCCTCGACGACCTGAAGGCCTTGGAGGGGACGGTGATCCTCGGGGATAACTCACAGATCCTGGGAAGCGCCCACCTCAAGGACTGCGTGGTCGGACGGAACTGCACCATCGAGGAGGGGTCGAAACTGTTCCGTTGCGTCATCTGGGACAACGTCTACATCAAGAAAGGGGCGAAGCTGGTCGATTCGGTGATCTGCAGCAACGTCAGTGTCGGGCAGGGGGTCGTCATGGAGGAGGGCGCCATCGTGGCGGACGACACCTCCATCGGCGAAGACGCCTATATCAAGAAGGATGTGAAGATCTGGCCGAAAAAACTGATCGAGGCCGGTTCCATCGTCTCCGGCAACCTCATCTGGGGAGAAAAGTGGAAGAAATCCCTGTTCGAGGGGGCGCTGATCCGGGGGCTTACCAATATCGAGCTGACGCCGGAATTCATGGCAAAGCTCGGCTGCGCCTACGGCAGCACCCTGCCCAAGGGGAGCTTCATCATGGCGGGCCGCGACGCCCACCGCTCCTCCCGTATGCTGAAGAGAAGCTTCATCGGAGGTATCCTCTCCACCGGGGTCAGTGTCAGGGACATGAAGATGATCCCGTTGCCGCTGCTCCGCTACAAACTGAAGACCTTCGGCGAGGTGGGGGGGGTGCAGTTCCGCGAGGCCAGGGAGGATGCGGCATCGACGGAGATTGTGTTCCTCGACGCCGACGGCATCGACTTCTCCAGCTCCATGGGGAAAAACGTCGAGCGGATATTCTACAAGGAGAATTTCCGGCGCGCCCATCATTCGGAGCCGGGCGGTATCTCCGAGCTGCCCAATGTGATCGAATTCTACCGGGAGGGCTTTCTCCGTTCCATCGACGCCGGAGTGGCGAAAAGGGGAAGCTTCAAGGTGGTCGTGGACTTCACCCATTCCGCGGCGAGCCAGATCCTGCCCGCCCTGCTGAATGCCATGGGGTGTGAGGTGGTGGCTCTCAACGCCTATATCGAGGAACAGAGCGACGACACGAAGGGGACAAACCAGTCCCTGAGCCTGCAGCAGATCTCGAAGATCGTGGTCGCCCTCGAGGCGCAGGCAGGCTTCTGGCTCGACCCGGCCGCGGAGAGCATCATTCTGGTTGACGAAACCGGAACCGTCCGCGACGGCGCGGAGCTTCTCTGTCTGATGACGGCCCTCTCCCTGCAGCGGGGCGCGAAAGGTGTCTACGCGGTTCCGGTTTCGGCCCCGTCCGTCATCGAGCAGATGGCACAGGAAAAAGGGTGTACGGTGCAGCGCACCAAGAGTTCCGGGCGCTCCATGATCGAGGCGTCCCTGTCGTCGGAGGTTGTTCTGTCCGGCTCCGTGAACGGCCGCTTCGCCTTCCCCCGCTTTCAGAACGCCTTTGACGGGATGTTCGCCATCGCCAAGGCCGTGGAACTGGCCGCATCGAAGGGGATCCCCCTTTCGAAGCTCATGGCGGAAATTCCGTTCCGCACCTATCTGGAAACAACCATTCCGTGCGTCTGGGAGATGAAGGGCGCCGTGATGCGCAAGATGAGCGAGGACAGCCTGGACAAAGAGGCAACCTTCATCGACGGCATCAAGGTCCATTTCGGTGAGGACTGGGTGCTGGTTCTTCCCGACCAGACTCAGCCCTTTATCCGGATTATCGCCGAGGCGAAGAAGGAAGATGCGGCCCGGAAACTTCTGAAAGAGTACCGGGACAAGGTGGAATCATGGAAGAAGGAGTTGCCCTGACGTGTCGAAACCCCTTGGCGTAACATTCGTCTGGCACATGCATCAACCGCTCTACAAGGACCCGCTGACCGGCGAATACGACCTCCCCTGGACCTACCTTCACGCCGTCAAGGATTACTATGACATGGCCGCCATTGTGGAGGAAACCGAGGGGGCACTGGCGGTCTTCAATCTGGTTCCTTCGCTGCTGGAACAGATTCGCGACTACGCGGCGGGCACGGCGGTCGACCCTTTTCTCCTCCACGGAAAGATGGACCCCTCAGCCATGTCCGCGGAGAACCGGCGCTTCATTCTGGACAATTTTTTCTCCGCCAACCGGGAAAGGATGATTGAGCCAAACCGGAGGTACCTGGAACTGCTCTACCTGGCGGGGAACGGTTCGCGGAACACGGCGCTCGACCGAACGCGCACGTTCGGAGACCGTGAAATCCTCGATCTGCAGGTCTGGTTTTTTCTCGCCTGGACCGGAGAGGCGGCCCGCCGTCGCTACCCGGGCCTGCGGGAACTGGTGCGGAAAGGACGCAATTATACCGCCGGGGACAAGGAGCTGCTGTTTGACATCCACCGCGAACTGCTGGCCGGGATCATCCCTCTCTACCGGAGGATCCAGGATCAGGGGAAAGCGGAGCTGTCCGTCACTCCGTACTTTCACCCCATTCTCCCGCTGCTCTGCGATGGAAAAAGCGCACAGGTCGCCATGCCGCGGGTCCGTCTCCCTGAATGCCGTTTCCGACACCCGGAGGACGCGCGCGCCCAGATCCTGCGGGGCATCGATTATTTTCGCCAGGTGTTCGGCGTTGCCCCGGTCGGCATGTGGCCTTCGGAGGGATCCGTCAGTGACGAGGCGCTGTCCCTCATGGCACAGTGCGGCATCAGGTGGGCCGCCAGCGATGAAGGCGTCCTCGCCGGCACCCTCCCGGGCGGTCTCGGGCACGGCAAGGAATCCCTCTACCGCCCGTACACCTTCTCCCGGGACGGGAACGAGATAGGCCTGCTGTTTCGCGACCACGGACTGTCGGACCGGATCGGCTTCACCTATTCCCGGTGGGAAGCGGAACGGGCAGTCGACGACTTTACCGGGAGACTCGCGGCTATCGGGAAAAAGTTTCCCGGCGGCCTCGTGACGATAATCCTGGACGGGGAAAACGCCTGGGAGTATTACCCCGATAACGGATACCCGTTCCTCTCCGCCCTGTACCGGAAGATTGCGGAAAATCCGGCCTTCCGTCTCACAACGCCGGCCAGGGTGCTGGAGAAGACCCCGGACAGGCAGGTTTTGGGCCACGTCCATCCCGGATCCTGGATCAACGCGAGCTACGGTATCTGGATCGGCCATCCCGAGGAGAATGCCGCGTGGGACCTTCTGGCTCGGGCGCGTGAGGCGGCAGTTGCCCGAAATCCCGAGGTTGCCGCGCTCCTGGCGGCGGGAGGGGATCCTCCGGGGACTCCGATCATGGAAGAATCGACAGCGGGCCACGTCTGCCGATCCCTCTACGCGGCCGAGGGGAGCGACTGGTTCTGGTGGTACGGGGACGACCATTTTTCGCCCCACAGCGACCATTTCGACAGGCTGTTCCGTAACAACCTGATCCGGATCTACCGGCTGTTGGGTCCGGAGGTTCCCCGGGAACTCTATGATCCCATCAAGAAGGTCACACCGGCGGGTCTGGTACGGGAACCGACAACCTTCGTCACCCCCTTCATCAACGGCATGGTGGACGACTACTACGAGTGGCTCGGCGCCGGCCTCTACGATCTGAGCAAGCAGTCCTCGGCCATGCACGCGTCGGAATGCCTGCTGCACTGTTTTTTTTACGGGTATGACGGGAGTTCCTTCTTCTTCCGGGTGGATGGCGCCTCTCCCCTGGAAAAGCTTCTCCAGCCGGGTGACATGCTGCGGTTCCACCTCCTCCTGGAGCGGGAATACGCCCTTCCCATGGTCCCCGATGCCGTCGAAGGCGAACTCCTCGTGAAAGACAGCTCAGGCTGGAAGGGAACCGGAGAAACCTGCCAATGGAAGATCGACCGCGTCTGCGAGGCGCGGATTCCCCTGGCGGCCTTCAAGCCGGAACGGGGGAACACGTTCTTTGCATATCTCACCCTCACCCGGGGGGAGGAGGAGATCGGCCGCTGGCCGACCCATGTCCCGCTTGCGCTCGGTTACGCGGGTCGGGAACTGGAACTGGAAAACTGGCTGGTATGACGTACAAAGGAACAGGGAGGAAGCATGTCTGAACTGCGCTGGGATCCCTTGAAGCGCCACTGGGTCATCATCGCCGCCGACCGCGGCAGGCGGCCCAACGATTTTCTCGCCAAAGAGCCGCCGACACCCATGACGAGCTGTCCCTTCTGCTACGGCAACGAGGACAAGGCCCCTCACGAGATTTTCGCCATCCGGCCGTCCGGCCCGCCCGATTCCCCTAACTGGAAGGTCAGGGTAATCCCCAACAAATACCCTGTGTTACGGGTGGAAGGGGAAGTGAAGAGTCGCGGCTACGGACTCTACGACGTAATGGACGGGATTGGCGCCCACGAGATCATCATCGAAACCCCCGACCATGATCGGGGCATGGCCGACCTTTCCCCGGCGGAGATAACCGATGTTCTGACAGCCTACCGGGCCCGCCTCCTCGACCTGCGCCGGGACATACGGCTCCGCTACATGGTCCTGTTCAAGAATCACGGCGCCCGAGCCGGAGCGGCCCTCAGCCATTCCCACAGCCAGCTTATCGCCGTCCCTCTCGTTCCTCCGGTGGCGGTGACCGAACTGCAGGTCTGCCGGGAATTCTTCGAGCAGAAGGGACGATGCATCTTCTGTGATATCATTGACTTCGAGCTGCAGACCGGCGAGCGGATAGTGCGGGAATTTTCCGACTTCGTTATTTTTACTCCCTTTGCCTCATGTCTCCCTTTCGAGCTCCGGCTGTTCCCCAAGAAGCATCTTCACGACTTCGCCCTCCTTGATGATGGATCCCTGAATAAACTTGCCGTCGCCCTGAAGGATATGCTCATGCGCCTCAAGGAAATACTGAAGGATCCGCCATTCAACTTTATTCTCCACACCTCGCCGAGCCTTCAGCCCCGGCCGGGCAGGCATGATTTCTGGAGCTCCATCGAGTACGACTACCACTGGCATATCGAACTGGTGCCGCGGATTACCCCCATAGCCGGATTTGAATGGGGTTCCGGTTTCCATATCAACCCGACCCCTCCCGAAGACGCGGCTGCATTTCTGCGGGGAGCGAACTTCTAGGAGAGACTGTCGCCTTAATCCCGTCCGATGACCGCTCCGGCCCACACGAGGGAGAAATTGCGGATCTGAATTCCGTTCGAGCACCGAACTTTCTCATGAAATATGTTATTTTGTGGAAGACCTCCCGCGAATCGGATGTTTTTTGACAAAGCGGTAGCATTTGGATTATAAGGGTCAAAGCATCGAATGCAGGGTGAGAAACCCGTTCACCCTCCAGAATTTTCCATTTTCATAACGAGGATGATTCATGAAAATTTTATTTGTCGCTTCCGAAGTATCTCCTTTCGCCAAAACCGGCGGGCTTGCGGATGTGGTCGGCTCCCTTCCCCGGACGCTGAAGAAGAAAGGGCATGACGTGCGCATCATCATGCCTCTCTACCGGTGTGTGGAAACAGGCGACTTCACCATCAAAAAGGCCAGGAAAGGGGTGGAAATCACTCTCAACGGGGTGATGCGCAAGGGACTGCTCCGCCAGACAACCCTTGACGATATTCCGGTCTACCTGCTTGAAAACAGGGAATATTTCCATCGTCCCGAGCTCTACGGCACCCCGGCGGGCGATTATCCGGACAACAGCCGGAGATTCGGTTTTTTCTGCCACGGCGTGGTCGATATCCTGAAGAGAATGGATTTCCGCCCCGACATCATCCACTGCCACGACTGGCAGACGGCGCTGATACCCGTATTCCTCAAGTACGGCCATCAGGAGGACCCCTTCTACCGGAAGACCGCCCTGGTATACACCATCCACAATCTGGCCTACCAGGGGGTATTCGACCGGGATGTTCTCCCGGAACTGGGACTCGATGACTCCCATTTCACCGTGGATCGGCTGGAGTTTTACAACAAGGTTAATCTCATGAAAGGCGGCATCCTGGCAGCCGACGTGGTGAATACGGTTTCCAATACCTATTGCCGCGAGATCCAGACAGAAGAAATGGGATGCGGCCTCGACGGCGTACTCCGGCAGCGCGGCCACGACCTGTACGGGATACTGAACGGCATCGATTATCAGGACTGGAATCCCGCGACCGACCCGTACCTGTTCAGGAACTACACTCCCTCCGCCCTTTCCGGGAAGGCGGCCAACAAAAAGGGACTACAGAAGGCACTTGGCCTCGAACAGGCCGTCGACATTCCCCTTCTGGCAATGATTACCCGCCTCTCCGCCCAGAAGGGGCTCGACCTCCTGGAAAAGCTCCTGCCCCTGCTTGCGAAGGAAAGGTTGCAGCTGGTTATCCTCGGGACAGGGGATGAAAAGTACATGAAGATGCTGACGGATTTCCGGGACAAGGGAGCGGGCAACATCTCCATCCATCTCGCCTTCGATCAGGTCCTGTCCCGCAGGATATACGCGGGAAGCGACATCTTCCTCATGCCCTCCCACTATGAACCATGCGGCTTGGGACAGCTCATCGCCTTCCGCTACGGTTCGGTTCCGGTTGTCCGGAAAACCGGCGGTCTGGCAGACACGGTATTTGATAGCCGGGACGGCGTGCGCGACGCGAACGGCTTCTCCTTTGACGACTACACCCCGAAGGCCTTCCTGGAAGCGATTACCCGGGCGCTCGACGCATACCGGGACAAGAAGTCGTGGGACAAGATGGTGCGTATCGGCATGCATTCGGATTATTCCTGGGAACATTCGGCCGGCGAATATGATGCCCTCTACGAAAAAGCCCTCAGCAAGGTGGTCTATTAAGAGATGAAGTCCATGTCCAACGGGCCGGAAGAATTTGACGAACTGACCAGGGAGATCCGCAACCTCATCAAGGAAAACAAGCGGTTCCTAGAGCGTGTACGGGAAGAGGACTTCGAACCCGAGGAGGGGGAGGAGGAGTCCGAGGAATCGACGGAGGACTTCGAGGAATTGTAGACAGCTGGTGAACAGCCGAGATGGAGATGCTGAAACGCCCCCGGAGCATGTGCTTGCGGGGGCGTTCGTTGTTCGGAGCGGGAAATATCAGGAAACCTACGTCCCCACCAGCGTCAGAAAATCCATGACCAGTTGATAGGTAAGCCCCCAGAGTACCGGTTCCCCCGGCCGCGGGAGGGAGATTCCCGGGCGGACCATGACCTGGCCGTCGAAACGGACCACCTTCTCGCCGTGGCGGGCCGGGTCCATCAGGTCCGCCAGCGGCACCCAGAAGGCGTCCTGCACCTCCTCGTCCATCAGTTGGAGAGGCCCGGTCTTCTCCACCTCGTAGACGAAACAGGAGACGTGCACCGGAATGCGGGCTCCCGCGATATCCGAGAGCCTGCCAAGGAAGCGTGCGCGCCGCAGGTCGAGCCCCACTTCCTCCCACGTCTCCCGTTCGGCGGTAAGACGCGGTTCCCCATCGCCGCTTTCCACCTTCCCGCCGGGAAAACAGATATTCCCCGACCAGGGATCATCTTCGTTTTCCGAGCGCTTCATGAATAGCAGCCGGGGGCAGGCCGGATCGTCACCGATAATGAGCGCAACTGCCGCTCGGGTCAGACCGAGGCCGGGGAGCAGCGTCGGCGTGTGGGCCGCAAGTGCCCTTTCAATGGAGGATAGGGTAATCATGCCTGTTCCTGTTGATGGAAAAAGAGTCGGGGTACCCATAGTAGTCTCTCCGCTCGATTCTGACAACGGCAAATGCCGACACGCCGAGCACGGCGGGGGAAACCCTTTGACAATTATCCGCCTTTCCGATAGGTTGAGCGGACGCCGGGGCCGCGGCCCCTCTCCCGGCCGACCCTTTCCCGTTGTACCCCATTATTGCCAATCCGGAGGTTTCATGATCAGTTGTCACACAAAGACCCTGGCGAACGGCCTGCGCCTGAAGGCCGTCCGGCTGCCCCATCTCCACAACGTCGAGATCGCCATCTACCTGAAGGTAGGGGGACGTCACGACCCGCCCGGCAAGGAGGGTCTTTCCCATTTTCTCGAGCACATGCTGTTCCGCGGTACGGCGGACTACCCCACCACCCTGGAACTGGAAACGGCCTTCGAGGCCCTGGGGGGAAACGTGAATGCCGCCACCGATGCGGACTCCACCTGCTTCTATACCCGGAGCCACCCGCGTCACGCCGTCGATGGGATCGGTATTTTCGCTTCCATGCTCCTGCGGCCGACCCTCTCCGGAATCGATATCGAAAAACGGATAATTACCGAAGAGGCCCTCGAAGACACCAACCAGAACGGCGAGGAGATCAACACCGACAACCTGGCCAGCAGGCTCCTCTGGCCCGATCATCCCCTGGGAATGCCCACCGTCGGCACACTGGAAAGCATCGCCGCATTCACCGACGATGACCTGTGGGGACACCTGCGCAGATACTATGTTCCGACGAATGCGGTGATAACCGTTGTGGGAGATATCGACCCGGAAGCCATTTTCGCCGCGTGCGACTACTCCTTCGGTTCCTGGCAAGGACCTCCGCCACCGGTAACCCCCCCGGTGCCGGAAGACCAGGAATCCTTCCGGACGGTGTTCGTCAAGGACCTGGACAGTCAGATCGCTCTCCAGTTCGCATTCCGCGGGTTCGGCCGCAGCGACGGCAGGACAACCACCACCCGGCTGATCCGGAGAGTCCTCTGTGGAGGGGGAAGCTCCCGCCTTCTCATGTCGCTTCGTGAGCGGCACGGCATTGCCTATTCGGTAAGCGCCGGCCTGTCGGCTTACGACGAGACCGGCTGCTTTGCCGTTGACCTGGCAACCGCGCCGGAAAACCTGCTGCTCGCCGTGGAGGAGGTATTGCGGGAGACCCGACGGCTGGCCACCGAAACCATGGACGCCGGAGAACTGGAGCGGGTCAAGCAGGGATATTTCTTCGACCTGGACTACAGTCGTGACTCCACCTACGAGATTGGGGTGCGCTACGGATGGGGGGAGCTGATGGGCATCCTGACCACCATCGAGCAGGACCAGCAGGAGAGCGCCGCCGTCACCGTCGAAGGAATCCTGACCACAGCCCGCACGCTGTTCTCCCCCGCCAACCTGAATCTGGTTGTCGTCGGACCGTGGAAGGCACCCATGAAGCGTGAAGTGGACAAGCTGCTGCGGAGCTATGCGAAGGAGTTCCCTGCTCCCTGCTGAGGAACCCGGAGGATATACGCGAAAAAAGAACAGGGGCGGGTGAAAACCCGCCCCTTCCGTATTCAGAAATGTGAGACCTCTGTAAGTCTGCCGGGCGGCAGGACGCCGCCCCTACTTGGGGACCTTTTCCCAGTCCTTCAGGAACTTGTCGATGCCGCTGTCGGTGAGCGGGTGCT
>CAYSPF010000048.1:0-14846 GCA_964432775.1 uncultured Geobacter sp.
ACTGAATAGATGATGTGAATCGTTTGTACTCATGTGCCGTCAACTCTTTTGCGGGACGTAAAAGAGAAATCCCCGCGTGAAACAGAGACTCATTGGTGTAGATGTTTCCTAACCCTGCAATGACGTGACTATCCATAAGAAACTGTTTTATTGAGATAGTTCGGTTGCTTGCTCTGGTAATGAGGTCTCGGGCACAGAACTCCGACGCAAGAGGTTCTGGTCCAAGGTTCCGTAGCAGAGGGTGTTCCAGGGGGGCGGAACGCGTCCAGAAAATCGATCCGAAACGACGGGGATCCGTGTATCGCAGGTAGAGGCCGCCTGACAAAACTAAATCCAGATGGTCATGCCTGGATGGTCTGGTCGAGGAGGGGACGACACTGAGATGACCGGACATGCCGAGGTGAAAAAGGATGCAGCCGGAAGTGCACTGAAAAAGAAGGTATTTGCCGCGACGGGTACAGTCGAGGATTCTTTCCCCCGAGAGTTCGGTGGATAGTTCTTCTGGAATGGGCCGGCGTAGCGACGGTGTTCGTACGTCCACTCGCTCGATTTTTCTACCCTTTACAATCGGCCCTACGAAGAGCCGGGTAATTTCCACTTCAGGCAACTCGGGCACGGCAGTCCTTTCTATCGGTTTCTTGTTGAAATGACGGCAAATTCAGGAGGGTAAGGCAGTAGCTCCACATGTAGTCCCAAATGTATTGACCGGTGTGGTAGCGCGGGGTATAGTATCGAATTTTTGAAGGCAATGAAATCTTTTTCGGTGGTTCCATGTCGGTTGCAGATATTCGTAAATTACCTCCCCAGAGCATTGATGCGGAGATGTCCATCCTCGGCGGTATACTCCTGGAGAATGAGGCTATCAACCGGGTCCTTGATATACTGGTTCCTGACGATTTTTATCGGGAGTCCCACCGAAAGATTATCAGGGCCATGATAGAGCTCAATGAGCATCGTGAGCCGTGCGATCTGATCACCCTGACAACTATCCTCAAGAAGAGGGGGGAGTTGGAAGACGTGGGCGGCGGGGCCTATCTGGCCACGTTGGTCGACTTTGTCCCGACTGCCGCCAACATTGCCTACTATGGCAGGATCGTCAAGGAAAAAGCAATTGCCCGAAATCTGATACGCGCCGCGACAGAGATTGTTACCGACGGGTATGATGAACAGTCGGAAATCGAGGAGTTGCTTGACAAGGCGCAGAAAACCATCTTCGAAATCTCGGAGAACAGGGTTAAAACACCGTACTACCAGCTTAATGCAATTCTTAAGGATACTATTAAGTATATCGGGGATTTGTATGAGAAAAAGGAGCATACCACGGGTGTTCCCACGGGTTTTCTCGACCTTGATGATAAGACCGCCGGATTTCAACGAAGCGATCTGATAATTATCGCCGGTCGCCCTTCCATGGGGAAAACCGCATTTGCCCTCAATATAGCCCAGTATGCCTCAGTCTATGCTGAGCCCCGCTATCCGGTCGCCATTTTCTCGCTCGAAATGAGTAAGGAGCAACTGGTGACGCGTCTGCTCTGCTCAGAGTCGCGGGTTGATGCAAGTCGACTGCGAACCGGCCACCTGCTCGACGGTGAGTGGGACAAGATTATGCGCGGAGCGGAGAAGCTGTTCGAGGCCCGGTTGTTCATTGATGACACCCCGGCCATTTCCGTGCTTGAACTGCGAGCCAAGGCCCGGAGGCTGAAAGCGGAACATGATATCGGTATGATTGTGGTCGACTATCTACAGCTGATGCGGGGGAGCGGTGCGCCGGAATCCCGTCAGCAGGAGATTTCCGAGATTTCCCGATCGCTGAAGGCTCTGGCTAAAGAACTTTCCGTGCCGGTAGTGGCTCTCTCACAATTAAACCGTGGACTTGAGAGCCGTACCGATAAACGGCCGATGATGAGCGACCTGAGGGAATCGGGTGCCATCGAGCAGGACGCGGACGTCATCATGTTCGTGTATCGGGACGAGGTATACAATAAGGATAACCCCGAAGTCAGGGGCAAAGCGGAGATCATCATCGGTAAACAGCGCAACGGTCCCATCGGTACCGTGAATCTGACTTTTCTGGGTGAGTTTACGCGATTTGAAAACTATGCAGTGCGTTCGGAATTCTGAACCTGTTTTTCGTATTCCACTGGCTGTTGTAGCGAGGTATCCATGATTGACTCAACTGCTCGTATCAGTCCAACCGCTATTCTTGAGGAGGGCGTGGAGATTGGCCCGAACGTCATCATCGGTGATGATTCGAGGATCGGTAGCGGTACGAAGATTCTGGCAAATGCCGTTATCGGTCCCTGGACGATCATTGGTAGTGACAACAAGATCCATTACGGCGCCGTGATCGGGCATGACCCCCAGGATTTCGGTTATAACGGTGAAAGAAGCTTTCTTGAGATCGGAAACGGAAACTGTTTCCGGGAGTACGTTACAATTCACCGGGGGAATCGTGAGGGCACCGTGACCCGCATCGGTGATGGAAACTACTTCATGGTTCAGTCCCACGTTGCCCATAACTGCACAATCGGAAATAACACCATCCTTGCCGGCGGTTCGTTGTTGGCGGGACATGTGACCATGGAGGACAGGGCGATTATTTCCGGGAACTGCGTGGTGCACCAGTTCTGTCGTGTCGGTATGCTCTCCATGATGCGGGGGCTTTCCAGGACTTCTCGGGATGTGCCGCCCTTCTGCATCATGGACGAAACTCACACTGTCCGTACCGTAAATCTCGTTGGTCTCCGTCGCAACGGGTATGATTCCGCCCGGGTGCGGGCGGTGAAAAATGCTTTCAAGGTGCTGTTCCGCGGTGGGCCCAATATGCGGGAGAATCTGGAGAAGGCGGAAGCGGAGCTGGAAAAGACGGAAGATGTGCGTTATCTGCTTGATTTCATAATAAACTCAAAAAGAGGAGTCTGCTTCGGACGTAGCAGTGCGGGCGCTGACTTTGACTAGAAGAGAGGTGGAAAACCGATGACGAGCTTTAATCCGCTGCGAAACCTTCCCGGCCCTGCAGGGTACGGAAAAGGTGATGTATTTGTTCTGTTCGGCGAGCTTTTCGGCCGGGGGTATGCAAACGGCCTCGTGGAGGAAGCCCGCAAAGCGGGGATGACAATTCTCGGGATCACGATGGGAAGGCGTGAAGCATCCGGCGATTTGCGCCCCCTGAACGAAGGGGAACTGGTGGAGTCCGAAGCCGTTCTCGGAGGGAAGATCGTCAATATTCCTCTGGAAGCCGGTTTCGATATGGACAGGGACGCGTCCGGCGTCTCGCCCGCGGACCAGTTGAAGGGGATTAAGTCCGACGCCTGGGAATCTGCCGAGATCGACTGGAAATCGGTTGAGCAGGCGCGAAAGGCAGGCGTTGAACGTTTCACCGCCAACCTTGCACGGGTTATGGCCGAACTGGACGCCCTGATTCCCGATGGATGCAATGTTCTCTTTTCCCATACCATGGCGGGAGGGATTCCCCGCGCCCGCATCCTGATGCCGGTGATGAACCGGGTGTTCAAGGGGCAGGGGGAACGTTACACCCCCTCGGAGGTCTTCTGGAAATCACCTCTGGGAAAACTCTGCGGGGACTGTTTCGACGAAGTGACGGCAAATACCTTCCGTCATCTCCTGTTCGCGTCCCAACGAATCCGTGAACGAGTCGAGACAACAGGAGGGAGGGTCGCCTATACCGCATACGGCTACCACGGATGCGAAGTTCTGATAGACGGCGCCTATACCTGGCAGTCCTATACCCCGTACCTGCAGGGATGGGCGAAGATGCGTCTGGAAGAGGTGGCTGCGGAAGCCTGGGCAAAGGGCATCCGTGCCACCGTTTTTAACTGCCCCGAGATCCAGACCAACTCAAGTGCACTTTTCCTGGGAGTGGAGCTTTCCTTGTATCCGCTGCTGGCTGCAATTGAAAAGGAAGGGGACGGCCCGGCCGCGGAGGAGATTCGAACCTCATGCCAAGCACTTCTCAAGGAAGGTGTTTCACTTGATGAAGTTTTGGCTGCGGCCAATAGATATCTGTCGAATTCCCAACTTGCCGACTTTCGGGATTTTGCCGAATGGCCCCGGCACAATACGGCGGAGCAGGCCGAAAGGATGCTCACAAGCGCCACTGCACTGCTCGACATGAACCGGAACCAGAAGGAGATTGTCTGCGCGGAACTCTCCCGGGCGATATTCCGTGCCGTAGGACGGTTGATATTCCGCACCTCGTGGGGGTCCGGCGCTCCGGTTTTCTGGCTGAATCACGACATCGTTGCCCGGCAGATTGTTGCCGGAGACTGAGCCGAGAGGGTAACGAGCCTATGCCCAGGCGAGTTCTACTGGTCGACGATGTTTCCATGTTTCTTGAAATCCAGAAGGGTTTCCTGAAGATGTCAATTATCCAGATATCCTGCGCGAAGAACGGTTGCGAGGCACTTGCATTCGTGAAGAGCACGCGTCCGGACCTGGTTATCATGGATCTGCACATGCCGGAGATGAACGGCGCCGAATGCTGCGCCGCAATCAAGGGAACCCCCGAACTCTCTTCCATCCCGGTGATCATGGCAACAGCGGAGGGCAAGAAGGAAGACCACGAACTCTGCCGGAGGGCGGGCTGCGACGCGTTGCTGACCAAACCTTTCGAGAGGGGACTTTATCTTGATACGGTTCGCCGGTATATACCGGAACTGGATCGAAGAGAAAAAAGAATTCCGATTACGGCGAAGGTCCGATTTCAGGCCTTTCATGTCGTCATGAGCGGGATTGTCCTGGACCTGAGCATTCGAGGGTTGTATGTGGCAACGGAGTATGATCTGGAAAAGGGAACAGAGGTAGTTCTTGTCTTTGCATTGCCCGGGGACCAGGGGACGCAGGTTCAGGCGAAAGGGAGAGTGTGCTGGAAGAACAGCGGGGCCGAGAGTAGAAAAAAGGACTATCCCCCCGGCTTCGGAATGGAGTTCTCGGCATTCGGAGAGGGTTCGCTGGCTGTTCTGCAGAGATACCTTGCGCTCCGGGAGGGATAATACCCAGTGGAAACCATCGGGTTCAGCGCACCAATTTCGATAGTTTCTTGAATTCGGCGGTGCCGGCTTTTTGCAGCAACTGGAACAGGACGGTCTCCGTGGAGGTAACAACCGCCCCTGCCGCCGAGGCGATGGAAAGCCCGGTCCGCCAGTTGCTCTTCTTTCTGCTGATGACACCGTCAGACACCATATGAACGCAGTATCCCTTCGCAATCAGGTCGAGCACCGTCTGGAGCACGCAGATATGGGTCTCCATGCCGGTAACAACGATCCTGCTCCTTCCGGATGCGGCTATCCGCGCCATGATCGTTTCATCACCACAGCAACTGAAACTCATCTTTTCGAGAGGCGCGTTCGGGATCTTCTCTTTCAATTCCGGCAGGGTTTCCCCCAGTCCCGCAGGATACTGCTCCGTGGCGAGAACGGGCACGCCGAGTTCGCGGGCGGCCTCCAGCAGAACCGAGACATTACCGGCCTGTTTTGCAAGTATTTCCCTGTCCATGGCCTTGCATAATTTCTCCTGAAAATCGATCACCATCAGGAGGGTCGACTCGGAATCCAGAAAAAACTTTTCTTGTTCACCCATCGTATGTATTCTCCTCTCGTCAGTCCTGTCGACGCACGCGACCCACTCAGTCTTTCTTTACCTCGATGCCAAGGTCCTGAATCTTTTTCCGCAGGGTGTTTCTGTTAATCCCGAGAATATCGGCCGCCTTTACCTGGTTTCCCCTGGTTTTCTCGAGAACGAATCGAATCAGGGGACGCTCCATCTGTTCGAGGATCATGCTGTACAAATCTCCCGATTCCATCTTGTCCAGGTTCCCGAGGCTGGCTCGAAGTTTCATCTCAACCAGGGCCTCAAGGGAGAGATCTTCGCCCCGGGACAAAGAGCCGGGATGGGGTCGCAATGCGGAGAAATCGTCGGGCGACAGAAGCGGATCGGAGGAGAGGATGACTGCGCGCTTGATGGTGTTTTCCAGTTCTCGTACGTTTCCGGGCCATGAATACTCGGAAAGCAGGCGAACCGCGTCCGCTGAGCACTGCTTAGCCGGAACTTCCATCTCTGCACAGCACTTCTTCAGGAAATATTCAAGCAGGAGCGGAATGTCCTCCTTTCTGTCGCGAAGGGGGATCAGGTTTATCGGGACCACATTCAGGCGATAGTAGAGATCTTCACGAAAACCCTTCTGTCTGACCTTTTCATCCAGGTCCTGATTGGTTGCCGCCACGATTCTGGTATCCACGGTAATGCTCTGGCTTCCGCCGGTTCTCGTAACCTCTTTTTCCTGGAGAACACGGAGGATCTTTGCCTGAAGGTCAATGGGCATGTCGCCAATCTCGTCCAGGAAGATGGTGCCTCCGTTGGCCTGTTCGAATTTCCCCAGTTTTCGTTCAACTGCTCCGGTAAACGCGCCTTTTTCAAAGCCGAAGAGCTCACTTTCCAGAAGCTCTTTCGGGATTGCGGCGCAATTGATGGCGATAAAAGGTTTGCCGATGCGCTTCGAATTGAAGTGGATGGCCCGTGCGATGAGCTCTTTGCCCGTTCCCGACTCACCCTGGATAAGCACGGTGATGTCGCTGGGCGCAACCTTGCCGATAGTCTTGTAGATATCACGCATGGCCGGAGAGTTTCCGATAATGGTCTTTTCCAGTTGGTAGCGATCTTTCAGCTCTTCCTTCAGGAGAGAGACCTGGGAGGTCATCTCCCGTGCCTTGTCGATCTTTTCAATGATCGCGTCAATCACATCCAGGTCAAAGGGCTTTGTGATGTAATCGTAGGCCCCGCGTTTCATGGCTTCCACCGCGTTTTTCATGCTTGCTTCCGCAGTCATGATAACCACGAGAAGATCACTTTTCACTTCGCGGGCGCGATCAAGCAACTCAAGGCCGGAAAGGCCGGGCATCTTGATGTCCAGGATCGCCAGATCATAGGGCGCCGTCTGGATCATGCCCAGCGCTTCATCACCATCCTTGGCCAGGTCAACACTGAATCCCTTCCTTTTCAGGGCCTTTGACAGTACCCATCGCATGCTTTCTTCATCATCCGCTACCAGAATTCTGTTGAGTGGCATAGTCCGTATCCTTTATCCCTTGCGCATGGAGTTGTATCCCTGCGCTCATATGACCGTCAATCACTCGAACACCCTTCCGGGGTCGAGCATGGCCGGAGGTTTTCTCACTTCGTGAAGCAATAGCTGGAGCAGGCGGCCGCGCGGCGGGCCGTCGCCCGAAAGTGTTACCGGTTACCGAATCAGGGGGATGAGTACTGTAAAGGTAGATCCCTTTCCCTGCTCCGAATCGACCTTTATCATACCGCGGTGTTCGGATACGATTTTATGGCAGATGGCCAGCCCCAGCCCCGTACCCTTCGGTTTTGTGGTGAAGAACGGGGTAAAGAGATTCTCAAGCTGCTCTTTTCCCATTCCCGGGCCGTTGTCCGACACGTCGATGGCGACCATGCGGGATGTCCTCTCCCCCTTCTGCGTCATACTGTATTCGGAGACCACGCGGGTGGTTATCCTGATCTGTCCACGCGCCTCTACTGCCTCCACCGCATTTTTGATGAGGTTGAGAAAGAGTTGGGTCAAAAGGGATTCGTCGGCAAGTACCGGAGGAATGCTCAGGTCGAAATCCTGCTGGAAGGCGATGATTTTCCCCGCGGCGGCCCTCTTCTGCAGCATTACGATGTCCCCGAGTATACGGTGAAGATTTACCTGCTCCAGTTCAAGCTTACGCGGTGTCGTGAGACTGAGGAGTTCTTCGACAATTTTGTTTACCCTTTCCGCTTCCTTGAGCATGATAGAGGTGTACTCACGGAGTTCGCTTCCCTCGGGGAGTTCCCTCTCCAGGAGCTGGGCCGCACCCTTGATCCCTCCAAGGGGGTTTTTTATTTCATGGGCGAGCCCGGCTGCAAGCGCGCCGAGGGTGGAAAGGCGGTCCGCCTGCCGGACCGCTTCTTCGAGTTCCCTGATGTTGGTGAGATCCCTCAGCACGAGAACGATGCCGATCCGCTCTCCATCCGCAAGAAGCAGGGGCGATGTGGTTACATTCACCGGAGTCACGTGCGACCCCTTTTTCAGGACGACGTTTTCGCGGTCCGAGATGGTCATACCGGTTCCGGAGGTCTTGGAGACCATCTCCATCAAGATTTCCTCACCACCGAAAAAGTCGGAAAAAGGGTACCCCTCCGCAAGTCTCCTCGATATGCCGGAAATCTCTTCCGCCGCCGGATTCATGAAGGTGATGCGGTGATGACTGTCGAGAACAATCACTCCATCCCCCACACTGTCGAGTACGTTTACGAAATATTCCTTTACCTGGTTTTCAGAGGTTTTCATCGTCGACTTTTGTAAAGAACATTTCTATGGCTTCCCGAAAAGGTTCCATCTCCCCAATCATGTTCACCTGCGCCCTGAACCGGGCCGCGCCGGGAATACCCTTCACGTACCAGGAAAGATGCTTTCTCATCTCACAAACGGCCGTCTTTTCGCCGTACAGTTCATGGAGGGAGTCCAGGTGTTTTGTTACCGCGGAAAACCGCTCGGTTTTCGTCGGCGGTCGTGGATTCCCACCGGCAAGCATATCCGCCGTTTCCCTGAATATCCAGGGGTTCCCGAGGGCGCCGCGGGCAATCATCACTCCGTCACAACCGGTCTGTTGAAACATCTCCACGATGTCACCGGCGGAAAAAACGTCACCGCTGCCGATAATCGGCACACCGGATGACTGTTTCAACTCCCGCAGTTTGTCCCAATCGGCGTGTTCTGCAAACATCTGGGCGCGCGTACGCGGGTGGAGTGTTATTGCATCGCATCCTTCCGCTTCGGCGATGCGCGAAATTTCCAGAAACGAGGATTCCGAAGAATTCCAGCCGGTTCTTATCTTTATGGTGAGGGGAAGTTTTGTGGCGCTTCGCACGGCCCGGAGTATCGCGGAAACCAACACGGGTTTCCGGAGAAGTGCGCTTCCGGCGCCGCCGGCGACTACCTTTCGTACCGGACACCCCATGTTTATATCTATCAGATCGCAGAGGCCCTCGACCCGCCGTGCGGCCTCGGCAAGGGCAACCGGATCTTCACCGAAAAGCTGGATTCCCAGGGGCCTGTCTCCGGGATCGCTTTGCAGCAGTGTGAGGGTGTTTTTTCCATCGCGGATAAGACCCTGGGCGCTCACCATCTCGGTAAAGCAGAGGGGCGCTCCCTGTTCCCTGGCCAGGGCGCGAAACGGCAGATCCGTTATCCCTGCCATGGGGGCCAGTATCAGGGGGGGAGATACCTCCAGAGGGCCAATGGCAAGGCGTGCAACCATCGAAATTATCCCTAAATAAGTGTAAATATGCCTAAAATTTAGGCATGATAGCACAGGGAAAGAAAAAGGCAAGCGATTTTTCCCGACCGGATTTGTTTCTTCCCACTGAGCATCATCACTAACGGCCGGCTGTTTTACGGCTCTCCGCTCCAGAAACCAGGATTTGGGCGGCATTCGACAGGATATGGCGACTTCAGGGGTGCGCAGATACATGGATGTGATGGTCCTCGGGCGCGGTGCCATCGGAACCGCGGTTGCAATTAATCTTTTTTTCCACTATTATTCCCGCACATGATGGGCCATGAGATTGAACTTTGGAGGGTGAGTATGGGGCTTCTTGATGGAAAAAAGGCAGTGATATTCGGTATTGCCAATGAAAAAAGTATTGCATGGGCGATCGCCCAGGCATTCAGGGAAGAGGGCGCGGATCTGGCTTTCACCTATGCCAATGAGGCAGTTGCCAAGCGGGTTTTCCCCCTTGCGGAAAGTCTCGGCATTACCCGGGTGTACCCCTGTGATGTGACGAAAGATGAGGACATCAGGAACGTCTTCTCCGAAATCGGCAAGGTGTGGGATGGCGTCGACATCCTCATCCACTCCGTTGCCTTCGCCAACCGGGAGGAACTGAAGGGTTCCTTTCTCAATACGTCGAGGGCCGGTTTCTTGCTTGCCATGGATATCAGCGCCTACTCTCTCGTTGCCATGGTCAGGGAGGCATATCCTTTGATGCAGGGCAGGGGAGGGAGCGTCCTTGCCATGACCTACTACGCCTCAGAAAAGGTTTTTCCCAACTATAACGTCATGGGCGTCGCAAAGGCCGCCCTGGAGGCGAATGTCCGGTATCTGGCCGAGGCCGTGGGCCAGGACGGCATTCGCGTTAACGCTATCTCCGCCGGCCCCTTGAAGACTCTTGCGGCTTCCGGGGTTGGCGGTTTTCATCATATCGCCTCCCATGTGGAGGCAAAGACCCCACTGCGCAGCAATATCGAGCAGAAGGATGTGGCAAATGCGGCACTTTTCCTGTGCAGCGACCTTTCCAGAAGGATAACCGGCGGGGTCCATTTCGTGGACAGCGGCTACAACATAATCGGCATGTAAGATTTGCCGGACGCGTGCACCGTCCGGCAATCACCCTTTGGCAAAAGTGTGGTAAAGCCGGGCGGGCGCCGAAGAAAGGATATCGCGATACGACAACTCCACGGAAACCTGACCGGCTTGAAGCCGAGCCATCTGAACGGACTGGAAAGGCTCTACCGTCGCCGGGTTCCGCCCGGCGAAGTGCTGACCCAGGAACTTGCGACGCGCATGGCGCAGCTTTCCGTAGAGATCGGGCGTCAGATAGGCCTCCTCATCAACCGTATCGGTCTCGTGGAGTATGTGATTGTCGGAGATGAAAAAGAGCTCTGCATCCCGGACCTCTCCGACTACCCGCTCGGCAAGAAACGCCTGCGAGGCCTGCGCCTCTGCCATACCCACTTGAAGGGAGAGCCTCTTACCGAGGATGACCTGACCGACCTGGCTCTTCTGCGGCTCGATCTGATGGCCGCGCTTCTTCTTCTACCCGGAAAACATTCCTTTTCCATCCAGGTCGCCTACCTGGAGCCCCCTTCCCATGGCTCTGTTCCACATCGGGCGGATCCGCCGGTTCCCTTCGACCGTTTCCGGATGGATGCGGCCGAGTTCATCACATCCCTCGAGAGCTCTCTGGAGAAATCGGTTCCCGCGTCGCGGGAGGTGCGGGGCGTCGAGGAGCGGGCCATCCTCATATCCGTGTCGCGTCAGCCTCGGTCCGAGGTCGAGGATTCCATGGACGAACTGCGGGAACTTGCCCGTACCGGTGGTGTCGAGGTTCTCGATGTCTTCATCCAACTCCGCCGTGATATCAGCCCCCGCTTCCTCATGGGCGAAGGGAAGATGCGGGAGGTGATCATACGCGCGCTGCAACTGGGCGCTACCATGCTGCTGTTTGATCAGGAGCTTTCTCCTGCCCAGGTTCGATCCATCTCGGAGATGACCGAACTGAAGGTCATCGATCGCAGCCAGCTCATTCTGGATATCTTTGCCCGCCGCGCCGTGAGCCTGGACGGTAAGGTGCAGGTGGAACTGGCCCAGCTGAAGTACATTCTTCCCCGTCTTACCGGCCGCGGCGTGCAGATGTCCCGCCTCATGGGCGGCATCGGCGGCCGTGGTCCCGGTGAAACAAAGCTGGAGGTGGATCGGCGGCGGATACGGGACAGAATAACCCGACTGGAGCGGGAACTGGAGGATCTCTCCCGGGGACGCTATCAGCGGCGGCGGAGAAGGGTAAAGGCGGGAATCCCCATCGTCTCCATTGTCGGATATACCAATGCAGGAAAATCAACCCTCCTCAATACCCTGACGAAAAGCTCCGTGTTCACGGAAGACCTGCTGTTCGCCACCCTGGACACGGCCACGCGAAGGCTGCGTTTTCCCCGGGAAAGAGAGGTCATCGTCACCGATACCGTCGGCTTCATCCGCTCCCTGCCCGCGTCACTCATGGGCGCCTTCAAGGCTACCCTGGAAGAACTGCAGGATGCGGACCTCCTGATTCACCTGGTTGACTGGTCAAACCCGCGCTTCGAGGAACAGGTTCGTCAGGTGGAGGAGATCCTCGAAGACCTGGACCTCTCCGAGAAGCCCCGTCTGCTCGTGTTCAACAAAAAAGACCTTCTTCCGGCGATGAAGAAGAAGGATCCCCTCGCCTTCATCAAGGCGCGCCAGGCGATCAGGTCATACGGCGCCATCACCGTTTCCGCCCATGACGCGGCAAGTCTCTCCCCCCTGCTGGAAGAGATGGAGAGACGTTTCTGGCCTGAGGAAACCGACTGAAGGTATGGTGGTTGTTCCGTCGTGCCCTGTTGTCCTTGACAGCCGCTCCGGGGCTTCGTCACCCTGAAAACCCGTTTTGCGTTGACAGTACGGCGTTTCTTTTTTATACTTTCCTATCCGAAATGGCCTCCCCCGTTCCCAGGAACTGAGTATGTGAGGAAGGACAACCCTATGAATAAATTGCTGTTTTCAGTTTTTCTAACCGCACTATGCTTTACGACCGCGTCTGCCGGAGCGGAATCCTCCGCTCTCGAAGATTCGACCCCGGTGCATGTCGCTTCTTTGAGTTCGGATCAGGCTGCCGCGCTGGCAATTCGTACACGCGGCAGGGCGGTCAACGCCGCGCCGGTTGACGAGAGAAGCCTCTCCAGCGCGCTGGAGTTGCCTTCAGCTGATGTCTTCGTCTCCAATGAGTCATCCGACGGTTTCGATGAGTTCGAGTTGAAGATTCCGGAGTACAATCTGCCCGAATCCGACATCCCCCTTACCGTCAACAGCAAGGTGGAATACTTTATCAATTTTTTCCAGACCACGGGAAGAGGCTGGTTTGCCAAGTGGCTCTCCCGCTCGGAGCGTTACATCCCCATGATGAAGGAGGTCCTGAAAAGAGAGGGGCTTCCGGAAGATCTGGTGTATCTGGCGATGATTGAGAGCGGTTTTTCCACCCATGCGCAGTCCCGGGCAAGCGCTGTCGGTCCCTGGCAGTTCATCGCCGGTACCGGCAAAAGGTATTCCCTCCGTATCGACCCATGGATCGATGAGCGACGTGACCCGCTGAAATCGACCATTGCCGCCGCCATGTATCTCAAGGAACTGTACAGTCTCTTCAACAAGGACTGGTACCTGGCCGCTGCCGGCTACAATGCCGGTGAGAACAAGATTCTGCGCGCCATCAGCATGTACGAAAGCCGTGATTTCTGGCAGCTTACCCGGGGAGATTACCTGAAACGGGAAACGAAGGACTATGTGCCGAAACTGCTGGGCGCCGCGATAATCGCGAAGGAACCGGCAAAATACGGCTTTGCCGATATCGCCTATCTCCCGCCCATCGAGTTCGATACGGTTGTGATTCCTACCCGAACCGATCTGGAAGTGGTTGCCAAGGCAATCGATGTGCCCACTGAAACCGTCAGGGAGCTGAATCCCGAGCTGAAGAGATGGTGCACCCCACCCGACTACCCGAACTACGAGCTGAAGATTCCCAAGGGCAAAAAGGCGGTTTTCCATCGTGAGTTCGTTAAGATCCCGGATGACCAAAGATATGCGGAGAAGGCCGTTTCCGTGCGCTATCGTGCCGCAAAGGGAGATACCCTGCAATCCATTGCCCAGCGTTTCGGCGTCAGCCAGGATGAAATCATCGCTCTCAATAACCTGAAGCGCAGCAGCAGGTTGCGGGGAAAGGTGCTGCGTCTTCTCGTGAAAGCGGAGCCCCGCCAGACAGAGGTTGTTGCCCGGCAGACGGAGAAGAAAGTCGCCAGACCGGTGGTTGTCGCGCACGAGAAGAAGAAAGCGCCCAAGGCAGTGGCGCACTATTATACGGTACGCCGGGGTGATACGCTGAAGTCGGTTGCGAAGCGTTTCAATGTCTCTGCGGGGATTATCGCAGCCTGGAACAATATCAAGGGGAAGATGGCTCTGAAGCCCGGAAAACGTATTATTGTAGCCAAGTTTGTGGAGAAGGGGGGCAAGATGACCCCCCTGGATGGTTAAAACTGGATAACCTTGTCGTGGAGACCACGGCAAAGGAAAGGATTGGACCGGATGTATAATATTCTTATTGCTCTCGGCGCGGCAATCGTTGTGTTTGCCGTGCTTTTTTTCGCCGCGGGATTTTCCTGGTGGATTTCCTTGCCGCCGGCAGTGCTTGTTTTCACAGCCTCCTACCTCCTCCTGGTGCGCTTCATCATGAAAAAGGTAAACGTGATAATGGAGGCGGCCGGTAAGGACCTTCAGGGCCAGCGGGTTGAAAAGGCGATCCGGACTCTCCGGGAAGCGCTCCGCTACGGTCAGTGGCAGTTTGCCGTCACCGGCCAGATCCATTCGCAGATCGGGATGATTTATTACATGAAGCGCGATTTTTCCAACGCCTTTCCCTGTCTTGAAAAGGGATTCGCCAAGAACTGGGTCTCCATGGGGATGCTGGCTGTCAGCTACATGAAACGCAACAAGAAGGACTCCATGACGAAAACCTTCGAGAAGGCTGTCCAGTGGAGCCCCAAGGAATCGCTTCTGTGGAACCTGTACGCATACTGCGCCTGTGAAGGCGGTGACACGGAGAAGGCGAAGCAGGTCCTGGAGAGGGGGCTGAAGAAGATCCCCGGCGATGAGCGGATAGCCGCCAACCTGGAAGCGTTGCGGGAAGGGAAAAAGATGAAGATGAAGGGCTTCGGTGACATGTGGCTCCAGTTTCACCTGGAGCGACAGAGCGTCATCATGAAACAGCAGGCGGCCGCCCTGGGAGGGATGGCGCGCAGAAAGATAGTCCGGAAATAGTCCGGAGCAGCAAAAGGGGCCGAACGGCCCCTTTTTTTATCTCCTGTCCAATTATTTCCCCTGATTCCTGACCAGTACCGCAATTCCTCCCGAGGGCGGATCGATGGCGTAGAAGCGTTTCAGCGCCAGGATCTTTCCCTCGTCAAGATATTCGCCGGAGCCGAGCAGCAACAGGCCGGTGCC
>CAYSPF010000049.1:0-14809 GCA_964432775.1 uncultured Geobacter sp.
GTCAATTGGATGGTCTGCCTTTCGTGTGCTGCTGCCCTTCGTCATCGGCGAGCTCCTTTGTGGAAATCCATGAACGAAAAGATACGCCCTGCAGCACCACAAGTCAATGACGGGTCGGGCTTCACCGATAAAGCGTGACAAGGAGCAGCCATGGGGCGGGCGCTCCGAACTGTTTCTTCTTTTCCGGAACTGCTCGTCCAATTTGTCTACCATCGCATGGGCGCTACTTTCACTTTATAATCATGCCGGAACGATACAACGCTTTTCCCGGTATAATGGAAACAGACATGATCCGTCAACACGGAGTATCCCCATGAAACCACTCTTCCACCCGAGCCTGGTCAACGGTCCCTTCGACGACCCGGCCCTCTATATCGACTTCCTCTTCGAGAAGCGTGCCATCCTCTTCGACCTGGGGGACCTGCATGCCCTACCGCCGCGCAAGATTTTGCGGATCAGCCATGTATTCATCTCCCATACCCACATGGACCACTTCGCCGGCTTTGACAGGATGCTGCGGGTCCTCTTGGGCCGCGAAAAACAGCTCCACCTCTTCGGACCTTCCGGTTTTATCGACCGGGTGGAGCACCGCCTCTCTTCCTATACCTGGAACCTGGTAGAGGGCTATTCCGCCGACTTTACCATCATCGCGACCGAGTTTGACGGCGCCGAAGGCCTTCGTTCCTCACGATTCCGCTGCAGGAACAGGTTTTCCGGGGAGGCGGAAACCGTGAAACGGGTGGAAGGCGGAACCCTCCTGGATGAGGAAACCTTTCGTATCCGGGCTGTGGCCCTCGACCACGCTATCCCGTGCCTGGCCTTTACCCTGGAAGAAAGGAGCCATGTCAACATCATGAAGAACCGTCTCCTTGAGCGGGGATTCCAGGTCGGACCGTGGTTGACCGAACTGAAGACGTCCGTGCTGCGCGGGGAGCCGGATGATGGGATGTTCCGGGTATGGTGGAGGGAAAGGGCCGGGCTCCGGGAGCTGTTTCTGCCCCTCGGAATGCTGAAAGAAGAGATCCTGCGCATAGTGCCCGGTCAGAAGATTGCCTACGTGACCGACGTCGTTTTCGGCGATAAAAATGCAGGCCGCATCATAGACCTGACCTGCGGTTCCGACTGTTTGTTCATCGAGACCATGTTTCTCCATGAGGATGCGGAGCGGGCGCGGGAGAAACACCACCTCACCGCCCGTCAGGCAGGAATGCTCGCCCGGGAAGCGGGAGCGAAACGGATTGCTCCGTTCCATTTCTCACCCAAATATACCGATCAGGAAGAGGCTTTACGGAGGGAGGCGGAGGATGCTTTTCGAGGAGCGTTGCTCCACACAACAAAAACTTGATCTCCCGGGAATCGATGGTATTCTATGTAATCCATCATGAACAAACTCCTACCAAGCTGCCGGATTCATCCTCTGCGGCCATGATAATAACGGAAATACAATGACTTTTTCCGATATCCGGGAATTCTGGTTCCCAAAACCAACCGGTGCCGAGGCCTCCGACTTTCGTGATGCCGTAACGGAGAGTAATCTCCACCGGGAGAGAATCCTTGCAATCCTGATGATCGTGGTTTCCGTCATTCTCATGGCCATTGACTGTCTTGTCATGGATGGCGGCAAGGGATCCATACATCTCACACTCGCGGCTGTCGTTTCCCGTTTCACCCTGATAATTTTTCTTGTCGTATTCCTCATCGCCACCAGATGTCCGCATACGGAGGTCTTTTTCCAGCACCGGGTTTGGGACGCCGCATTCGTGGGGATCTCTCTTGCCTGGGTTTCCCTGTTTAACGGCACATTACTCGTGGTAAGGCCGGGAATAGAGCCGTACCTGATAGCCGTGTTTACCATTGCCGCATTCCTCTTGCAGGGAGCTCTGCGGAGCGCCCTGACCTTCGGCCTCGGATTGTCTCTGTTCAGCCTGTCCGTCGTGGGAAGCCATCAGGATCACCGGCTTCTTCTGTCAGCCCTGGTGAATGGATTCATCGCCACACTGCTTGCCATCATTATTTCCCGAGTAACGTTTGTCGTGCGTCTGCGGGAGTTCCGCAACGATGCATACATTGTCGAGCAGAAGAGGGAACTGATGGAGTCAAACGAACGGCTTCAGCGACTCTCCTTTGTTGATCCGCTGACCAATATCGCTAACCGCAGGTTTCTGGAAATGTCCATTTCACGGGAATGGAAACTGCACGCCAGGTCGGGGTTCCAGATGTCGGTTCTCATGATAGACATCGACTGGTTCAAATCCTTCAACGACACCTACGGGCACTTGGCAGGAGACGAATGCCTCCGCCGAGTTGCGGCGGCTCTGGAGAACACGGTAAGGCGTCCGACCGATCTGGTAACACGCTATGGCGGAGAGGAGTTCTGTGTCCTCCTGCCGATGACGCAGAAGGAGGGGGCGATCTGCATCGTAAAACGCATGATGCGGGCCATCAGCGGCCTGGATATACCCCACCGTGGTTCTCCGCTGGGAAGTGTCACCGTAAGCATGGGAATTGCCAGCTGTATGCCGGATCATGTTCGCGGTTTCGACGATCTGCTGCACTCGGCCGATACGGCCCTCTATGACGCCAAAATGGCCGGCAAGAACCGGATCGCCTGGTGCTGCCCCCTCCTCCTGCTCGAGAAAGAAGACGATGGTGGAGATACCCTCCCCCGGATTATGTCTCTCAGTATGGAACTTCCCCTCGAACAGGAATTCGATGTTTCTCCGGAAGGCTCCTAGCGCCCTGTAATACTGTATTTTCTTACAAGTACAATGAAGACACCGAAGGGGATATCCACTGCGCTTCATGTACGGCAGAAAGAGGAGGAGCCGCATTGTGGAGAATGAAATCAAAATCTTACTTGCTGATCAGGACCGGATATTTCTGGAAATGGGAAAGGTCTACCTGAGAAAGACCGGAACACGGGTTCTTTCCTGTGACAGCGGAAAAGAGGCACTGGAGATCATCCGGGATCACAGGCCAGATCTGGTTTTCATGTCCTCCCTGCTCCACGACATTTCCGGCCTGGAATGCTGCAGCACCGTGAAGGCGGACCCGGCGTTGCGTGGTACTCCCGTAGCGCTCACCTTGACTGCCGGGAATCCGGAAAATGTTGAAACCTGCTACCGAGCTGGCTGTAACGAAATTGTGCTGAAACCGATTGACCGCCACACCTTCTTCCAGATCGTTACAAAATACGTGGACCTTGAAAAGAGAAACGCGCCCCGTTTCAAGGGAAAACTGCCGGTACACTGTTCGCTCCCGGACGGGTCCAGCGTGGTAAGCGAAGCGTATGATATCAGCACGGGCGGTCTCTTTCTGGAGTCCGAGCGGCCATTGCCTGCTTCCTCTGTCATTACCGTACATTTCGAGCTGCCGATCCCACGCACTGAAATATCGTGTACGGCACGTGTCGCGTGGGTTAACCCCCCCGGTTTTCCAACCAAACCGGCCATTCCCCCGGGAATGGGGATTCAGTTACTCGATGTGCGTCCGGAATGGTCGGATGCCATTATGGAATTCATCCATACGGAGTACATCGTCCGAATGATCTGAGTCTACGGTGCGTTTGCGCCTGATTACACCATCGAAAATATGCTTCCCCCCACGATTTTTTCCTCCGCCCCACAGTGTTCGCTTTAATCCGGGTATAAAAAAAGCCCCCCGGCATATCCGTCGGGGGGCTGTCTGTGTATCGTACCAACTGTTCATGAGCCTGAAGCGACCTTCTCGAAAATGCTGGAGGAACGGTAAGGTGTCATATCGAGGGATGTATCCCGGCGTATCGGTTCGGTATGGCTGTACGGTACATCTATGTCAAGACCACGGTGTCCGCAGCCTATCATTCGGCTTCATGCTGCGCTGTAAATGAATAGCGCCTTTGCTGTCTTCACTGGGGAAGAACCATTACCAGCCTGGTTTTAAGAAGCTTCAATAAAAAAAGTGATTACCTGATGATCGTCAATCCAGCGGCGGCAACGTTATCAGGATCGATTTCAACCCTGTACATCCCGGCATTACCTGCGTTGTCCTGATCAACAACAATGCAGTTGTCGAGCACGTTCATGACATTTGCAACATAACCGGTTGCGTACTTTACTACGTTTCCTCTTTTGAACGGAAGTGGTGCACTCATTTTAGCCTTCTCCTTTCGTGGTGGTTCCCCAGAAACTGGGTCTTTTTCTTCATCCCGCCGTTTCGCCGCCTATCGGCTCGCGCGGGATGAAACGATTCCCTTGTACGTCAATTCCCTTTTTGTATACTGGTGGAAAGAAATCGTGTCGGCTCACGGCATCGCTCCGTGCGACACAGACCTCCATAAGGAAGGAATTCTACTCTCACTAAAAATAACGTGCCTCGTTCCCCAAACAATCGGAGCTCAGATTGGCCGGATTCCCTGCTTCTTTCCGACACATACCGGTGAACAGCGGCTGATTTTAATTATGGATACAGCGAATGTCAACAGGAAAATGAATTGGTCTAGTGCGGGAAAAGTTCAGAATCTCCGGCATTATCAGTCGATCCCGCGCTGCGCATGCGCCCGATCGACTCGCGGACACCCCCTCAGGATCGGGAAAAACATTGAAACTGCTGGCCATTGAAGGTATCATTCCCCGCTGTGTGCGGCTGTATTTTTATTCGTGTTCAACGTATGCATGAAGATAAAATTCGAGACAGGAGGCATATACAATGCAGTTCCAATTCTCCATCCCCAGTTCCGTAGCTTTCGCACCGGGAAGCTCTAAGACTGCGGGACATCTGGTGCTCGGGCTGGACGTGAAAAAGGTACTCAGCATCTATGACAGCGGGGTAAAAAAGGCCGGCATCGCCAACGCAATCATCGCTTCCCTGAAAGCAGCGAGCCTCGAAGTAACGGAATGGGATAGCGCTGTGGCAAACCCTACCGATATCGACATCGAGGAATGTGCCCGCCTGGCACGGGAAGCAAAGGTTGAAGCAATCGTGGCAGTCGGCGGGGGGAGCGCCATCGACGCAGGCAAGGCCGTTGCACTACTGATGACCAACGAGTCGCCCATCAACCAGTACGAGGGAATAAATCTGGTAAAAACTCCGGGCCTGCCCCTTATCGCAATTCCCACGACCGCCGGCACCGCCAGCGAGGTAACGGCCTTTACCGTGATCACCGATTCGGCTCGAAAGAAGAAGATGGTGATTGGCGGCCAGAATGTGGGGGCACGGTTCGCCCTCATCGACCCCCTCCTCACCGTGGCCATGCCCCCGGCACTTACCGCCGAGACGGGGATGGGAGCACTTTCCCACGCCGTCGAAGCGTACCTCTCTGTGGCGGCATCCGTGCCGACCGATATCAACGCACTGAAGGCAATCGAACTTCTGACCCGGAGTCTTCCACAAGCGGTGGAGAACGGCTCTGATCTGGAAGCCCGGACCCGCATGCTCCTGGGGAGTATGCTGGCGGGTTTCGCCTACAACTCGGCGATCCTCGGCCTGGCCCATTCCATCTCCCACCCCCTCACCGTTCACTGCGGACTTTCCCACGGTGTCGCCAATGCCGTGGTACTCCCCCATGTCATGCGCTATAACGCATCTGCGGTCCCCGACAGGATCAGGAATATCGGCCTCGCCATGGGTCTGGGCGTACAGGGGCTACCCGCGGAAGAGGCGGTTGAACTTACGATAGGCGCATTCGCCGATCTGTCGCGACGTATCGGCATTCCGACCCTGCAGGAGGCAGGAGTATCCCGTGAAGCATTCGACGCCATTGCAACAGACGCTCTCAAGGAAATAAGCACCATCTTCAACCCGCGCAATCCCAAGAAGGAGGATGTGCTTCGCATCCTGGAGAATTCGTACCAGTAAACCGAGCCGAGGAGACGCATCCTCCGGACCGACTGATTTCGCACATTCGAGCGGGCAGTCGGTGCCCGGAGCACCGTGCCTGGATCCTGCCGCGGCGGAGTTCCGCGAAAAAGCCCCAATGACCGGATGGCCAAAGGGGCTTGAATGGGAGGTGTTCATAATTGTATTTTCGGGCGATTTACTACCCGGGAAGGAAACTGAATTCGAAGAATCTCGGGATGCAATCATAAATTCGGATTACTGCTAAGATGTAACCCCTTTTCTGTATGTGCCGTAGTCATCAGCCGAACGGTAATGAGGCGTAGCGGCGGCTCCTTTGTACGTTCAGAACAATTACTAGAAAATGTCCCGCCGCTCTCCTATATTGTAGACAGGGTATTTTCCGTCTTCAAGCTCCTCCATAGTTATTAATCCCATGTTCAATGCAACAACAAGCGGCATCATTGCTGCCAATTCCCCTTGGTACTGTATGGCCCCCGGGCTTCTCGACGAATTGCCTTCCGCCCAGGTGTCACGATTGCCGGCATATGCCTGAAACGCAGGTGAATCAAGTGTTACCAGTGCTTTTTCGATGACCGGCTTGACAGCTCCTTTACGCTCCTCTCCATGAATGAGCGCCGCAAGCGGTATCCCGATCGGCTGTGATCCGCCGTTCAGATTGATCATGGAAGCCATGTAGCCGGTCTGGCCTCCAAGCGCCAGGGAGCCGGCAGTGAGTCCCAGGTTCATGGAATAATCGGCATCAAAGCGCGTTGGCGCTCCGCAGCGCCCTTCATATCCCAGAAAACCGGTCTGCACGTTAAAGACGAATTTCAAGAAGTTCTTCCGCTCGGTTTCATTGGCAAAGTGCAGTTCTCCCGATTTCTCATAGTGATCAGGGTTATGCTGCATATCCCGAATCCGTTCCCTCATCATTCTGACCAGAAGGTTCTCGGACGGTATTTGAGAAACCTTGAGGTTGCCGTGGTCGTCACGATCCAGAAGCATCGCCTCCACAATGTCGTCGGGGAGCGACATGAACAGATCTTTCGAGGCATCTGACAACTCCTGAGCGCTGATGATGAAGTCCTTTTTCACCCTGGTGGAGAGTTCCATCTCCCTGGCGACATAGTCTGTTTCGCTGATCTTGTATTCAATCCCGAGTATCTGCAAATGCTTCAGGATGGAGTCAACACCGTAGTGACATTCAAGTTCCTTCACTTTCTGTTCGTCGAGAAATCCATTTTCGGCGAGGATGCCCGCTTCAGTCAGATCTCTTTTTATTGTCATGAGTCTTGCCGAAAGCTTGTTAAGCTCATGTATCAGCATTTTCATCTCGGGAATGAATTCAATGATCCCTTCCGGAATTACCCCGACCCCATACGTTTTCGCCTGCTTGGCGCGATTGACCACCACTCCGGTCATGTAGGAGACAACGTCTTTCAGTGATTGCCTCTTCTCGGCGATTTCCTCGGAGATGAGGGTGATATGAGGGCGTGTCTGAAGGGCGATTTCCAGGGCGATATGACTGGCGGAGCGACCCATTACCTTGTAGAAAAACCAGGTTTTACCCTGTGATGCCGCATCCGTAAGGAGATTCCCGATGGTCTTGCTGTACACCCTTGCAGCGGTATAGAATCCGAACGAAATGGGGAGCAGGTTTTTTCCACACACACTTATCTGGAGGTCGCCATCAATCGTTTTGGGTACGCCGACTACGGCGCAAGGCTTGTCCAGAATGCCGGCATTGTGCTGTTCACTCAGAAATTCAGCGAGTTCGATAGCGTTTGTGTTCGAATCGTCACCACCAACAATTATTATGCCGTCAAGACGGTATTTCTGAACGGTAGTAAGAACCGCCGCAAATTTTTCCGGAGAATCTATCTTGGTCCGTCCGGTGCCAAGGTAGTCAAAACCGCCGGTATTAAGAAGATACTTCATCTTTTTGCTGGTTATCAGCAACCCCTCACCCTTAAGGAGGCCATCAGGCCCTTTTTCAAAGCCCATGAGTGTATTGTTCCGTCCCAGCGCTTTCAGTATGCCTGAGAGAACATTGTTCCCACCTGATGCAGGGCCGCCGGAAAAGATTACGCCGATCTGTTTGCCTGACAAATTCTGGATTTTATCAGAGGGTTCCTCTGCACCCACAACCAGCAGGGGCGTTTTCATGTTCGGGAACTGCCTGTGCAGAAGCGCCTCATCCTTGACCGGAAGAGATTCCTCCGATACAGTGAATGCAATCGGTCGAATCTTCCCTTCAAAAAGAAAAGCTTTTGCCACCTGAACCGGCAATTGGGCTAGAAAGCGCTCGGTTGGAGATGTCCGCTTGATGTTGATTTCCTTATCCTTTACCTGGAACTCTACATCGCCACCTAGCATTGAAAACCTCCAGAATTTTTCTTATATACAAATTTTAACAACTTTCAAACATCTAACGGCAAATGTCAATTGTGAAATTTGCGAACTGTCAGCCTCTGTAATTTTGAAAAACCCGTCGAAAAGTGCTTGATGTCAGGTCAAGATATCTGAAGGTACGCTAACGGGCAAAATATCATCCACCGTCTTTTCAGGAGGGTGTATTTTCTGGTGTACGCCCGTCATGGACGTGAGCGTATGGGGTGCAAGCTAAATAATTGAGAAGGGTCCCCTGTATGCGAATCCAGTCACTGACGTGAGAGACGGGTAAACCAAGTACTAGCCGAAGGCAAGGGCCTCTCCGCGACGAGGGGTCCGGAGGAAGCCGGAGCGTAAAGCCATGAGCCGACAAACAGACACGGCATACAAGGTCTGCATCCTTGAGAATCCTTACAAGTAGACGGAGACGAGGAGACGCATACTCCGGATCCACTGATTTCCTTCATCATAGTGGACAGTCGGCAACCGTGGCGCCATTTGTGGTTCCTTCCGCAGCGGAGTTCCGCGATATCCTGTTGACAAAGATCCGTCAAAACGCTATAAAAGGCCTTCGTCGGGATGTAGCGCAGCCTGGTAGCGCACTTGCTTCGGGAGTAAGGGGCCGCTGGTTCGAATCCAGTCATCCCGACCAGATATTCAGGGGGGTAGGCATTACGTGCCGACCCCCCTTTTTTATTATTACTCATCGCACATTTACCTGGAAATCAAGGGCACAGGGATGGAGGTAAAGGGTGACGAAACCTCCCTTGCGGAACAGACCTCCGGGAGACTACCATTAAAGAGTATTCCCGCCTCATAACCTATCTGCGAAGTTTCCGGGGAACCTACCTGTGGGGTTCGCTCCTCCTCATCGGCGCCAACGGCTTCGCCTTGATCATCCCCTGGCTGCTGAAGCGTGCGGTGGAAAGTCTCCAGTTCCCCGGCCGGGCCGGACATTCCGCCGGGTACTTCGGCCTGCTCATCATCGGCGCGGCCATCGCCCACGGCGTGGTGCGCATTTTTTCCCGGACCACCCTCCTCCATGCCGGGCGCCGCATCGAGTACCGGATACGGGAAGACCTCTACGCCGCCCTCCTCTCCCTGGACCTTCCCTATCTCTCCCGGGAGCGGACCGGTGATCTGCTCTCCCGCTTCTCCAACGACCTGACCAACGTGCGGATGCTGCTCGGTTTCGGCTTCCTCAACGTCATCAACACGGTGGTCGTCTATGTGTCGGCCCTGTTCTTCATGGGGCGCAGCGACCCGTTCCTGACATTCTGTTCCGTTCTGCCGTTCCCCCTGATGATCATCCTCGTCAAGCAGGTGAGCCGCAAGATATTCCACCACTCCAAGCGGGCACAGGAAGAGCTTGCCGCCCTGACCTCGCAAGCGGAAGAAAGCATCGCGGCTTCGGTGGTGGTAAAGGCCTACCGGCGGGAGGAGTCCCGCATCGGCAGTTTCCGGGAGCTGGCCGGACGATACCTCTTCAGCAGCATGAAAATGGCCAATCTGCGCGGCATCGTCATTCCCTTCATGGCCTCCATGGGCGGACTGGGAACCCTTATCGTTCTCTTTGTAGGCGGGAGCCGGGTAATAAGCGGCGTCATGACCCTGGGTGACTTCGTCGCCTTCACCAGCTACCTGGCCATGCTCATCTGGCCGACCGTGGTGCTCGGATGGATCCTGAACCTTCTCCAGCGAGGCGCTGCCTCCATGGGACGCCTGAATGCCGTGCTCGATGCGAAGGCGACGGTCGCGGAACATCCTTCGCCGTTTGTGCCTGAAGGCATCTCCGGAGAGATAGAGTTTCGCCGCCTCTCCTTCGGCTACACGGATGAACTGCTGCTCCGGGATATTTCCCTGCGCATCGAAGCGGGAAAAAGAATAGGCATCGTCGGCCCGGTGGGGAGCGGTAAGACAACTCTGGTGCGTCTCATGGCGCGGCTCTATCCCGTGGCGGACGGCATGATATTTCTCGACGGGACGGACATCAACCACCTTCCCATGAAGCAGCTGCGGGACGCTATCGGTTTCGTCCCCCAGGAAAGCTTTCTCTTTTCCCGCACCATCGGGGAGAACATCGCCTATGGACGGGAGGGGGCAACTGATGATGAAGTGAAAGAAGCGGCACGCTTGTCGCTGCTGGACGGAGACGTAGCCGGCTTCCCCCTGGAGTACGAAACCCTCGTGGGGGAGCGGGGCGTAACCCTCTCCGGCGGGCAGAAACAGCGGACCGCCATTGCCCGCGCGTTGCTGAAGAACCCGGCAATCCTGATCCTGGACGACCCGCTGTCGGCGGTGGACGCCCGCACCGAGGAGGAGATACTGAACGGACTTGCACGGTATTACGGACGGCGCACCGTGCTCATCGTCTCCCACCGTCTCTCCGCACTGCGGGGGTGCGACCGGATTCTCGTCATGGAAGAAGGGCGCATAGTGGAGCAGGGGACCCATGATGAACTCCTTGCCCTCGGCGGCCGCTATGCAGTCATCCATCGGGAGCAGAATCTCAGGGAAGAACTCGAGAGGTTTTAATGCATTTCGGCGGAATCTACGAAGACGAAATAGTCGGCAAGGCCTACGACCGGCGGCTTCTGACGCGGTTTCTCCGCTACCTCCGCCCCTACCGGTGGCTGGTGGCCTGTAGCCTGCTGCTCCTTCCCCCCATAGCGGCGGCAAAACTCGCCCAGCCCTGGCTGCTGAAGATCGCCATCGACAGCCACATAACGACCGGCAGGATGGAAGGTCTGCCCCTGCTCTCACTCGGCTATTTCGCCCTCATCCTGGCGGACGGTCTCTTGACCTACCTGGAGATCTACCTGCTCCAGTACCTGGGGCAGCGGGTGATGTTCGACCTCCGCGTGGAACTCTTCGCCCACATCCAGCGCCTATCCTCCTCCTTCTTCGACCGGACCCCCACCGGCGGACTCGTCACCCGGGTTACCAGCGACGTGGAGGCTCTGGGCGAGATGTTCACCGCCGGCATCATCTCCATTGTCGGCGATATCCTGGTCCTGATCGGCATCATCGGCATCATGCTCTGGATGAACCTGAAGCTTTCACTGGTCACCTTTACCGTTCTCCCGGTTCTCCTCTATATCGTCTTCGCCTTCCGTACCCGAATGCGCACCGCCTTCCGCGAAGTGCGGGCGCGTCTCTCCAACCTGAACTCGTTCCTGGCCGAGAGCATCGGCGGCATGACGGTGGTGCAACTCTTCAACCGCCAGCAGACCGAACGACAGGAATTTACTCGACTCAACGCCTCCTACCGCGACGCCAACCTGCCGGTGATCACCTGGGACGCCGCCCTTTTCGCGGCGGTGGAAGCCCTGTCGTCAGTTGCGGTCGGCCTCATCATCTGGTACGGCGGCGGCGAGATCATCAGCGGAGCGCTTACCTTCGGCGCGCTGGTGGCATTCATCCAGTACATAGAAAAATTCTTCTCTCCCATCCGGGACCTGTCGGCAAAATACTCCATCATGCAGGGGGCCATGGCGGCCCTGGAGCGCATCTTCGGCCTGCTGGACGCGGAGAAACCATCCCCCTCACCCCAACCCTCTCCCACCAGGGGAGAGGGAGAAATTTCGCTATCCCCTCCCTTGATGGGAGGGGGACAGGTGGAGGGTGAGAGATCCCCCATCGAGACCATCGAGTTCCATGACGTCTGGTTCGCTTACAACGGCGAAGACTTCGTCCTGAAGGGGCTGAACATGACCATTCGGCGAGGTGAGAAGATCGCGCTGGTGGGTGAGACGGGTGGTGGAAAAACGACGGTTACCCGCCTGCTCTCCCGGTTGTACGAGGTGGGAAGGGGAGAAATCACCATTAATGGAACCGATATCAGGACTATCCCGTTGCCGGAATTACGGGCGCGCATCGGCGTGGTCCTCCAGGAGCCGTTCCTGTTCACCGGAACCGTCGGGTACAATATTTCCCTGGGAGACTCAGGGGCAATCGGGAGGATGGAAGAAGCCGCAACAACCGTCGGAGCGGATCGCTTTATCCGGCGCCTCCCCGGCAATTTCGACGAGGAGGTGCGCGAGAGGGGAAGCAACTTCTCCATGGGAGAACGCCAGCTCATCTCCTTTGCCCGCGCCGTTGCCTTCGACCCGGAGATCCTGGTTCTGGACGAGGCCACCGCCAGTGTCGACACCGCCAGCGAACGGCTAATCCAGGAGGGCCTGCGCGGTCTCCTGTCGGGACGCACCTCCCTGGTGGTGGCCCACCGACTCTCCACCGTGCGGGACGCCGATCGGATTGTGGTCATCCACAAGGGAGAGAAGGCGGAAGAGGGAACCCATGATGAGCTCATGGCGCTGGAGGGAGTGTACTACCGGCTGTATCAGTTGCAGTTCAGGGACTGAGGATTCGGTCGAGTGGATGGAAAACCAGGGGGATTGTACGGGCGAAGATGTGATCCCCTCCCGTGGCGGGAGGGGAAGAGTGAGTATGACATAGCGTCAGGCCGTAAACTTGTTGAACGCCTCCAGATACGAGTGAAGCACCCGGCTTCCCTCGCCGTCGATCTCGAGGAACTCGATACCGGCGCTGAAGTAATTGTCTTCGCACATCTCCGAGTGTTTGACCTGGCCTTTGACGTCAACCAGATCCTCTTCAAGCCCGATGGTGATCAGGAGAATCCGGCCCGGCTCGAAGGGAATGTGGGTCTCCAGCAGCATCCCCTTCTCACTGATATTCAGGGTCCTCCCCATGGCCCGGGTGGTTATCTCCCCTTTTTCATTCAGGAGTACGTACTCAAGCAGGTTCAGAGATTCCAGTCGTACATAGCGGCGATCGCTTGTGTTCATCCTTTCCCCCATATGTAAAAAACATAAATGTATTCAAAGAAGAATACGAATGATCTGCATACCGTCAGGCGCCTGATAAACCCGCCTCAGTATGCCTGTTTGATGTATACCATACTTTTAATGTTCCGTCACCATATGTAATCCCCGGCTATCTCTCTTTTGTTCCGGCCGAACAGCACGTGGAACACCCTGAGCCTCTTCAGTTTCAGCGGCGACAGTGAACCGAGGGGGATATAGACTATCTTCTTCCCGAGTCGTGCGGCAATCTGCCTGAAACAGCTCCGGGGAGGGCGCGCCGCCACATAGACCACATGTTTTTCGCGAGAATAATCCAGGCCGGCCAGCAGCAGCACCTCCGCCTTTCCCCGGGCGAACGAGTAGTCCTCGTCCTGCCAGACGTCGTACATACGGCGGGGAGGGTAGGAGAGGAGAAAACCGCCGTATTCGCTGCGGCAGATGCCCGGACCGACCACGTTATCCGCCGGCTGGGTAGCGTACAGGGCCATGTCCGATTCCTGGTCATGTTCGCCCAGCCATGTCATCAGATACGGAAACTTTTCTCTCCCGCGATCCTCGTCGAAGATCACCACCACGCTCCCCACGCCTCCCTGGACGCGCAGGCTCTCCCGCACGTAGATCTTCCCCTCGTGGAGGTTGCGCAGGGTCTCCCGCATATCGATGCCGTCCAGCATCGAGGCGGAGAAAGGTTCCACGCGGCTCTGTTCCTCGGAAAGCTGCTTCGCACCTTTTTTCATGAGGAAGCGGCCGTAGTCCTCGATGATCAGATCCTCCGGCGGATAGGAGCAGACCGAAGGGTCGTCGAACCCCTCCAGCCAATCACCGGGACGCTTTTCCCGTTTTCTCTTCAGAAATTGCAGGTGGGAGAGCCCCTTGCCCGTCTGCCGGGACCGGGGACGGAAACGGATCCGCAGGCTTCCTCCGGCGATATCCTCGGGCCGGAGACGGATGGTGGGAAGGTCCGCGGTCACCCTCTGCCAGGGATAGAAACCGGCGAGCCGCCAGAAGGCGTAGGCGAAGTTGTCGTCCACGCAGCCCCGGGCCGAAGCCAGCATCTGGAAGAGATCCGGGAGGAGCCTGCCTGCTGTCAGGGCATAATTGCGGGAAAAACGGAAAAAGGCCCGTTTCTGCCAGAGATGGACCGGCTCTCCGGTTTCCTGCCGGTAGTGGCGCGCCGCCTCCCGGAACAGCCGCAGCATTCCCCGCTGCCGGTCCGGCCCCTCTCCTTCACGCCCCGCGTGATGGGCACTCCTGAGGACCGATTCATAGAGGATTTGCTCTTCCGGGATGTCCTTTCGTCCTCCGTCAATCAACTCGAAGACGTGATAACTTTTGCGAAGGGAATGACCTTCCGTGGTTGGCTCCGGGGGAAGGGCGTCGCGACGCAGTTCGTAGAGCGATGAGAGAAATGGGTATTCTCCGAGAATCTCGGGACAGGAATCGGGATGAAGGTTGAAGAGCGCAATACCTTCCCTTCGGACCTTTTCCAGGGGAGCGGCCTGGGGCTGGCCGAAGAAGCTCTTCACCCTCTCCAGGTGGGCCATGCCGCAGACGAACAGGATCCGTTCATGACGTTTTGCCAGCTCCTGAAGACGAAAGGCCATCCCCCGTTCCCGCACAAGGTCTTCTCTTCCCGGTGGGGCATGCCCGCGGGCATGCAGGTATTCGCGGTAGTAGGCCCCGAGCCCGATGCGCTGCACGGCATAGGAATCGGGGAACGGTTCCCCATGACGGGGATACTCCTCCAGGTCAACATCGACACAGGCGAGCGGTAT
>CAYSPF010000050.1:0-14792 GCA_964432775.1 uncultured Geobacter sp.
CGGGAGTGGACGAAATCCTTCTCGCGGGAATACCGGGAATCAGACGGCACGCGGGCGAGGCTGCAATCAATTGTGGACCAGGAGACGGCAAGACCTCCCGCCAAAAGGAATCCGGCGGCGGGATATCGTAAACTAGCGCGGATACTCGCGGAGAGGAAATGAGTATGAATAATGAGATGTCCCGGCTGCTGGAGATTATCGAGAGAATCAGGGAACAGGTGGGCAAGGTCATCATCGGGCAGCATGACGTGATTGACAAGGCCCTGGTGACTGTGCTGGCCGGTGGACATGCCCTGGTCGAGGGTGTGCCGGGCGTGGGTAAAACCCTGCTGGTACGCACCCTGGCAAAGACCCTCGGCGGTGTGTTTTCCCGTATCCAGTTCACGCCGGACCTGATGCCGGCCGATATTACGGGGACCAATATCTTCAACATGAAGAGCAACGAGTTCGTGCTCAGCCCGGGACCGGTTTTCTGCGGATTTCTACTGGCGGACGAGATCAACCGGGCCCCGGCCAAGACCCAGTCGGCGCTGCTCCAGGCCATGCAGGAAAAGACAGTGACCATCGATCGCAAGACCTACCGGCTTCCTGCCGGGTTCACTGTCTTCGCCACCCAGAACCCTGTCGAATTCGAGGGCACGTATCCTCTCCCCGAGGCGCAGAAGGACCGTTTTCTTCTCAAGATTACGATGCAGGACCTGGAGCGGGAGGAGGAACTTTCCCTGGTCACGCGAACCCTGGGCGTGGACGCTCCCGAGGAACTGCTGGCGACCAACCGGGTGGAGTGTGTTGTGAGCGCCGATGAGTCGGTGCGCTGCAGGGATCTCCTCAGGAGCCTGACTGTCCGGGATGAGGTTGCCGGGTACGTGCTCGACGTGGTGCGGGCAACCAGAACCCATCACGCCGTGCAGCTCGGCGCGGGCCCCCGGGCCGCGCAGGCCCTGGCTCTGGCGGTCAGGGCTTGTGCCGCTGTTTCCGGACGGGATTTCGTCACTCCCGATGATGTGCGTCGTATGGCCGTTCCGGTGCTCGAGCATCGTCTCGTTGTGCTGCCGGATTTCGAGATCGAGGGGGTGACCCCGGTGGAGGTCATAGATTCGATTCTCCGTGAGATTCCGGTTCCCCGGTGACCATTCCGGCCGAAAGAATGCTCCTGGCCTTTGCCGTGACGGTTGTACCGGCTTCCCTGTCGCCTTACTTCATCTCGGGAGGCATGGAACTGTTCGTCGGCGCACTCCTCCTGTTCTGCTTCGTTGCCGCGGGGGATGCCGTCGCGGTCTGGCAGGGGCTGAAAGGAATCTCCGTCTCGTTCCCGGAGCGCGTCGATTTGACCCGAAACCGCGAAGGCAGCCTGGAGATTCGCATTGCGGATGCGAAGAACCGCCCCCTGTCACTTCAGGTGGGAATCGAGATGCCCGGCGCCGTGCTCTCTCCCTGGAACAGCCTCCCGGTCCTTCTCCCGCACAACGGGGACGGCTTCGGGGTATCCTGGCCGCTGACCGGATCCCGGCGGGGCGTGCACGTCATTCATCGATGCCGTCTCCGCCTGCTCTCCCCGCTGGGCTTATGGTTCGGACAGTCGGCGTTTGCCGCAGGCACGCGGGTCCACGTTTATCCCGGGCTTCACGAAGAGCGGAAGAAGCTCGCCGCCCTGTTTTTGCGCCGCAACGACATGCGGGTCCGTCCGCACAGGCAGATAGGTCAGGGAAGGGAGTTCGAGAAGCTCAGAACCTACCTGCCGGGAGACAGCCAGGGCGACATCCACTGGAAGGCCACCGCCCGGCGCGGTCACCCCGTCACCAAGGAATTCCGTATTGAACGAACCCAGGAGGTATACTGTATTATCGACGCTTCCCGGCTGAGCGCACGCGGCAACGGGGTGAACGGCTCGCAGGACACCCTTCTGGATACCTACCTTTCCGCGAGCCTCCTCCTGGCCACGATAGCCCGACGTCAGGGAGACCTGTTCGGTGTCATGGCTTTCAGCGACCAGCCGCTTACCTTTATTCGGGCAAAGGCAGGTATGAGCCATTTCGCTGTCTGCCGGGAGGCGCTCTCAACCGTACAGGCATCTTTGGTGACGCCCAATTTCGAGGAAACGGCGGCTTTTCTGGCGACACGTCTCCGGCGAAGGGCGCTTCTCCTTTTTCTGACGAGTCTTGACGAGCCGGTCCTGGCCGAGAGTTTTGCCCGCGCCGTCCCTGTCCTGAGCAGGCGTCACCTGGTGCAGGTACACGTGGTGAAGCCATCGGCCGCTTGCCCGTTATTCTCTGACCACGGGCCGGATAACTCCGATGACCTCTACGGGCTGCTTGGCGGTCATCTCATGTGGCACGGGCTTCGCCAGACACAGGAGACGCTGAGACTCCGGGGCGTTGAACTGTCCCTGACGGACCGGGAAAGATTCTGCGCCACCCTCGTGACACGCTACCTGAATGTCAAGCGGAGGCAGATATTGTGATAGCTGATCTGGATCGCTTCATTGCCGAGGAGACTTCCTGCTGGGAGGAACTGGAGGCCATCCTGGACGGGATGGACCGCGATATGGCCTACAGCATGGATATGGCCGGAGTGCGGCGTTTCCACTACCTGTACCAGCGGACCTCGAGCGATCTGGCACGGATTGCCGCGTACGCGGCCGACCCGGAACTTCGAGCCTATCTTGAATCCCTGGTCGCACGAGGCTTCAGCGAGATCCACGAATCCCGGCGACGCACGGGTGACTTTGCCCTCTTCTCATGGTTTTTCCGGACCTTTCCCGCGACATTCCGCCGCCATGTACGGGCATTTGCCCTTGCCGTTGCGATGACGCTTCTGGGCGCCGTATTCGGCGCCGTTACCCTGCATCTGGACCGTGCCGACAAGGAGATCCTTCTCCCCTTCGAGCATCTCCTGGGAAGCCCGGCGGAACGGGTTGCGCAGGAAGAGCAGAGGGTGAACGAAAACCTGGCGCAGGGAAAACTCACCTTTTCCGGATTTCTCATGACGCACAATACCCGGGTTGCCATCTCGTGTCTGGCGCTTGGATTCACCTTCGGCATTGGGACGCTCATCTTTCTCTTCTATAACGGTGTGGTCCTTGGAGCGGTGGTGTTCGATTATCTCGCGGCCGGGAAGACAGCCTTTCTTCTCGGCTGGCTCCTTCCCCATGGCGTCATCGAGATTCCCGCCATCCTTATCGCCGGACAGGGCGGCTTCATTCTCGCCGGCGCGCTGTTGGGCAGGTCGAGCGGCCGTGCCCTCGGGGAAAGGCTCCGACTTGTCTGGGGCGATCTGGCCACCCTCATGGGTGGCGTTGCGCTTCTCCTGGTCTGGGCGGGGCTCGTGGAGGCGCTGTTCTCACAGTACCATGAACCGGTGCTCCCCTACTCCCTGAAGATCGGTTTCGGCGTGGCTGAGCTGGCTGCGCTGACGCTGTTTCTAGCGGTGGGTGGCTCGACTTTGAGGAAGAATGCTCCCGGAGAGAAAAATGTCTAGCGACAGGGTCTCCTCCCTCCGTATCCGGACGCCTGAGGGGATCGGGTTTTCCCTCCTTCTTGCCGGTCCGCTGGTCCGCTTTCTCGCCATGCTCATCGATGCCGCCTGCATCGCCTGCGCCACGTCCGTGCTCGCCACCGTCCTTCACGTGTTTGCCATTATCAGTCTTGACTTCGCCAAAGCTCTCCTGGCCGTGGGAATGTTCCTCCTTTCCGTGGGCTACGGGATACTTCTTGAGTGGTTCTGGCGCGGTCAGACCCTGGGAAAGAGACTGTTCCGCCTGCGGGTCATGGACGGACAGGGGCTCCAGTTGCAGTTCGGCCAGGTTGTGCTGCGCAACCTGCTGCGAACGATCGACATGTTCCCCGTGCTGTATCTTCTCGGAGGAACGGTCTGCCTTCTCAGCGGGCGGAACCAGCGGCTCGGGGATATCGCTGCCGGCACGATTGTCGTCAGAACGCCCGAGGTCGTTCCGCCGAATCTTGAGCGACTCTCAAATCACAAGTACAACTCCCTGCGGGAGTACCCCCGGCATACCATGCGGCTGCGCAGGATGATATCAGGTGAAGAGGCATCCATTGCGCTGCGGGCCGTGCTTCGACGTGACGAAATGGCGCCGGAGGCACGGTGCGAATTATTCGGGGAGCTTGCGGAATATTTCAGGTCTCGGGCGCCGTTCCCTCCGGAGGCATCCGAGGGGATTTCCGATGAGCGTTATGTGCGGAATGTGCTTGATATCGTCTATGTATCTCCCGCACACGGTAGGCAGCGGGCCGGCACAATAGAGTGAGCCCGACGCTACCCTTCGCGTCTTCAGATATTTCCTTCCTGAAAAAGGTTTTTTCGTCGGATTTTTCGTGATTCGCAGGGTGAGTCGACACGTCCTGTCAGCCATTATATCGTTGACAGGAATTCCCGATACTGGTAGATTCTTCTGTCTTTGAAACGGGCCGGACTATGCGAAATTCCGGCGAATATCCACCTCCATTCATGTCGTACGAGCCAGAGAGAATCGAAACGTGACAGCACCCGGAAACATCGAGGCCCCCTTGCCAAAGGGGGTTACTGATTTTCTCCCCGAGAAAGCGGCCAAGTTCGGCTATATCCGGGAAAAGATCCTCAGGATCTTCGAATTGTGGGGATTCAGGCGCCTGATAACCCCGCTGCTCGAATTCCAGGACGTGATGGCGCTCTCCATGGGAGAGAATCTCATGGAGAAGGTGTTCCGTTTTGATGATCGCCAGACCGGCAGGCTTCTGGTCATTCCACCCGACATTACTCCCCAGGTCGCCCGAATCGTCGCAACGAGGATGAAGAGGTATCCGTTGCCGCACCGTCTCTATTACAGCGGCAGGGTGCTGCGTCATGCGGAGAGCCAGTCGGGGCGCAGCAGGGAAATCTTCCAGGCGGGCGTGGAACTTATCGGGCTGGTCTCGCCCGAGGCCGACGCGGAAATGGCCGCCATGGCGGTGGAAATATTGAAAAGCATCGGTTTTGAAGGCTTCAAGGTTGCCGTCGGCCAGGTTGAGTTCTTCCGGGGGATTTTGGATTCAGCGTCCTTTTCAGCGGGTTCACGGGATCTGCTGCGTACCGCCATCGGCAAGAAGGACGCATCCGCGCTCCGAAAAATTCTGGAAAATGAACCGGTCAGCGATGCGGTAAAGGAAGAAATGGCGGCTCTGCCTCGCCTGTTCGGCGGCCGTGAGGTTCTTGCAGAGGCAGGGCGTATCGTCGTGAACGACCGTTCGAAGAGGGCGCTGGAGAATATTTCGCAAGTCATCGATATTCTGGATATATACGGCGTGGGAGAGTATCTGACCATCGATCTGGGAGAAATTCGCGGACTCGATTACTATACGGGCGTGACTCTGGAGGGCTTTGTGGGAGGCGTTGGTGAACCGGTCTGCAGCGGCGGGCGATACGATAACCTCACTGGTCGCTACGGATTTCCGGCGCCCGCAACCGGATTTGCCTGCAATCTCATGGCATTATTGCAAGCCGCGGAGAAGCGTCCTGATGTGGAGGCGAGCAAGACCGGGGATTTTCTGATTTTCAACAGGAAAGAAGACCGCCGGGAGGCCTTGGAAATTGCGAAGCGGTTGCGAAAAAAGGGTTTTACGGCTGCCAGGGACATTATCCGGCGGGACTTGGCGGATTCCCTGGAATATGCCGGAAAAATGAATATTCTTCATATGATCGTCATCGGCCAGGAAGGCTGCGCGGATGATGAGGTATATGTCGTAAGGGTTGCGGATAAAAAGGGGATTACGGTCAGGAAAAACGACCTGTACCGGAAAGATTTTCCTCTTGTATTCGGACCCTTACCGGGAGATTAGTGATGGCAAACGTAGTTGTGGTTGGAGCCCAGTGGGGTGATGAGGGAAAAGGGAAGGTTGTTGATATATTTACCGAGTATGCCGATGATGTGATCCGGTTTCAGGGAGGCAACAACGCCGGTCATACCTTGGTGGTGGGTAATGAAAAGGTTGTTCTTCACCTTATTCCCTCCGGTATCCTTCACCAGGGAAAAAGATGCATCATCGGCAATGGCGTGGTGCTCGACCCGGAGGTTTTTATTGAGGAAATTTCGGCATTGAAGGCTTCCGGCCGGCTTGCCGATGATGAATGTCTTCTGCTGAGCGAGTCGCTTCACATAATCATGCCCTATCATAAGAGAATTGACATCGCCCGTGAGAAGAAGAGCGGCGCCGGAAAGATAGGAACCACCGGCCGCGGCATCGGTCCCTGTTACGAGGACAAGATAGGGCGACGGGGCATCAGGCTCATGGACCTGCTCGACAAGGATGTTTTCGCCCGCAAGCTCCGTGAATTCCTCGACGAGAAGAATTTCATATTGGAGAAGCTGCTCGGAGACACCCCTTTAGAGTTCGCCGAAATTTATGAAAAATACTGCGGTCATGCGGAGATCCTCCGCACATACTCGGCTGATACTTCACTGATCCTGCGAAAAGACATTCTTTCAGGAAAGAAGATCCTTTTTGAAGGGGCACAGGGTACCATGCTGGATGTAGATTTCGGCACGTACCCGTTTGTGACCTCTTCATCCACGTGCGCCGGCGGGGCATGTACCGGTAGTGGCGTTGGGCCAAGGGACATTCACGAGATTATCGGCATCTCGAAGGCGTACGTGACCCGAGTCGGTAGCGGTCCTTTTCCAACGGAACTGGAGGATGAGATTGGAGAAAGACTGCGAACGGCGGGTGGTGAATTCGGCTCGACTACGGGGCGGCCCCGACGGTGCGGCTGGTTTGACGCGCTCGTGGCGCGATATTCGGTCCGTATCAATGGTCTGACCGGCATCGCTCTCACGAAGCTTGACGTGCTGAGCGGGTTTGATACCATCAGAATCTGCACGGGGTATTCGTATGGGGATCAGATTCTTACCGAGATTCCCGCATCCATAGATGTCCTCGCGCGCTGCCGTCCGGTGTATGAGGATTTCCCCGGGTGGTGTTCGGATATCGGCTCTGTAAGGAAGTTCGAGGACCTGCCGGAGAATGCCCTGAAGTTCATAAGAAAACTGGAAGAGTTGATCGAGTGCCCCATTATACTTGTTTCGGTCGGCGCACGACGGGATGAAACTATTATTTTGCGAAACCCCTTTTTGGGATAGTTGAAAAATATTTCGGAAAAGCGAAAAAACAGCTTGACGTAAAATGTACGATATATTATAAAACACGTCTTGTCACTTTGAGCCGCTAGCTCAGTCGGTAGAGCACCTGACTTTTAATCAGGTGGTCGTTGGTTCGACCCCAACGCGGCTCACCACGTCCCCTTCGTCTAGCCCGGCCCAGGACACCGCCCTTTCACGGCGGCGACGGGGGTTCAAATCCCCCAGGGGACGCCACAACACCCATAAGGGCTACCGTAACGGTTAGCCCTTTTTTTTTACCTTGAAATGTCTGTTTTTAGTGCTGTCGTCACGGTGAATTTTACTGAATCCACTGGTTCCTTTCATGGGTCTGGTAAGAGCCGGCGTAAGGCAATTCAAGGACCGGATTTTTTTGTCCTGGCGGCTACTATCTATGCTTCGGCAAGTCCCACCGTTTAGAAAACCAATCCTGCACAGGCAGCCCCGTGCGGAACACTGTTCTATATTAGGACTCGTCCTTATTGATAAAAATCCTGTCAAAAATAATAAGCGTTCTTGCAAAAAGATGAAAAATGTGAATAATGTGCAAACCAGTCCCTAAATAGAACACATAATCGGAAAGTGCGATTCCCTGTGTTACCGGAAAAACAGGGTTTTTTTATGGCATGTAATTTGCTTTTACCAAACGGTGTTTTGGTTTAATCCCATCGACAGGAAGGAGGTGCGAGGCAATCCGGCCATTGAGCAGATGGTTGGGAAGAGGGTTTACCACATGGGTAGATGACCGGGAGAACCGGATTTCCGGAAGGCTCGGACGACTCTGCAGGCTGGCGGCGTTATAGTGATGTCTTTGAGTGTTGAGGGGGAATGAAGTCTGCACCGCTGCTGAATAGCCATTCTTGAAGGTAAAGTCTCTGAAGCTGTTTTTCTGTTGTGTTTTGTAAGTCTCCCGGTAAGCCGTTTTTCCCTGAATTGGTTGAAACTCGGCTTTGAAGGAGCGACCTATTTATTAATTACCATGAGAAGGAGGAAAAGGATGAAGAGATTTAGATTCGGTAGTGCAATTCTAGGACTGATGGGGTGTGCGGCGCTCGTTCTGACGGCGACCTCTCCGGCGAAGGCGGCCTTCGTGGTCGGCGGTGAAAACGGCTGGCAGATGAGTTTTGACGGGATGATCAATGCCTTCATGGTGTATACCATGCAGGGCAATGTTGTAGACAGACACGGAAACACACTCCAACAAAGTGCAACACAAGGTTTCAGCGACCGTACCGGCCTGCTGCCGAGCATTTTTGCCTTTAATGTTAAGTCGCCGACTATCGCTGGTGTTGATTATGGCGTACGTATCGGCCTCTACCCGCAAATTCAGAACAATCATTCACGGACCGGTTTTGGTCCTGATACGATTGGCAATCTTGATGGTGGTGGCGGATCCAGGATCGATATCCGTGAAGTCTTCTTCACCGCTGACGGCAAATTCGGTCAGTTCCTCATCGGTCGTGCCCTGAATCTCTATGAGGGCAAGAACATCCTCACAGACATGACTCTGATTGGCGTTGGTGTCCCCCTTGATACCGCCGGCGCAGGCACGACTCTCGGCAACATCGGCTACGGCTACTCCTATCCGTCCTTTGGTCCTCAGTTCCGTTACACCACACCGGACCTGGCCGGATTGAAGATTGCTCTTGCTGTTGCAGATCCCAGCAGGATAGGTTCTGCTGACGGTACTTGGGCAAACAAGACCAACCAACCTCGTTTCGAGATGGAAATGTCCTATGCCAAGTCCTTCGGCGCAGCAAAGATGCAGGCGTGGACGTCTGCCCTCTATCAGCAGGCCCAGTTTGCTCCCACGCATCACAAAGTTGCGTCAATAGGCGGCGCTGGCGGCGCTCAGGTTGTTGTTGGTCCTGTTGAAATGCTGGTTTCAGGCTTTGGCGGTAAAGCGGTAGGCATGCTCTTCTGCCAGGACGGAATTGCTGCTTTAGATGATTCCGCTATCGACAATGTTGGCAAAGAGCGCGTCACCTACGGTGGTCTGGCTCATGTCACCTACACGGTTGGACCGGTTAAGATCGGTGCTCAGTATGGTATTAACTATGCTGACCGGACTGATAACGACGTACTTCAGGTAAACGATGGAACCGATTCTGTGAAAAAATCACAGCAGGCTGTTACCGGCGGCGTGTACTACTCCCTCAATAAGTACCTGACAATTGTAGGCGAATATACGTGGGCTCGTGATAGCTGGTATAACTCAAGTGCAAGAACCGATAAAAATATCATTTCTCTCGGCACAGTATTTACTTGGTAGAGATACCAAAGCGAGAGATTTGAGTCTAAAAAAGGGGCCGACGCAAGTCGGCCCCTTTTTTGCCGGTCGGGTAACTGTTCCATGTCAAAGGAAAAGGGGTGAGCCGTCGCCCCTTTTCCTTTGACATGGAACAATGGGTGATGGTATACACACCCTCATATGAGAGAGCCTGTCCTTTCCCCTTGAAAAAGAGAATACGATTTTCGCGGGCGTTTTGTTTTTGTTTGAAACATGTGGTATCTGATAAGGAGCTTCTGATGAGAAATGGTTTTGCTGACTTGATTTCGACGGTAACATTCAGAAAGGCGATCTTGGTAACGTTTCTTTCCCTGGTAGTCGCTGGTTGCTCCATGGTCAAGTCGATTACCAGTGACAAAGACAACAAGGAGCTTTTCAAGTCCCGCGACCAGTATGTTCGCGTCATCAAGCAGGACGCTGTAAAGGGCATGAAAGTTTCGCCTAACGATCATCCCGTTCTACTGGAACCGGGTCAATTACGCACTGCCTTGGGGTCACTTGAATTTATGCTGCCCAATAAGGATAAATCATCCCCGGTATTCGAGAAGCCTGAGCTTGATGTACTTCAAAGATATCTCAGCAACGCCCTGGAACAAGCAGGTCCCGAAGAGGATGTCTCATTTGCCGTTATCGGTGATTATCGCGCGTTATACGGCCTGGCAAAAGAACAGATGTTTACTTCGGCCAGGGTGTTCTATCGCGAAGGTAAACTTAATATCATCTTTGGGGACATTCACGGTAAGTACTATGCAAACACGAGTAATAATAAGGCCTACGATAGCGTGGATCGGCGTCTATTTCCTTTAGCGCCGGGTTCCCGCTCTTTACCTACGAGACATGAATGGAAACTCCTTGGATATCCCTATCAGGAGTTTTATACCGGTCCGGACGGTCAGCGAACCGACTGGCTGGTAATTGACCTCGCGGCTATGACGGCCAGGGCCGCGATGGGCGAGAAAGAGACAGCAACTATACCTCCTCATGCGAAAACCGTAGAAGAACGTCTTTCGATCCTTAATGAGCTGAAAAACAAGAAGATGATTACCGAAGAGGAATACCAGATGAAGAGGTCAAGTATCCTCAATGAGTTATAATGCCGTGGTCCACTGAATTGGCGCTAGGCTCGTTATTTGGTTGATTTATTCTGGATGTTGTTTCCGTCCACTTTTTTCTGTTGCAGCTATCATATTCCTTTTTTGTCTAAATTTATTAAACGGGAAGTGCCCCTTGGTGTCAAACCTTGGGGCACTTCCCGTTCTTTATAGGTTGGCTGCCCATTATTCTTCCACGGTTCATTTTCGCGCCTAAGGATCTACGCTCAAGAATGCGCATCCAAAAAACCGATGTTACTTTTACTCTGAAAATTATACTGGCTTTTTGATTTTGGTTAGTGTATACACTAAGCATTTCGATAGGTTCTCGTATGTGAAGAGATTCCCTTCCCTCGTGACTGGTGGACTATTAGGAGTTTCGTAAATGTCAGCTCAAGTCATCCATTTAATCGAAGAAGCATGGAACCGTTATATTGCTAATGATGTGCTGGATATCCATAAACTGCGCCCGGAGGTGGCTCATTCTTGGCAGCGTTGCAGGAATTTTAAGGTTGACCCCTATGGACAGAGCGATCAGGACGTAAAGGGGCTGGAGCTCAAGGAAAAAGTTCATGAATCCCAGCATCTGATTAAGATAGCCCGTCCTTTTATTCATAACCTGTATGGATTTGTCAAAGGCTCCGGCTTTCAGGTTGTTCTTACTGATAAAGAGGGGCTTATCCTCGAGGCAATAGGCGATCCGGAAATAATCAAGAAGACCAAACAGATTCAATTATCTCCAGGCGGAGATTGGAACGAGGCAGTAAAAGGGACGAACGCCATTGGGACGGCAATCTTCGAGAAAAAACCCATTCAGATTTTTGCTAGGGAGCACTTCTGTCAGGTCAACCATTTTCTTACCTGTTCTGCCGCCCCTGTTTTTGATCCCGAAGGCCAGATAGTCGGGGTCCTTGATATTACCGGAGATTACAAATCCTTTAATCCTCATACGCTTAGCTTGGTGGTGGCGGCGGTTAGCACGATAGAAAATCAACTGCGGTTGCATAAAACGACCAGCAAGCTCTATGTTTCCTACAAATTTTCCAGTACGCTTCTTGAAACCATGTCCGATGGAATTATTTCCGTCGATACCAACGGCGTCATTACCCAATTAAATTCCCATGCTGCTAAGATTCTTGGCGTGGATCCCCGGTTTTCAATCGGTAAGCCGGTAGCCGCGGTGGTCAAGAAGCCCGCTGCGATTCTGCAGGTATTGTCCACCGGGGTTGACTATAAGGATCACGAACTATTTATCGAAGAGACGGGAAAGAAAATAACACAATCCATTTCGCCTCTGCGTGATGATACGGGACGTACCATCGGTATACTTGCGATGCTCAAGGAATGCAGAGAAAAACTGCCCGGAAAGCGCTGCGGCTCCCTCTCGGCAAAATATGTTTTTGATGATATTATCGGCGAAAGTGAAACAATGCATCTTGCCAAGAAATGGGCGAAAATCGCGGCGGGTAGCCCTTCAACCGTTTTGTTGACAGGTGAAAGCGGCACGGGGAAAGAACTTTTCGCGCAGGCGATACATAATGGAAGCAGCAGAAAAGAAAGAGCATTTATTGCAATAAATTGCGCTGCATTGCCTGACACGCTCATTGAAAGCGAATTATTCGGTTATGAGGAGGGCTCCTTTACAGGATCAAAAAAAGGTGGACAGGCCGGCAAGTTTGAACTCGCGAATGGGGGGACTATATTTCTTGACGAAATTGGTGATATTCCTCTCTACACGCAGGTTAAGCTTCTGCGTGTTATACAGGAAAAGAAGATTTCCAGAATCGGGTCTTCCGGTGAAATATCAGTAGATATACGCATTATTGCAGCAACGCACAAGGATCTGAAAGAAGAGGTTCACAAGGGAAACTTCAGGAAAGACCTGTTCTATAGGCTGAACGTTATCACGATTAATATTGCCTCTCTCCGGGAGAGGATGGACGATGTACCCAATCTCGCAAAACATTTCGTCTGCAAGCTTTCACACAAGCTCGGCAGGAAAAACATCTCCATAGCGGATGATTTCCTGCAAAAACTGAAAACCTATAATTGGCCGGGTAATATTCGCGAGCTTGAGAACGCCATAGAGCGAGCTCTCAACATGTTGTCCGATGACGGTACTCTTACCCCTGATCTACTACATTTTGACAATCCCTCCCCAGTTAGAATCGAAGAAAGAATTGCAGAGGTAAAATCTTTGAAGGATATTGAAAAGGATGCGATCATCCAGACTCTGAACCTGTATAAGGGCAATATTTTAAAGGTTTCAGCGAAACTTGGTGTTGGTCGCAATACGCTGTACCGCAAGATAAAAGAGTACGATATCAAGTAGGTACGCCCTCTACTCGGCAACAACTTCCAGGCATTCCCCTTGTCCACATTACGACTTAACTCCAGCCGTGGTTCATTGATGTTTCGTGTGCGACCCCCTCCATGCTTTTCCCCTTTACGCGCAGTCGTTTCCCTGATCCAGTCAGATCTTGCAACTTTCGCCGCTTCAATACTTCCAGCTTTCTTGCATTATGCCGCGCGCCTTTAGCGCTACGTAGGATGAGTCGATAGACTGCTGAAGTTATCGGTGTGGAGACTCATTCTGGTTAAGCGTGTCTTTGTCCGGTATGTCTGGAGTTTGGTCGCCCCCTAAAAACGGCTAGTGCCGGCCTGAATCAATTTGGGCACTGACTGACAAGTTTCAGGCGTGAAGCAAGTGGCACTCCCCCGGCTATCGAAGCCCGGTCTCGTCAAAACATGATTTTCCGAATGGACAACTAACTAATCAAAATCGTACAAAGACGTCTCCGGGCTGAAAATCGTCGCCGTGAATTAATTCATAATGTGGGTTGACACGGCGCGCGTACGGGATAGAGTTTTCCCAAGCCAAAAGGACACCGTTTAAATTCATTCAGTGCTCTATAATCAGACGTGTTGTTCCAAAATGGATTGCAGTTATGACAAGTAAAAATAATTGACTAGAGCTTTTCTTCTATAATCCGGGCAATTGATGGAATCCAGAAAACAGCAACTGGGTGGCATCGGAATTGCACTTAGTAAAACACTTGTTTATTGGATTCTATGATTTGCCGAGAGAGGGGGTGGTAGCGCAGAGAAGGGCGTAGTCGTTTTACGTTTAGTATGCAGTAGAGTTGAGGCAGTAGAAGAAAAAGGGCATATGCCCAAATGTATTTTGATTGAAAAAAATAAAATTTGGAGGATTGACAAATGGCATTAGCAGAACAGAGTTTCTATTTCTTTATTCCTACCGTTAGCATTCTTGGTGTTGGTTGCTCTAAGGAAGTCGGCCCGAAAGCTAAATCCCTCGGCTTCAAAAAAACGCTGATCTGTTGTGATGCCGGCCTTGCCAAGCTTGGCGTTGCCGATCAAATCGCAGGTTATCTGAAGGCTGAAGGCATTACGCCCGTTATCTACTCCGGCGCAGAGCCCAACCCGACCGATGTTAACGTACGTGACGGCGTGAAGGTATGGAAAGACAACGCATGTGACTCCCTCGTCTCCTTGGGCGGCGGTAGCTCCCATGACTGCGGCAAGGGTATCGGCCTCATGATGTCCAACCCCGGCAAAGACATTCGTGACTTTGAAGGTCTTGACAAGTCAACCGAAAATTTCGTTCCTTATATCGCCATCAACACCACCGCAGGTACCGCTTCTGAAATGACCCGTTTCTGCATCATCACCAACACCGATACCCATGTTAAAATGGCTATCGTTGACTGGCGTGTAACAGCAATGTGCTGTATCGTTGACCCGGTCCTCATGCTGGGCAAACCCCCCGCATTGACCGCAGCAACCGGTATGGACGCCCTTACCCACGCTGTTGAAGCATATGTATCCACCATCGCTGAGCCGATCACCGACGCATGCGCCATCAAGGCCATCGAACTGATCGCCAAGTCCCTCAGCCGCGCTGTTGCTCTCGGTTCCGACCTCCAGGCACGTGACGATATGGCATGGGCTGAGTTCCTCGCCGGTATGGCATTCAACAACGCAGGTCTGGGCTATGTTCACGCAATGGCTCACCAGCTGGGCGGTTTCTACAACCTGCCGCACGGCGTTTGCAACGCCATCCTGCTGCCGCATGTTGAGCAGTACAACCTGATCGCCGCTCCTCAGCGTCTTGCTGACGTAGCAAAAGCGATGGGCGTAAGAACCGAAGCTATGTCGGTTCTGGAAGCCGCACAGGCAGCCATCGACGCTATTAAGGCACTTTCAGCTTCTATCGGCATCCCGCCGAACCTCACCGTCCTCGGCGTAAAAGAAGGCGACC
>CAYSPF010000051.1:0-13685 GCA_964432775.1 uncultured Geobacter sp.
TTCGCCGTCGCTCCTGACCCGGTGAAGGATGCCCGTCCGGTGAGGGACGCCGCGTGCTTCCCCCGCAATGATACGGATCCAAGGACAAGCTCAGCTGTTCCTTCCAGCCTGCGTTTCGTGCCCCCGGAGAAGAGCCGGCCGTCGATCCGTCCCGCCATTCCCGCCATGGAAACATCTCCGTCGCGTATCCCGCCTCCGGTAAAGGATGCCACCAGCGGAAATCCGCTTTCGCCTCGCTTTTCTCTTTCCAACGGCAGGCGCACGGTTGCGGAAGCGATTCCGATCTTCGTTCCGCCCCAGGAGAGGTCACCGTTTCGCAGGGTAAGGACCTCGTCGGCGAATGAATATCCAAGAGAAACGCCGGATTTCTTCCCCTGCGCCATTCCCTCCACCAGCGTTAGCGCGCCTCCCGCTGAAAAACGTCCGCCGCTTCTCCGGACCTCGGAGGTAAGGCGTCCATCCCGCAGCGAAAAACTCTTTCCGGCAACGGTTCCCGCCGAGGAGGAAACGGTAACCGTGAGGCTTCCCGCAAAATCCCGAACAGAGCTACCCGAAAGCCGGAGCAACGCCTTTCCCGTGCCGGAGGTGAAACGGATGGCTGGTTGCTTCAGCCGGGAATTCAGTATGGACAGAGGGGCGCCCTCTACACTGCATGCAACGGAGAAAGGTTCCGCCAGAGAGGGAATATAGCGGAACCGACCACTGACAGGAATACCCATGACGGCGGCCCGTACCGTGGGGAACTCCACCCGGACAGGGGTGAATCGGGAAGAAAATCGGGCACTGAAAGGCGCCTCAAGGGATTCCAGCATCGGCCCCCCTTCTCTTTCCGCGGCGAAAACCCTGCCGTTCAACCGCCAGCCGTCAGCCGCTGCGATAGTGGAAAAATCGGCGCCGGCCCCACGGATCAAGACCCGCCCTCTCTGGGTAAGAGAAGCCGACCGGATGGAAAAATCCCCCTTGCCGCCGGTAATACCCCCTTTTCTGCTCCCCTCCAGATACCCGCCCGGAGAAGTGAGAATCCCGTCAACAATGATCTCCCGGCGGATTTTCTCCGGGAGAATGCTCACGAGACCGGCGAGTCGGATCGGCTCAGGAAAATATCTCAGGGAGAAAATACCGTCTTGCCTGATTCCGCGCATCGCGCCGGAAGCCCGGATCGTGACGATATCGTTGGCGGTGAGGGTGGCCCGTTCAAGGAAAGCCTCGTCACGGCGGGTGTCCCAGCGAACCGCGAAATCAAGGGAAGTCCGGAGTGGAATCTTTTCACGCCCGAGGTTGATCCCGAGACGATCGAGCCCGCAGTTTCCTCGGGCATCAAGAACCCCGTGACGGAACTCGGCGTCGAAAGACACCCCTGCCGTCGCCCTGCCCATATCGAGAAAACGGCCTCCCTCCCCCGCATCCCGAACGGCAGACAGAGAAAGCGCGGGCACGCTCACCTTGAGACGAAAGGCGGGGTCGGAGCCCAGACGCCCCTCGGCCGCCAGTCGCACCGGGTTCCCTGCCGGGTCTTTTGCGGAGATTTCCACTTTTGACTCAGTCGTCCCGCTCGTGGAGATGTTATCGATGACCAGCCCCAGCCCGTCGAACCCGTAACCATTCACGCGCAGGGACGCATCCCGGAGATAGAGTCGACCGATGAAGGTCTCACCCGATTTTTTCGGCTTTTTCTCCGTGAGGCGATCCAGGAGTCCGGAATAATTCCATGCGCCCGCGGAGTTCTTTGCCAGATCGATACGCAGGCCGTCGATGATGATGTGGGAAAAGGAGTTTTTTCCGGTAAGGAGAGCCGTCGGAACAGGGATTACGGAAAGTGACCGGGCAGACAGGAACCTTCTTTCCCGGAAACCGGCGGGGCTTTCCATGACAACCATATCCAGTCGGGCAGTCACGCCCGACAGGGAAAACCCGCCAACGGTTACCTTGCTGCCGGTGTACCGGGAAAGGAGGCGTTCCATGAGGGAGGCGCTGAGGGGGGTGAGCAGCAGCATCCGAAACAGGACATAAAGGAAAAAAGCTGCCGTGGAAACCACGGCAAAGGCGTGGAAGAAAAACTCCCGCGAGGGACGATGCCCGGTTTCTCTGGTGATGCCGCCGTCAGTCATGTTTGTCCCGCCGATTCGCTTCCATCACACTATCCATGCCCAAGTCCACCTGCCTGATTCCCGGTTTCGCATGCACATCCGGGGGGAATGGATTTTTTCCACCATGATACGCGGAGCCCGGAACGGGCAAAAAAAAGCCCCGAAACAACGGGGCATTCTCGGAGTCTGTTTGTATGATAATGAGGGTGCACGAACCACCGCAAGCATCATTGCCTGATTCTCACGGAAGCATGAAGTAGCCGTATTCCAATTCACCGAAGAGTTGCATACCGTGCCGATCTGCCTTTGATTCCCGTTCACCGGAGCACCATCCCGGCCCACGGCGGGAACAAGAGCCGTCAGATATCTATCTACTTCTTTTTGCCGGGAGGCGCCACTGCTGTCTTCAATGCCTTGCCGGGACGGAACTTTGGAACCTTGGCGGCGGCAATCTTGATTTCCTTGCCGGTCTGCGGATTTCTGCCGACCCTTGCCTTACGGGTTGCCACCTCGAAGCTGCCGAAACCCACGAGGGTAACCCTGTCCCCCTTCTTCAGCGCAGCGCTGACCGCATCGATGAATGCCCCCACCGCTTTTTCCGCTGCCGCCTTGGTCAGGCCGGAAGATTTTGCAACGGCTTCCACGAGTTCTGCTTTGGTCATACTAGCCCTCCTCTTGGTAATTTGTAATCAAATTGCTCATTACTATATACGTAAAAATACAGTTTGCAAGGGTTTATTTACGGAAATATCATATTTTTGGCCGTATAAAATACAGCAAAAACACATGGTTCTGTGTCATCGTGTCCCGTAGAACGGCTGCCCGCGCGTTACGGGCACGGATGGCATGGTGCAACACATTGATAACACGAGACTATCTCTCCTCTTGAGGAGTGTCTTTCTCTGTTCCTTCTTCCTGCTCCGCACGCTCGTCATACCCTTTCGGTTCGGTGCCGGACAGAAAGCACTCCGTGACGCTCCCCGGCGCTCCCTGCCTGGCAAGCCGTCCCGTCCGGGGGTTGATGGAAACCAAGGTGATATCCCCGGGAGGGGTAAACGGCTCCGACGGGAATTTTGCCAGCGCCCGCTGCATGAATCCGGTCCAGATGGGAGCTGCGGCCTGTCCTCCGGAACCGCCGGCGCCCAATGATTTCTGCTGGTCGTAGCCGACCCAAACGCCCGTCACCAGTTGCGGAACGTATCCGATGAACCATGCGTCCTTCATGTCGTTGGTCGTACCGGTTTTTCCCGCTACCGGTCGGCCGAGAGCCTTGGCCCGCTGACCGGTACCACTGGCTACGACATTTTCCATCAGGCTCGTGATGATATAGGACGTTTCCGGAGAGACGACCGGTACGGCCGAGGTCCCAACGGTATCCGTTGCGGGCGCCGAGGCGCTTCCTTCTTCCGATACGGCGGAAGAGATGGGGGAGAAGACCGGTATGCGGGGTGGTTCAACCTGCTCCAGAATCCGACCGTCAGCGTCCTCAACCCGTGTGATGAAATAGGGGGCTGTCCTGTATCCCCCCGAAGCAAAAACCGCATAGGCAGAGGTAAGTTCCAGCGGAGTAAGGCTGGATGAGCCGAGGGCCAGGGTCAGATTTGCGGTGAGAGGTGACGTAATACCGAGTTTTTTAGCGTATTCGATGGCATAGTCAACACCGATGGCCTCAAGGATCTTGACGCTCACCACATTGATGGAATTGGTCAGTGCCATACGCATCGTCACCGGCCCCCGGTAGACACCATCATAGTTCTTAGGTTTCCATGCCTTGATCCCATTTCCCGGATATTCCACGGGAGAGTCGACGATAACCGTGGCCGCCGTCATGTTCTTGTCCAGGGCGGCGGCATAGATAATCGGTTTGAAGGCGGAACCGGGGTTTCTCTTTGCCTGCACCGCCCGGTTGAACTTGCTGCGCCGGAAGTCGTATCCGCCTATCATTGCCTTTACCGCCCCGCTCCGAGGGTCAAGGGCGATCAGGGCCGCCTGCGCGAGCGGTTCCTGATCGAGGGCAAAAACCGCCCCCCGCTTCTCGTTGTCCGGCGCCACCACGGAGACCTCAATGACAGACCCCAGTGGAATCGAGTTTGTTTTCACCTGTTCGCCCTTACCGAAGCTGTTTACGAGGGAAACCCTGCCGGCCCAAGCCATGTTTTTGCGGGGAAGGACTCCGGTCCGATCCCCGACCCGCACCGTCACCTCTCCTTTCGCGGGCTCAACGGCCACGACCACCCCCTGGTAAGTCTCGCCCTGTTTCAGGGATGCGCTATCGATTCCCTGCTCGATTTTGCGGCAGAATTCCGCAACTTGATCCTCTGTCAACAAGCTGATCGGACCCCGGAATCCCTGCCGCTTGTCCACTGCTTTCAGGCCGCTCACCACATTTTCGTAGGCAGCCCTCTGCATCTCCGCATTCATGGTTGTATAGATCCTGAGGCCTCCCTTGTAGAGGAGATCCTCACCGAACTTCTGTTCCAGTTGAATACGGATGTGCTCAAGAAAATATGCCGACTGGGCGCTGTTTACCTTCTTCCGGGAGGTAATGACTATGGGAGTCTTGCGGGCATGGTCCGCCTCAGCCTCGGTTATGTAGCCCTCCTTGACCATCCTGTCCAGGACATAGGACTGCCGATCACGCGCCCTATCCAGATGCTTGATGGGGGAATAGAGCTCCGGGCCCTTGGTGAGACCGGCCAGCATCGCCATCTCCGCAAGATTCAGGGTGTCCACCTCCTTGCCGAAATAGGTCTCGGCGGCAATCTGGACACCATAGGAGCCTCCTCCCAGATAAATCTGGTTCAGGTAGATATAAAGAATTTCATCCTTTGAAAGTCTTTCCTCCATCCTCTTCGCCAGAATGGCCTCCTTGAACTTCCGGGAGAACTTCTTCTCGGGGGTAAGGAGCATGGAGCGCGCGACCTGTTGGGTAATGGTCGATGCCCCTTCCTTTTTGCTGAGGGTCAGAACGTTCTTGATGACGGCCCGAAAAATCCCCAGGTAGTCGAGCCCTTTGTGCTGGAAAAAATTGGAGTCCTCGGCAGCTACGAATGCCTGGATAAGCTTTTTCGGAATCTTGTCTACGGAAACGACCTTGCGCCGTTCCAGATAGAACTCTCCCACCAGGGTTCCGTCGTCGCCGAATACCTGGGTGACGATGGGCGGTTTATAGTCGGCCAGGCGATCCACCTTGGGAAGGGAGGCATGGAGATAGATGAAGTACCCGGCGAAGCCGACAATCAAAATGAAGAGAAGGATGGCGAGCGTCACCAGCAGGATGACGAATCCCTTTTTTCCCGACTTTTTTCGCCTGTTCCGCTCCGGTTTTCTCTGCTCCGTGTATGACGTCATTATTTGTTGATCTCCGAATTTTCCTAATATGATTGTGAGTGCTGCAACTACTGGAGAATAGCGCACCTTGTTCCGCGAATTCAAGGAATAACTGGCAGGTCTCTACCCGCGCGGCCTTTCGGTCACGATCCCCACTTTTCCCTTGCCATGAGCGGCTCCGCCGGTATAATACGGTGGACTTCCGTCCCTCAGTGAGGCTGCATGAACCATCCGCCCCTCGAATCAATCCGCAATATCGGCATCATCTCACACATCGACGCCGGCAAGACCACGGTGTCGGAGCGGATTCTCTTCTATGCGGGGGAAACGCACAAGATGGGAGAGGTGCACGACGGACAGGCGGTGATGGACTGGATGCCCCAGGAGCAGGAGCGCGGCATCACGATTACCGCCACCACCACCAGCTGTAGCTGGGGGGGATACCGGATTAACCTGATTGATACGCCGGGACACATCGATTTCACCATTGAAGTCGAGCGAAGCATGCGGGTTCTTGACGGAGCTATCGCCATCTTCAGCGCCGTGGAGGGGGTGGAGCCCCAGAGTGAATCGGTGTGGCGTCAGGCTGACCGGTACGGGGTGCCGCGAATCTGCTTCATTAACAAGATGGACCGCCTCGGCGCCGACTATCGGGGTGCGCTGGAGCAGATGAAAAAAAAACTGGGCGCTACGCCGCTCCTTCTTCAGCTTCCCCTGGGGAACGAAGGAGCTTTTATCGGAATCATCGATCTGCTGGCGGAAGAAACCCTCCTGTTTTCCGAGTCGGACCAGGGGATGACCGTGGAGCGCGCTCCCATTTCCGCGGATCATGAGGCAGGGGCACGGGAAGCCCGTGAGGCGTTACTTGAGGCGGCGGCCGACTTCGACGACACCATCCTCGCCGATTATCTTGACGGTTGCCCGGTAGATCCGGAGCGACTACGGAAAGCCATCAGGCGGGGAACCTTCTCCTGCAGCATATTTCCGGTCTTTCTCGGTTCGGCGCTCCGCAACAAGGGCGTCCAGCCGCTGCTGGATGCCGTGGGATACTATCTCCCCTCCCCTCTTGACATCCCACCGGCGCGCGGCACGCGTCCCGGAACCGATGACGTGGAGGAAATCCGCTGCGATCCGAAGGCGCCTCTTCGAGCCCTTGCCTTCAAGGTGTTTTCCGATGAGGGACGGAAGCTGACGTTTCTGCGCCTCTATTCCGGAAAGGTACGGGCAGGCGACTCGGTATTCAACAGCACGCGGGGCTGCCAGGAAAAAGTCGCGCGCCTGTTTCGCATGCATGCTCACAAACGGGAGCGGATTGAAGAGGCGTCGGCGGGGGATATCGTGGCTGCCGCGGGACTCAGGGATGTACTGACCGGGGATACCCTTTGCGACGCCGGTCACCCGCTGATTCTGGAAGGGCTTGCCGTTCCCGAGCCCGTGGTTTCCCTGGCAGTCGAACCGAGAGGTCTGGAGGATCGGGAAAAACTTCCGGCTGCACTGGAAAAACTCCAGTGGGAGGACCCGACCTTCCGGGTCAGGGAAGACGCGGAAACGGGTCAGACCATCCTGTCCGGCATGGGTGAACTTCACCTGGAGATCATCGCCGACCGGTTATCGCGTGATTTCGGTGTGGAAATCAAGACCGGGCGCCCCCAGGTCGTGTACCGGGAAACGTCGAGACGGGCCATCGAGCACCGCGAGGTCTTCCGCCGGGAGATGGACGGAAAGGTCCAGTCCGGGGAAATCCTGCTGCGCATTACGCCTCTGCCGCGCGGAACGGGGCTTCGGGTCGCCGTGCCCCCTCCGGAGGACTCTCACCTGCCGCCGGAACTCTCCGACCTGCTGGTTACGGGTCTGGAGCAGTCATGCCTTGCCGGCGGCAGTACCGGATACCCGGTCACCGATGTGGAGGTCCGGGTCGTAGAGGCGCCCTTCGAGCCGGGAATCACCACCGAGATAGGCCTGCGGGCGGCTGCGCAGCGTGGTCTGGCGCTGGCCCTCAGAGAAGGGAAAACGGCTCTTCTGGAACCGATAATGTCCCTGGAGCTTTCCACCCCGGCCGACTTCACCGGCAAGGTAATCGGCTCCCTGCAGCAGAAGCGGGGGAGAGTGGAGGGAGTCACGGCCCGCGGCGCCGTGGAAGTCATCAGGGCACACGTACCCCTCGCGGAGATGTTCGGTTTTATGACCGAGTTGCGAAGCGCCACCAAGGGACGCGGCGCCTTCACCATGGAATTTTCCCATTTCGACCAGGCCCCGGACGAGACACTGAGACGCTTCGGCCTGCCGGAATAGTTGTATGTCCCCTCCGGAACGCACTGCGTTCCATAAGACTGTCCCCGGCCATGAGACTGTCCAAGGTCATTCCTCCAGGGGATGGAGTTTCGTATTCTTCGGGAGATGGTAAATGTCAGCCAGCACCGATCACAAGGTACGCTCGCTCAAAGGCGATAACCGTGCGGCCAACGCCGTCGGGACGGCTCTCGGGGACCTCTTCAAGGGGATAAAAGCGCTTTCCTTTTATCCCGAAGGACATCCTCTCCGCCGCGAGATCCTGCAGCGGGCCTACCAGGCGACTGTATCCCTCATGAACGGAGAATCACTGTGCATCATCGTGCACCGGAACGGGCTGTCTCTCGCGGGCAGGGAGGGAGAAATCGAGAATGCTCCCATGGCGATATCCCTGGCAAAAGAGCTGTTCTCTCGGGAAATTCAGCGGCTCACTCTGCTGCCGGAACTCACCTCCGGCGACTTCACGGAGTTCCTCCTCCTGCTGGCCATGGAACCTCAGAAAATTCTCGGCGATGGAGGCATGACCGGGTTGCTGAACCAGCGGGGAATCCGGACGGTAATCGCCAACGAGATCGACATCGCGGCGGTTTTCACAAAACGTACCAGGGGAGAAGCCGCGGAAGAAACCGCTTCCGAGGGAACGGGGCAGGGGGAAGGAAAGAGCGAGGGCAGCGCGACGCCCCTGGATGAGATATCAATTCCTTCCTTGTCGGATCCGTCCATCGAAGAACTGCTTGCCCTGATGGAAACGGAACATGATGACACCGTCTATGGAAACCTGGCGAGGATGCTGGTGACCAAGGGACAAGCGCTGAAAGGGGACGGGGATTTCGACAGGCTTTTCCCCCTGCTCCTCGGGCTTCTCAACCAGAATGCGGATCAGATGCGTAGCCCGGCCTGCCGGGTGAAGGCCCTGGAGGCCTTCCGGCAACTCGCCGTGAATGAGATGGCTGAGCACCTGCTGGACCACCTGGAGGATGAGGAGTTCAGGCAGAGGGAGATCGTGTACCTGATCCTCAATCACCTGGAAGGCGAGATGGTTTCCTCCATTATCGAACGGATCGTCGCCACTGAAAGCCTGCCTGCCGGGAAAACCCTGACGACGGCCCTCCTCCGCATCGGCCCCCCCGCGATCCCGCCGCTCCTTGAAATACTGAAGGACGGCAGGCGACAATTCGTGCGGGCCGCGGTTGCCGTGCTCGGAGAAATGGGGAACCGGGACGCCGTGCGGGGGCTTTCCCTGACCGCCTACCATGTGGACAATCGAATCAGGATCGATGCCATCCACTCACTGGCCCGTATCGGGGGAAAAGAGGCCACGGAAGTGCTGATGGACCTCCTGCGCGACGCCAATCGCGCCATCCGGAGGCAGGTGATTCTCTGGCTCGGAATCACCCGGAACGAACGGGGAATCGAGCCGCTTCTCGCCCTGATTAACGAGCGGGATATCATGGGAAAATCCCTCACCCTGAAAAAGGAAGCACTGCTGGCCATCGGTCGCATCGGCGACCGGAGGTCTCTTGATCCGCTGTTCCGGCTGGTGAACAAGAGACGCTGGCTTTCTCCCGGCCGCTGGAAGGAACTGAAAATCCTCGCCGTCGAGGCAATCGGACGGGTGGGAGGTGACAGCGCCAGGGAATTCCTGGAAAAGACCGAAACACGCGGCGGTAGTATCGGCCGGGCCTGTTCAGCGGCACTGGAGGCCATGGGAGAGAAGCCGGGAGACCGCCATGACTGACATTACCCATCTGGATGCTCAGCGGGTCGCCATGCTCCTGATGGCGTCCATCAAATCCGTTGCCTTTTATCCCCAGGCCCATCCGGCGGTTCGACAACCCCTGCAGGAGCTTTCCGGGATACTTGACGGGATGCTGCAAGGGAAACCGGAGATTCACCTGGGTGTGGTCGAAGGGGTGTTCTTTCTGGAGAGTCACCTGTTCGTCAGTCCGAACTCCTCCGTCGCCGAACTGGCGGTCCGTCTCACGGGAAAGGGAATAGACGCCCTCACCCTCTACCCCGGAGTGACGCAGGATGACCTGTTCCGCTTCGCATCCCTGTTCGCCCGACGCGACATGACCGCCGATCGCATGCCGGAAGAGATGGAGCGGAGCGGCATCCGGGCCATCCGGCTGGGTATCGATCAGCTGGTATACGGCGATTCGGCCGACACGGACGGTTCAGCCCCCTCCAGAACCTACCTGGACGCCATCAATGCGGTCAGGGGAACGATGAGTGAGATTAAAAACGGTCGGATACCCGACGGTGATCGGATAAACACCGTGGTAGACGACATGGTCTCTCTCACCATCAAGGACCATACCACCCTCCTCGGTCTCGCGATGATCAAGGACTACGATAATTACACCTTCAACCATTCCGTCAACGTGGGGATACTTGCGCTCGCCCTTGCGGCGTTCCTGGGGATGCAGCGGGACGCCCTCAGGGACATCAATACCGCGGGCCTTCTCCACGACATCGGCAAGACCGTTATCGACAAAAAAATCCTGAACAAGCCGGGAAAGCTTTCCGCCGAAGAGTACGAAGTGATGAAGATGCATGCAGAAAAGGGGGCGGAGATCATCAGCGGAATGAAGGACATCAGTGTTCAGGTGGGTGAAGCCGTGCTCGGGCATCATATCCGGCACAACCGGTCCGGCTACCCCGAATGGGCGAGGGGAAGAGATTTCGGCGACATGGCCGAGTTCATCGCGGTGGCCGACTGCTATGACGCGATTACCACGTTGCGCTCCTATAGCATGCCGGTATTGCCCAAAGCGGCTCTCGACATGATGCGCAGGATCTCGGGGACGTCACTGAACGGAGAACTGGTGGAAAAGTTCGAGGAAATGATGGGAAAATACCCCGTGGGGACCCTTGTGAGGCTCGACACCAACGAGATAGGCCTCGTTGTCAGACCGCACCCCATGGAAAGCTCGCTCCCCGGCGTAAAGGTGATCCTTGATTCACACGGTGAGGCACTGGCAAATCCCAAACTGGTGAGCCTCGCCGCAGGCGGGGGAATCCGTTATGCATCCATCGTGGCGACCGTGGACCCGATCATGAAGAATGTGGACGTGGGCCACTACTTTGCTGCGTGACCCGCAGTCGCCCGAGGGCCAGGGCAGCGGCTTCCCGGGTCCGCGAATGGGGGGATTGGAGCAGCTCTATGAATCTGGCCTCCAGCGAACCGTCTCCAATGAGCGCCAGGGCGAGGGCTGCCTCCGCGTCCTGCAGACCGTCTCCCGCATCGAGAAACGGGAGAAGAAGGCCGGCAAGCGAGGGGTTGCCGAGGTTTCCCAGCGCGGCGATTGCCTTGGCACGGATAGCCGGGCTCGCATCCTTCAGCCGCTCCTGAAGCACGGGGAGCGCACCGGGGAGCCCCAAGGCGCCCAGGACTTCCACGGCGACCGACCTGATATCCTCTTCCGGTCGTGACGCACAGTAGACAAGGGCCGGAAGCACCTCCTCCCCGCCGATGCGTCCGAGGGCATACAGGCACCTGACCTTGGTGCCGAGGTCACCCTTTTTCAGCGCCTCCAAAACTTCCGGGAGGCTTCCAATTCCCTCGAGGCGATCCAGTGACTCCGCTGCCGCCGTTCGCACTTCTTCGCAGGGGTCGGTCAGCAGGGCCGCCAGAACCTCCCGCCTATTCCTGGTAGAATCAAATGGTTTCATATGGCTTCCGATAGTAGCAAAATGAACGCATTTCGCAACAACTACTTCTTCCTGCCGTCGCAATGGCGCGCATCATTTCAGAAAGGGAAACCCATGAAGGAAAACATGAAGGCCGCGCTCCTCTCCGCTCTGGTACTTCCGGGAGTCGGACAGTTCTACCGCGGCCGCAAGCTGAAGGGAGCGATCCTTGTGCTTTCCGTTACCGTCCTGTTGCTTATCGCCGTCATCCTGGCAGCGATGGCCATCCAGGATGCGCTCCGCGGAACCGGAAGTTCCGGCGGAATGGACCCCGTTGTCATTGCCGATCGCCTGCGCGAATGGGTACCGGCGGCATTGTGGCTGCTTGGCGCATTTCTCTGTCTCTGGGTGTATGGGGTAGCTGATGCCCTCCTGTGCGCCGGGAAGAAGAAAGACTCCGCGGAGAGCGGGCAAACACCTGAAACCACCGATGCCAATCGGTGAAGCCGGCTTCCGGAATATTGATTTGACAAAGAACCTCGTTCTGTGGGATAAATTCAGACAAACAATTGTAAGGCCCCGTTTCCGGGGCCTTGTTTTTTCCCTGAATGTTCCATGGAGAGAGCTCCAATGAAGTACGCAAAGATTCTATCCACCGGAGGGAGAGTTCCCGACCGGGTGATAAGGAACTCGTTCTTTGATTACCTGGTTGAGGATGCGGACAACTGGATTTTTTCCCGCACCGGGATCCGCGAACGGCGCTTCGCCGCAGAGGAAGAGGCTACTTCCGACTCAGCCACCGCTGCCGCGTTGAACGCCCTGGACGCCGGAAAGATAGACCCTTTCTCCCTGAACTGCATCATTGTCGCCACATCCACCCCCGACATGGTGCTCCCCCCCACCGCCTGCATGGTGCAGAAGAATATCGGCGCCGCCAATGCCTTCGCATTCGACATGAACGCGGTATGCAGCGGTTTCGTCTACGCCGTGGAAGCGGCCGACAACTTCATAAAATCCGGCAAATACGGCAGGATCCTGGTGATTGGGGCCGACACCTATTCTAAAATGCTGGATTTTCAGGACAAGTCTACCTGTACGCTCTTCGGTGACGGGGCAGGCGCCCTGATCCTGGAGGCCACCACGGAACGGACGGGAATCCTCCACACCCATATCCAGAGTGACGGAAGCCGCTGGGATCTTATCCAGGTCCCCTCTTCCGGATCTCGAAAGCCCATAACCCCCGAAACCATCGCCCTGCGGGAAAACACCTTCAAGATGGCCGGCAGGAGCGTCTACACCTTCGCCACGGATGTCATACCGAAGCTCATCGCGCAGGTGTGCGCCGGAGCAGGGGTCGCTCCTGAAGAACTTGACTTCATCATCCCCCACCAAGCCAACAGCCGCATCATCGACGTGATCACGAAAAAAACCGGGATACCGGGGGATAAGATACTCCTCAACCTCGACCGGTACGGCAACACTGCCGCGGCATCCGTCGGTCTTGCCCTTGACGAGAATCTGCGGAGCGGCGTCATCAGGGAAGGAAATCTTGTTCTGATTATGGGTTTCGGCGGCGGACTCTCCTGGGGAGGAATTCTGATCCGGGTCTGATACGAAGATGCTTCCGACGAGGCGGTAAACGCGCCGCTTCTTCAACACGAATCCGAATAAAGCCCCTGACATTCAGAATGCCTTTCACAAAGGCTTGAAGGTCAGGGGCTTTTTGCGTCCCGGGGATTCCAGCTAAAGGTTGACGGTGACACCGGTCGATTGGTATAACGTCAGGCAGAAAGAGGCATTGATTATGCGGAAATATCCGGAAAAAATCGAAATGTGCAGACCATTCGTGAAATGGGCCGGCGGCAAACGGCAACTGGTGGAAGAGTTACTGCGCAGCAGGCCCCGAAAATACAACCGCTTCATCGAGCCCTTCATCGGCGGCGGCGCCCTGTTCTTCGCCCTGCGGCCCGACAACGCCTATATCTCGGATATCAACCAAGAGCTTATCAACATCTACACGGTCGTGCGGGATAACGTGGACGCATTGATCGCCGAACTGAAAAAGCATGAGGAGAAGTACAAAGGGGGAGATCCCCAGGAGTACTTCTATGCCGTCCGGAACGTCGATCGGGAGTCCAGGTATGCCCGGTGGAGCAGGGTCAAGAAGGCGGCCCGGCTGATCTTCCTCAACAAGACCTGCTTCAACGGCCTCTTTCGCATGAATTCCAAAAGGCAATTCAACACGCCGTTCGGGTTTTACGTCAACCCCGCCATCGTGGACGAAAAAAACCTCCTTGCCTGCTCCAGGGTCCTTGCGACCACGGAGATCGCCGCGGCCGGATTCGA
>CAYSPF010000052.1:0-13592 GCA_964432775.1 uncultured Geobacter sp.
CCCACGTTGCAAGGATGGCAGGTCGCTTTTTTAACTGACAACCATTATGTCTACGTCTCCTTCCGGTATACCGACAGGGTTTTTCGCTCCAGGAACCGCATGATTCCGGCCGGAACGGCGACGCCGGCGAAGATGAGGGCGCAGCCCGTCCATTCGAGGCCGTTCAGCCGTTCACCGAGAACCAGCATGCCCCCGATGAGGCTCCAGACCGGGTCCAGGGTATAGATGAGTCCTGCCAGTGCCGGGGTGGTATGGCGCTGCCAGGTATTCTGCAGGGTGAAACAGAGAACTGTCGGGAAGACGGCGCAGTAGACAAGGGCGCCGAGGGAAACCGGTCCGAAGGGAGCAGGGGACGGGGCAAAGAGAAAAGAAAGGACGCCGCTGATGCCGGCAACGGTGGCTAGTTGCACGAGTGTCACCAGGTAGACGTCTTCTTCCTTCAGGATCTTCGAGACCGCCAGGATGTGTACGGCGATGCAGAAGGCGCAGACCGTGGAGAAGAGGTCGCCGCGGTTGAAACCTTCGACCCCCCCCTGGGTAAGAAGCCAGAGACCGATCAGCGCCAGGAGGATACCGGAGACGAGGAAGCGGCTGATCCGTTCCCGCCAGAGAAGAAAACCGATCAGCGGGACGAACAGCACGAACAGGTTGTTGAGGAAACCCGCCCGGGAGACGGTCGTCTCGTTCAGGCCGAGCACGAAAGAAAGGTTCGCCGAGGTAAGGGCGAGTCCCACCTTGAATCCCTTTCCCACGATGTCGCGAGTCAGCCGCGGAAGCCTTCCGATACAGAGGACCCCCATCAGCAGGGTTGCCAGTGAAAAGCGGTAAAAGGCAAAGGTGAGCGGCGGGATCTCGCGGAAGCCGAGCTTGTTGAAGACAAAGCTCCCTCCCCAGAGCACGGTGGTCAGGACCAGAAAAAACAGGACACGGCCGGGTGAGGGTTTTGATAAGGATTTTTCCGGTGTCATGGCTACAGTAAAAGACGGAACGAATCCCGTGTCAACGGAAAATCGGCGGCGGCTTCACATCGTCGATACCCGGTCCGGGTCAACCTCGAACGGTGAACCTTGAACATAAACAACAAGGAGGAGCCGATGAAGAAAGTCATTCTTGGAAACACCGGCATGCGCATCACCCCTCTGATTTTCGGCACACTGCCCCTCGGGCCGCTTCAGACGGGTATGTCGGCACGGGAGGGCGCCGCGCTCATTCGCCATGCCCTGGAATGCGGGGTCACCATGGTGGATACGGCGGAACTCTACGGGACCTATCCCCACATCAGGGAGGCGCTCGACGGTTTCACCGGCGAGGTTTTTCTCGCCACAAAGACCCACGGGGTAACAGCTGCTGATGCCAGGGCGCATGTGGAAAGGGCGCTGCGGGAGTTGGACCGGGACCGTCTGGACGTCGTGCATATCCATGGGGCGCGCCTGGCGGATCCCTGTACCGACCGGGCAGCGGTCCTGGAGGAATTGCTGAAGATGCGGGACGAGGGGAAGATAGCCCACGTGGGACTCTCCTCCCACTACGTGGCGGCCTTCCGCAGGGCGGCCGAACACCCGGAGATAGAGGTGGTTCATCCGCTCATCAACCGAACCGGAATGGGGATCCTGGACGGGAGCGCCGCCGACATGGCCGAAGCAATTGCCGCCTGTTCACGGGCGGGAAAGGGTGTTTATGCCATGAAGGCCCTGGCAGGCGGCAACCTCATCTCGGAGGCGCGGGCCAGCATCCGCTACGTGCTGGGGCTCCCCGGCGTGGATGCGCTTGCCCTTGGGATGCTCTCCCGAGAGGAGATCGAGGCGAATCTGGAACTCTGCACCACGGACACTGCCGATGACGCCGCCTGGGAACAGCTGGAAAAGAGGCGGCGCACATTCAAGATCATGGAGAAGTTCTGCAAGGGGTGCGGCGACTGCGTGGAGGCGTGTACCGCCGATGCCCTGACACTGGAGGGAGGAGTCGCCAGGGTGAACCAGGAGAAATGCATCCTCTGCGGCTACTGCGCTGCGGCCTGCCCTGAGTTTCTCATCCGGGTTGTGTGAGAGAATGATATCTGTCCGGAGGCGGAGATGAGAGAAATCGGGTTCACCCGGATCGAAGGAATCCAGGTCGGCCATGCGGAGGATCTGCGCGCCGCCACCGGCTGTACCGTGATCATTGCCGAGGAGGGGGCCGTGGCCGGTGTTGACGTGCGGGGCGGCGCCCCCGGGACCCGGGAAACCGACCTTCTGAATCCGGTTAACCTCATCGAAAAGGTCCATGCGGTCTTCCTGGCCGGAGGGAGCGCGTTCGGCCTTGATGCGGGATCAGGGGTGATGCGCTGGCTGGAGGAAAAGGGTATCGGTTTTGACGTTCGGGTCGCCAGGGTGCCCATTGTCTGCGGCGCGGTGCTCTTCGACCTTGTCGTCGGTGATCCCCGGGTGCGGCCGGACGGGGTAATGGGGTACCAAGCGTGCCGGAACGCCTCCGCCGGAATCTGCGGGCAGGGTAGCGTCGGCGCGGGAGCCGGGGCCTCGGTGGGAAAGATCCTCGGCATGGAGCGGGCCATGAAGAGCGGGCTGGGATGTTATGCCGTGCAGGTCGGGGAGCTGAAAGTCGGCGCACTGGTAGCGGTGAACTGCCTGGGGGATGTGATCGACCCGCTCACAGGAGAACGGGTGGCCGGCGCCCTGGGGGAGGACGGCAGGACGATCATCGATACGGAAGAGATTATGATCGGGGCGTATGCCGGCATGAAGAATCAGTTCGTCTCCAATACCACCATCGGAGTGGTTGCCACCAATGCGTCGCTGTCGAAATCCCAGGCCGCCAAGATCGCCTCCATGGCCCACAACGGATATGCCCGGACCCTGCGGCCGGCGCACACCATGTTTGACGGCGACACGATATTTTCCATGGCGACCGGCACGACCGGCGCCGATAGTAACGTAGTCGGACTCCTTGCGGCACGGGTCATGGAACGGGCCGTCATCGCGGCGGTAAAAAACGCAACGTCGCTGTGCGGGCTTACGAGCTACTCAGACCTTCGACGGGAGTCGGAATCATGATCACGTCGTGAACTATAATTTACTCTATATTCCGGGGGACAAAGTATGGGTGAAACAGTTCGGTTCGGCATTTCCATTGACGACAAGCTTCTGAAGAGTTTCGACCTCCTCATCGAGGAGAAGGGGTATCTCAACCGTTCGGAGGCGATCCGCGACCTGATCCGGGCATCGCTGGTGGAATCGAAGTGGGAAAAGGGCGATGATGAGACCGTGGGGACCGTGACACTGGTCTACAACCATCATGTGCACGACCTGTCCGACAAGCTCACGGAACAGCAGCACACCCATCATGATCAGATTGTATCCAGTCTGCACGTGCACCTTGATGCCCATAACTGTCTGGAGGTGCTGGTGGTGCGGGGAAAGGCGTGGGAGGTGAAGAAAATCGCCGACGAGCTCATCGGGGTCAAGGGCGTGAAGCACGGCAAGCTGGTGATGACCACCGCCGGAGAGGAACTGCACTGAAAAAGAGGGCGAAATGCTTCGTCCCGCACCGCGCACGGGCGATCCGGACCCATTTCCGACGCCCTGAATACATGTCTTTCCGCTTGCCTTTGGACTGATTTGACTTTAGACTTACATCTCACCGGCCCGTGTCCTGTTGTGCAGTGGTATCCGTGAAGAGGGCGCCATGGCCGATATTTCGATGAAACCCGAGAAAGGAAGAAGCAATGCCGAAGATATATATCGTTGACGTAACAAACCGTGACGGGGTCCAGACGTCCCGGCTCGGACTGGCAAAGCTGGAAAAGACCATGATAAATCTCTATCTCAACGAGATGGGGATCCATCAGAGCGAGTTCGGCTTTCCCTATACCCATCATGAAAAGAACTACATCGCGGCGAACCTGGAACTGGCGGAGATGGGGGTGCTGAGCCCCATCAACCTGAGCGGCTGGTGCCCGATGCGCAAGGAGGAGATCGAGGATTCGTTCGGCTCCGGCAAACTGAAGCACGTGAATCTTTCCATTTCCACCTCGCGCCAGATGACCGACGGCAAGTTCAGCGGCCGCCTCGTCAGAACGCCGGAAGAGAATCCGGATCTCCCCAACCTGCTGGACACCATGGCGGGAAATGTGGTCCTTGCCAAGAGGCTGGGAGCGCATATCGTCGGGGTGAACGCCGAAGACGCTTCACGGACCGATGACGAGTTCCTTGTCCGCTTCGCCGGGGGCGCGAAGGAGGCGGGCGCCGATCGGTTCCGCTATTGCGATACCCTTGGCTATGACGATCCGATGACCATCTATCGCCGGGTGCGGATGCTTGCCGAGGAAACGGGCATGCCCATCGAGCTTCACTGCCACAATGACCTGGGTCTCGGGGTTGCCTGCTCGGTAGCCGGAGCGCAGGGCGCCATTGACGGCGGTGTTGACGCGTACATCAATACCGCCATCAACTGTATGGGGGAACGGGCCGGAAACGCCGACCTGGTCTCGGTTATCCTGGCTGTCAAGAAGGCAAGCGGCCTGGCAGGAAAGTACCAGCTGGACGAAAGGGTAGACCTGACCAAGGCGTGGAAGATAGCCAAGTACGCCTCCTATGCGTTCGGTGTTCCCATTCCCATCAACCAGGTGGGGGTCGGCGCCAACGCATTTGCCCACGAGTCGGGCATCCATGCGGACGGGGCTCTGAAGAACCGCCGCAATTACGAACTGTATGATTATGAGGAACTGGGAAGGGGCGAGCCGGAAATCATCGATACGGGCAGGGAGATCACCGCGGGCGAGTACAGCGGCATCAAGGGATTCCGCAACGTCTACGGAAAGCTGGAGATCGAGTTTCACACCGATAAGGAAGCGAGCGACATCCTGGAACTGGTGCGGTACGCCAACGTCCACACCCAGAAACCCCTCACCGACGACGAACTCCGTTTTATCGCCGCATACCCGGATCTGGCCAGGCGGATAATGACCATGACCCCTCTTCGCTGAAGGCTGTGCGGGCGCGGATTGCAGGTGACGGATGGTAACCGGGGAGCGGAAATGCAGCGTCGGGTAAGCGAACAGGATCGGATACTGCAGGCCGTCAGGGAGAGCGAAGAGCGCTACCGCAGGCTCGTCGAACTCTCTCCCGACGGCATCTCCGTTCTGGTGGAAAGGAAATTCTCCTTCCTGAATCCGGCCGGAACCAGGATCCTGGGAGGTTCATGCCCGGAGGAGTTCCTGGGAAAACCGCTGCTGGACTTCATCCATTGCGACTATCACGCTTTTGTCATCGAACGGCTGCGGCGCATGGAGGAGCTGGGTGAAAGCGCACCGTGGCTGGAAATAACCATGATCTCCCTCGACGGTCAGGAGATCGACGTGGAAATTGCCTCGACTCCCTTCCTTATCGAAGGGAAGCCGGCGGTACAGTCCATCTTCCGGGATATCGTGGAGCGTAAGCTCGCCAAGGAGCACCTGGAATTTCTGGCGAATTTCGACGTATTGACCGGGCTTCCGAACCGCAGGCTTTTTTTCGACAGGATGGGGCAGAGCCTTCTCACCGCACAACGCCACAAGCATCCCGTCGCTCTCCTCTATCTCGATCTGGACCGTTTCAAGGACGTTAATGATTCATTGGGCCACGCGATAGGTGATCTGCTGCTGCAGGAAACCGCCGTCCGGCTGACGCAGTCGCTCCGACTGAGCGATTCGGCAGCCAGGATGGGAGGGGATGAATTCACCGTTACCCTTACCAAGATCGTGGAGCCTGGTGACGCGGCGATCGTCGCGAAACGGATCATCGAGAATCTCTCCCGTCCCTTTCTTCTTGAAGAACACACGGTATCCATCGGCGTCAGCGTCGGCATCAGCATCTGCCCCGATGACGGCTTCGATGTGGACACCCTGCTGAAAAAGGCCGACACCGCCATGTATCGGGCAAAGGGAGAAGGGAGCAACCTTTTCCGCTTCTATACGAACCCGTAATACGTACGTATCGCTCCCCGTCCGGAATTGCCGCGGTTACTTGAAATCCGGCGGCAGGGACATGAGCCTCCAAACCCGGGAATCCTTTTCCTCTTCCACATACTGCCACGTCTGCGCGTCTTCCACTGTCCTCACCGTAACGGACGGTTCCCGGTAGTAGTCGATATCAGTGACAACCGTTGCTTCTCCCTTTCTGGGTGAGCAGGACTGACTCTTCACCCGTACATCGGTGACCGTCACTCCCTTGGCGGCCTTCACCTTCCGGCGGAACTCTTCCCGAAGCCGGTCGGGTGGAAATACTGCTATGGCCTTGTCCAGCTCGTTCCACCGGACCAGGAGATTGTAGCTCTTGGATTTCTGTTCGAACTCGTGACCGATGTTTTTGTAGCGGATTGTTTCACAGCCGCCCACCAGGGCGATGACCGACAGCAACAGCATGATTCTGAGCAGCATACTCATTCCCTCCGTGGTAATTTATCCCTGACTTCTGATATGCCTCACCAGTTCGGCGGCGATGGCGTGGTTGCCGAACGGCGGGATGATATAGAATCCGCCCACCCGACCCCGGGCGGCGTCAATGAATTCCCGCGCGATGGCGAGCCCTTCCTTTACTCCTTCTTCCTTCCCCTTTCCCCGCATCCGCGCCCTGATCTCCTCCGGAATGACGATCCCCGGGACCTCGTTGTGGAGAAACTCCGTGTTCCGCTCACTCACCAGAGGGAGGATCCCCGGCAGGATGGGGATCCCGATGTCGCCCGTCAGCCGCAGCATGGTGTCGAGTCTCTCCAGGTCGAACAGGGGCTGCGTCTGCGCGAACCGGGCGCCGTTGGCGATCTTTTTTTCCAGGCGCGCCACCTGGGTTTCCATTGCCCGGACGTTGGGGTTGAAAGCGGCGCCGATGGTAAAGCCGGTTCCCCGGTCGATGGGGTTTCCGGCGCCGTTCATGCCTGCGTTCAGGTCGCGCAGCAGGGTGATGAGCCCCAGGGAGTTCACATCGAACACCGAGGAGGCCCCGCTCTGCTCTCCCATACCGGCAGGATCACCGGTGACGGCGAGGATGGAGCGGATGCCGAGGAGGCTCGCCCCCATCAGGTCCGACTGGAGACCGATGAGATTCCGGTCCCGGCAGGTGATATGCACGATAACCTCGATGCCGACCTCCCGCTGGATCAGTTCGGCAAGGGCGATGTTCCCCATCCGGACTCGGGAAAGGGGGTTCTCCGCGATATTGATGGCGTCGGCCCCGGCATCCCGCAGAACGCGGCACCCCTCAAGGAGCCGACTGCAGTCGAGCCCCTTCGGAGGGTCCATTTCCACGGTGATGACGGTCTCCCGGCCCCAGTTCGCCAGAAATCCGGTCCGGACCGGAGCGTGCGCCGTAGTATCCGGAATGTGCGGCGCCGGCGCCGTGATGATCCTGGCAACGGGCTTCATGCCGCGGATCTGTTCCGACAGGCAGCGGATATGCTCCGGGGTGGTGCCGCAACAGCCGCCCACCAGGTTTGCGCCGGCGCGGACCGTCTCCAGTCCCCTGGCGGCGAAATACTCGGGCGTGGTGCGGTAGAGGTAGCGGCCGTCCACGTATTCCGGGAAGCCGCTGTTGGGATAAGCGGCAAGGGGCAGGCGGGTGACCGTGGCCATGCGCTGGATGTTGCGGGTAATCTCCAGGGTTCCTGCGCCGCAGTTTGCCCCGACCACGTCAGCGCCGGCCGTTGCCAGTTCCAGTGCCACCCGCTCCACTCCCATGCCGCCGGGTATACGGCCCCTCTCCAGGAAGGCCATGCCGGCAACCAGCGGCAGGCCGGTCTCCCCGGCCGCTGCCAGCGCAATCTTCATTTGCTCCAGGTCGGAAAAGGTCTCCAGGATCAGCAGGTCCACCCCTCCCTCGGCAAGGGCGAAGGCCTGTTCGCGGAACAGGACGCGGATCTCTTCCGGCGCGGGAGCGTCGCTTTCCCCGCGAAAGCGGGGGAGCGGGCCGATGGAACCGGCAACGAAGACGTCCCGTCCCGTTGCTGCCCGGCGGGCGAGTAGCGCCCCGTGCAGGTTGACGGCATGCGCCTTTTCTTCGAGGCCGACCGCCGTCAGCCGCTGCCGGTTGGCGCCGAAGGTGTTGGTCTCGATGACCTGCGCACCGGCGGCGATATAGTCGGCATGCAGGTTCAGCACCAGATCCGGGTCGCTCAGGTTGAGACGCTCGAAGCAGGACTCTCCGGCCAAACCTCTGGCGTAGAGCATGGTGCCGATGGCGCCGTCTCCCACAAGGATTTGCTCGTGCAGCATTTCAAGAAAATTCATTTTCGTGGTCCGTTATTCGTGGTCCGTGGTCCGTTCCCCGTTGATGTTTTACGGACAACGGACACGGACAACGGTTTTTATAGCCTTTTTCTGTCGATCCGATTAGAATGCGCCCTTTACGGAAATGTTTCAGGAGAGAATCCCTCATGCACATACTCATCGACTGGCTCGTCACCACCATCGGCGCCATGGGCTATCCCGGCATATTTCTCCTCATGGCCATGGAGAGCTCCATCATCCCGGTTCCCAGCGAACTGGTCATGCCCCCGGCCGGATACCTGGCGCAGCAGGGAAGGATGAGCGCCGTCGCCGCCATCCTCTGCGGTACCTTCGGCAGTCTGGTGGGCGCCTATGTCAATTACTTCGCGGCCCGCCACCTGGGAAGGCCTCTTATCCTGAAATATGGAAAGTATGTCTGGATTACCGAGGAGAAATTTGCCCGGGTCGAGAGTTTTTTCCTCAAGCACGGCGAAATATCCACCTTCCTGGGCCGTCTCCTCCCGGTGGTGCGCCACCTGATATCCCTTCCCGCCGGCCTGGCGGGCATGAACCATCTCCGCTTTTCCCTCTACACCCTCCTGGGGGCGGGAATCTGGGTGACGGTCCTCACCTATATCGGTTACTTCATCGGTGAAAATCGTGACCTGATTCTGCGCTACTCCCACCAGGCGCTGGTGGTGGTGCTCGTCTGCGCCGCCGTTATCCTGGCGGTCTACATCCGACGCCACCGCCGCAAAGAAAGATGCGCCGCATCCAACGGCACTTCCTCTCCCCACACCTGATCATTTCCTCCTGAGCAGGTAGTGGGATACACCCCACTCCTCGCCGTCCCGATAGCCCCACATCTCGACGCAGGCCATGAAGAACAGCCGCCAGCGCTGCAACCAGACCGATCCCTCGGATTCGTGGATCTCCCTGAGAATGGGGAGCACGGCCGTCTTCCGGGAATCGAGCCGGGCAAGCCAAGCTTCGGCGGTCTTGCGATAATGGATGCCGGGAATGCTCCACCGCTCTTCCAGTACAAGATCGTCCTGAAACCGGGAAAGAAGGTCATCGGAGGGCATCAACCCTCCGGCGAAGAAATAGCGCCCCAGGTAGGTATCTTCTCCCTCGCTTTCGTAGGGGTAGGCGAAGCGGCGATGACTGAAGAGGTGCACGAAGAGCATTCCCCCCGGTTTCAGCATCCCTGAGATTCTTGCCAGTACTTCACGCCAGTTGTGCAGGTATTCGAAGATCTCCACCGCCAGGACCCGGTCGAAGGTCCGATCGGCCCGGAAATCATTCAGGTCGCAGGTGATAGCCTGCACGGTCGTGATACCTTTCTCCGCGCAGAGGGACTCGATGAACTCCCGTTGTTGATCGGTATTGGTGACGGCGGTGGTTCGGCAGCCGGGGTAGTTCTCCGCGATCCAGAGGGACAGGGAACCCCAGCCGCACCCAATGTCCAGGATCTCCATGCCGTCCTCGATCCCTGCCCGCGCGCAGGTTTCCGCCAGCATCGCCTCCTCTGCCCGATCCAGTTCCGCCACGTCCGGCGGAAAGAGGCAGCAGCTGAACTTCATCCGCGGTCCGAGAATCTCCCGGAAAAAGGAGGCGGGCAGACCGTAGTGCCTGCGGTTCAACTCCCCTATCTCAAGGGCGACAGGACCTTCGCCCAGCGAGGCGGCGAATTCGTCCTGCCCCGCCCGGTTTGCCTCGACGCTCCCCTTGTCCTGGGTAACCAGCCTCTTGTCCAGGAGCGTGCGGATTCCCTGGCGGACCAGCACATCGGGGACGCGGCCGCCCTCTACCAGGGAAACGAGGGAGAATGGTGATGACATGGTGATTCCTTTCACAATGTGTGGTGTCCGGAAAACCCCGGCCGTCTGGACGGTGAGGTGGTATCAGTCTGCCGCGGCGCGGAGTCGCTCCAGATCTTCCCGGTCGAGACGCCAGACCTGGCGGCAGAATTCGCAGGTGACCTCCGTGCCCCCCTCCCGTTCGATCATGTCGCTAATCTCGGCGGAACCGAGCGATACCACCGCCCGTTCGATCTTTTCCTGGCTGCAGCTGCAGCGGAATGCCAGAGCCCGCTTCTCCAGCGTCTTGTAGGGTATGCCGGCGAACAGCATATCCAGCAGCTTCTCCGGGGTTGTCCCTTCATGCAACAGCCTTGTCAGGGGAGGGAGCTGCTCGATGCGCTCCATGAGCCGGTCGATGAGCGCCTCGTCGACCGGCGGCAGCGACTGGATCAGGAACCCGCCCGCGGCCGAGACCCGGTTGTCCGGTTCGACGAACACCCCCAGCCCGACGGCCGACGGGGTCTGCTCCGATTCGGTGAGGTAGAGGGCCAGGTCCTCGGCGATCTCGCTGCTCAGGAGTTGCACCATGCCACGGTACGGTTCCTTCATCCCCAGGTCCTTGGAAACGGTGAGAAAACCCGCCCTGCCCAACGCATTCCCCACATCCAGTTTCCCCTCCGGCGTCTCCAGGTGAACCTCCGGCGCCCCTATGCAACCACGCACCGCGCCGTCGCTGTCCGCCTCCACCAGGATCTTTTTCAGCGGCCCGTTTCCCTCGAACCGGAGCGCCACCCGCTGTCCGGTCTTCATGAGAGCGGCCATCATGGCGCCGCCGGTCAGCGCCCGGCCGAGGGCCGCCGAAGCGGTGGGCCAGGTTCCGTGGCGTCGGCGCGCCTCATCCACAAGTCCCGTGGTGACGCAGGCCAGGGCGCGGATGTTCTCCGTTTCGGCGATGATTCGTACCAGGTAGTCGCTCATACCAGCCCCATGCTGAAATTGAATTCCGAGGCGCCGTCCAGGGCGGTCCCCCTGATGCAGGCGTCCAGGACCCGCTTTCTTTCCTCGCCCGACTCGCCGGAGAGGTCGGCCGTGAAGGAGGAGCATCCCAGATCCCGGAGTCTCCGCCGATACGCGGTAAGGGAGAATCTCCTGTCTGCGGTAACGGTGGTGAGACCGTCCCGGGTCGTCACCGTATAGGCGTCGCCCCGATCGGACACCACGGGGGAATCGCTCCGTACCCCCTTGATAACAATCTTGGAGGTAATCACCGGTACCGGCGCGAAGAGGGTGATATGACGGTTGATGGAGAGGTCGGCGGCAAGGAGGTCGGACAGGTTTTCCGCGTCGTCCTCGATGTAGAGGACGGCAGCGGAGGCCCCCTGTTCCTGCCAGAAAAGAAGCGCCTGGCTGTTCAGGGAAAACAGCCGGTAGTCGGTGGAGATATGGGCGTCCCGGCCGTCCAGCAACGGGAAATGGGACAGGTTCGACGCCTCGAAGCGGCTGAATCCCTGCCGGGTGAGCAGGTCGATCGCCTCCCGATACACGGGCAGATCCGCCTCGAAGATGATGAAGGGGAGGTGCCAGACCACCCGATCGAGGCGACCCCGCAGCTTTCCGGCAAATCCGGGAAGCTGGTGCATGTTGGCCTTCGACACCGGCAGGATCAGGGTATCCACCCCCTCCTGGTGGAGGAGGTGGAAATCCCGGACGCTCTCCACCCGGACCGCAAGCTCATCCCTCCGCTCCGTCGGCGCCTGCCGTCTCCCCACCAGGGACGACAGCGCGGCGTCTTTCGCCCGCCGCAGGCGCTCTTTCCTTCCCGACAGCACCTTTTCTTCCAGGCTCTGGTAGAAGGCGCGCCGGATCTCCTTGAGTCGGGCCGACGGGATTAGGACCGACGGGAATGCGGGCGCTTCCAGGGAGCCGAGGGTGAAGGAGGTGTCGCCGCACTTGCCGAACTGGCCGCGCAAGACCCCTTCCATGTCCGTGGTGCGGGCAGGTTCCAGGGCGCCCAACTGGAATTCTTCGGAATAATCCAAGCCCCCCGACCGGCCGGTAATCCGCAGCGTCTCGCCGGTCAGGTCCAGGCACAGGTCGCAGCGGACCTTGTTCCCCTTGACGGTATCGAGCCGGCGGATGCAGGCGTTCTCGCTCATGGTGAAAGCGGTTTCCGATGACACCTTGAAAACGGCGTCACCCACCACAGAGGAAAAGGGGGCCGTGGTCGTAACCTCGGTCCTTTCCCGCGCCGCCTTGACTTTGGTCTTCCCCACGCTGAGATCCTTGACGGTGAAGGCCCGGCCCGCCATGTCGCTCTTTGGCTGCACCCGCACCCGGTCTCCCACGTGGAGCCGGTCCCGGGTCTCGAAGGTGATGCGGTTGCCGCTGATGCTTTTGATTTCCCCCAGGAAGCGACCCGTTGCGCCGCGAAGGCTGGGAGTGGCGATATCGGTGGGCTGGTGGGAGGCGAGAAAGCCCTTGGTCGGCACCCGGCCGAAGGAAAGCTTCAGCAGATCCTTGGCCGCGGCGCATGCCTCGTCACGTTTACCGGTAGGAGCATCGAGGACCATCCGGTAGGCACCGACAACACACGCCACGTACTCGGCCGACTTCATCCGCCCTTCGATCTTGAAGGAGGTGACCCCGGCATCCGTCAGCTCCGGGAGCAGGTCGATGCTGGAAAAGTCGTTGGTGGAAAAGTAGTACCCGTCCTTGCCCCGGTAGCGGTAGAGCCTGCGGCAGGGCTGGGCGCAGCGGCCCCGGTTGCCGCTGTGGCCGCCGAGGAAGGAGGAGAAGTAGCACTGGCCGGAAAAGGAAAAGCAGAGCGCGCCGTGGATGAAGCATTCCAGTTCCATGGATGTGGCTCGTGAAATGGAGCGGATCTCGTCCATGTGCAGTTCGCGGGCCAGCACCACCCGTGAGAAACCGAGGGCCTCCAGCTCCTTCACTCCGAGCGAGTTGTGGATGGTCATCTGGGTCGAGGCGTGGGCGGGAAGGTCCGGAAAATGATCACGGATCAGGCGGAAGACCCCCATATCCTGCAGGATCACCCCGTCCGTGCCCATCCCGGAAAGTGCCGACAGGGCATCCACAACGCGGGGGAGTTCGCGTTCCTTGACCAGGGTATTGAGCGTGACATAGACCTTGCGCCCCAGGGAGTGGGCGTAGGCTGTCATCCGCTCCATCTGGGCAAGGCTGAAGTTCTTTGCCTTTGCCCGGGCGGAAAACTCCGTCAGCCCCGCATACACGGCATCAGCGCCCTTTTCCATGGCGGCGAAGAATGCCTCCAGGGAGCCGGCCGGGGAGAGGATCTCCGGTTTCTTTTGTTTTCTTGTGTATTCCTGCATGGAGTCAGGGTATCCGAAGGGGGGAGGAGCGTCAAGGGTTTTGCTCGTGCGGGGAATTGCCTTCCCCGTGAGGGAAAGGGTAGTCGATAGTGAGGTTTCTGCAAAAAACAAACATTAGAAATATTGACATTAATAAATACGATCATTAAGGTGTTCCACACTTCTTGAAAGTAACGGAAAATCAATTTCCGACAAGAGCAAACCCGGGGC
>CAYSPF010000053.1:0-1519 GCA_964432775.1 uncultured Geobacter sp.
ACTCGGCGGACAGAGCAAGATACCCCATATCGACCCGACACCGGACGGAGAGATGGTGCACGCTATCGTGACCTACGCCGCGCGGTGATACGGACCATCTTTCCGAAGCCCTCAGTTTCCCCTGTCATCGATTCTCTTCAGGGAAGACGTAACACACCTTTTCTTATTCCGTAACGCGGACGAAACATCTCCGATGTAAAGTCCTGGACCAGCTTGCGGAAAGAATAGTGATGCCGTTTCCACGGCGTTGAATGTGGGTAACTACAGGAGAAAAAGGAGGAAGGTGTGAAAAGGACGATGGTTGCGGCAGGACTGCTTGCGGCGCTGGCCGCCGGTCAGAACGTGGAGGCAAAGAGCCTGGAGGACGTACTGAAGGAAAAGGGCGTGATTACCGAGGCGGACTACAAGGAAGTCACGAAAAGCAAGCCGCTTGACTACAGGCTGGGCAAGGGATTCACCTTTACCTCGGCCGACGAGAAGTTCCAGCTCAGCCTGGGCGGCAGGATGCAGTTCCGCTATACATTCATGGACAATGACAGTGGCAATGACACCAGCCAGTTTGATGCAAAGCGGGTCAGGATGGTTTTACAAGGCTACGCGTACAGCAAGGATCTCACCTACAAGTTGGAGATCGACCCGCGGCAACTGGCGCAATCAAAAGATGATTCGACAAGGGGCGGATTGGTGGATGCCTTCATCAATTACAAGGTGATGGACGAGTTGCAGTTCCTGGTCGGCCAGACCAAGGTCAAGTACGCCTACAGCAATATCCAGTCCGACTCGGCGCTCATGTTTGTTGATCGGGTGCCCTGGATCGGAAGTTTTGCCCCCGGCTACGAACTCGGTGCATTTGCCTATGGCAAGTTTGCCGGCGGCCTTGTTGATTACGCCTTGTCCGGCACCAACGGCGACGGCCAGACAAATGCCGCCAGTACCAACCACAACGCCTTTGCCGCGCGGGTAGGATTCAGCCCCCTTGGCGCCATGTCCAACGACGAGCCTGATCTCGCCATAAGCAAGAAACCGCTGTTCACGGTCGGCGCCAATTACTACTACAACAACCTCAACGCTGGTGAAAATACGTCAGCATACGGAACGGCGTGGAATGGCTATAGTGATCTTCAGAACTTCGGCTTTGACGCACACTTCAAATGGATGGGCATAGCTCTGCAGGGTGAGGCTCTCTACGCCCAGGGGGACAACAAGACAACCGACGCAGGCAAGCGCGCCCTTGGCTGGTATACCCAGCTCGGGTACAACATTACCCCGAAAATCGGTGTCGCGCTCCGCTATTCACAGTATGACAAGGACAGGGCCAAATCCGGGGATCTTCAGTCGGAACAGATTGGCGCTGTATCCTACTACTTCGACAAGCACAACCTGAAAGTGCAGGCGGACGTGGGAAATATTCACAAACAAACCGGCGCCGTCACGCGCACGGATGACATGCAGTACCGTGTTCAGGCGCAACTCGTGTTCTAATAATACTTTCAGAGACGGCTCTCCTGGCGTGAGCCTT
>CAYSPF010000053.1:1619-13516 GCA_964432775.1 uncultured Geobacter sp.
AAGGAGAACACAATGAAACTGATGCTGATGGGTGATTACTACGTGTGGTATTGCGAATGGTGCGATTCGAGAAATCTCACCCCCTGGACGAGGATTGAGAAGGGACAGGTTTCGTGCGGCGCCTGCCACACGTCCTTTGCCACGCCCGGAGCGGAGCATTTCCGCAAGGAGCGAGTACTATCACACAGTATCTGAAATCATTCACGAAAGGGCTCTTTCTCGCCCCGGCTGTGCCGGCCAGTGTGCCGGTATGTGCCGCACCCCCTGTACGCGGCGCAATGCCGCCCGACCGTCTTGCCTCAATCGAGCACGAAAATACGTCGGGATTCCCTTCTCCACACTATCTCAAAGGAAACGGCATGCCGGGCAGGATACGGATCAAATGGGAATTCAATGATGATAATGAATCGGCCACACGGGAACTCGCCCGGATTGCCACGAGTGATGAAAATACCTTTGCACGTGATCTGGAATCGATTCAGACAATAATTCACGACAACTCCCTGACGACCCTTTTCCAACCGATCTTCAACACGGATAACGGCGCCGTGCTCGGCTACGAGGCATTGACGCGGACGCAGGGAGAAAACCCCTTCGGGGGTGTCGGAGACCTTTTCCAGAGGGCTATCCAGACAGGGTGCGTCTGCGCCCTCGATTGCGCCTGTCTCGCCATGTCGCTGAAGTCCGCGCACACATTCGCCCTTCGTGACAGACCCGAGTGTCTTTTCCTGAATCTTTGTCCGGAAACCCTGATGAACAACGGCCTGTTCCTCGACACCTGCGACACCCTCGTTGAGAGTCTCGGCATCTCGCGGGACAAGATCGTTCTGGAGATCACCGAGGAGAGCATGATCTCCAACTATGCGTTTTTCAAAAAGTCCCTCGAAGTCTACCGTCACAAGGGATATAGAATCGCCATTGACGACTTCGGCGCCGGGTACGGCGGCTTGAAGATGCTGTCAACCATCGAGCCGGATTTCGTAAAGATCGACCGGCACTTCATCGCAGACATCGACCGGGCCACCATCAAGTATAACCTTGTGGACGCCATTGCCACCGCCTGCCATCGCATCGGCATCAGTGTCGTAGCGGAAGGAATCGAACGGGAGGAAGAGCTCTCCGTCCTGCAGAACACGGGAATCCAGTATTTGCAGGGTTTCTATCTCGGGTACCCTTCCCCGTATATGAATGCCTCTGTTAAGGCGGGCACGCTCCTTTCAAGCTACAGAAAAGACGCGGCCTCTTCCATCGGGGAACCATCCTTCATCGGCGATATCAGCACGAAAGCCGAAACCATCAATCCCGGCGATCAGGTAATCAACGCCCTCAGAAGATTCACCGCGAACCGGGAATTGCGCACCTTGCCGGTCGTGGACGGCGCCATCGTCGTCGGCATGCTGCAGCGAAGCAGATTTATTGAGGAAAATATTATCGGCAGGCACGGGTACGGGTATTCCATGAATACCTACAAAACCGTGGCGGATGTCATGGAGAGAAACTTCTTTCTCTGCGAGGCGAATACGACCCTGGACGAACTCTCCCGGCGCATCCGTTCACGAAAAACATCCCTTCAGTACGACGACATCTGCGTTACCCGCGGCGGGAAATATCAGGGTACCGTTCCCATTTCCCTTCTGCTGAACGCCATCTCCGAGAGAAACATCATCCTGGCAAAGGGGTGCAACCCTCTGACGGGTATGCCGGGAAACGATTTCATCCAGCGGGAAATATCCCAGAGACTCGGCCAGAGCATGCATTTTGACGTATGCTACATCGATATCGACAACTTCAAGCCATTCAACGACCACTACGGCTTCGAACGGGGGGATACGGTCATAAAAGCCCTTGCAACGATCATCACCCGCGTTCTCTCTCTCCGGACCACCGCATCATTCGACTTCGGTGGCCACATCGGCGGCGACGACTTCATCGTCGTCACCCGACCACAAGATTCTTTCACCCTGGCGGAGAAGATCTCCGCAGAGTTCGAGGCGCGGCTCCCCGAGTTTCACGGAGCCGATGATTTCAGCACCGGGATGTACACGGCAAGAAATCGCCGGGGCGTCAGCGAAGACTTCGGCCTTCTCTCCCTCTCCATCGGTATCGTCAGCACCGAGGTGTACCGGATAGAGTCCTATCCCCAGCTCGCCTCACTGGCCACGGATGTTAAGAAAATCGCCAAGATGCAGTCGGGATTCTCCATCGTGCGGGATCGCCGCAAGATGGGGTGAGCGCCCCCCCGCGCAATGCCCGATTCGTACCAAGGTTATTGTAACTGAACTGTTTCTCTGAATTCATCTCTCTGTAAAAATCGCATGGTATACGTAAAGCCATGAAAAAAGCCGACCTGCACGTCCATTCGAGCCATTCCAACAAGCCCACCTACTGGGCCCTGCGCAAATTCAACTGTCCGGAGAGCTACTCTTCTCCCGAGTTCATCTACCATGCTGCGCGGAAGCAGGGAATGGACTACGTCACCATCACCGACCACAACACCATCAGCGGCGCACTGGAGATCGCCCACCTGCCCGGCGCGTTTGTCAGCGCGGAGATTACCACCTACTTCCCCGAAGACGGCTGCAAGGTCCATGTGGTTGTCCTCAACATCACCGAGGAGATTTTCCGGGAAATACACCTTCTCCGCAAGAATATCTATGAACTGGTCGCCTATCTCGGCCGGAACGCCATTCCGCATTTCATTGCACATCCTCTCTACGCCCAGAACGAACAGCTTGACGCGGAGCATTTCGAAAAGATGATCCTCCTCTTCCGCATCTTTGAAACGAGAAACGGCGCCCGAGCAGGGAGATACGGCTCCTTTCTTGAAGGGGTGCTTGAAGGTCTCACACCGCAAAAGATTGCATTCCTGTCGGATAAACACGGCATCGATCCGTACGGAGAGCGACCCTGGATCAAGGGAAGAGTCGGCGGTTCCGATGACCACGGAGGGCTTTTCATCGCCGGAGCGCATACGACGGTGCCGGCGGCCGCGACGCTGAACGACTTTCTTTTCGGCGTCACTGAACGCCGTTCATTCCCGGCGGGAGATGACGGGGACCCTCTCACTCTCGCCCACAGCCTCTACGCCATCACCCACAGCTATTACCGGAAGCAGTTCGGCGCCGGAAGGGCCGGTTCAACCCCGTTCATCAAGGCGCTGCTGGACAGGTTTTTTGATTCGGAGGGCGAACGTACTTCCTTCCTTGAAAAACTGAGGCTCTTCGTTCGCAAAAACCTGCCGGACGGCGTTGACGGGGGCACAGGCACCAGCTTTGAAGGAAGGCTGGACAAAGAGGCGAAGCGCCTGTTAAAAGATACGGATTTTCTGCGGAGCATCGGCTCGGAGAGCAAAAATCGCAAAATCTTTGCCGTAACCAGTTACCTGGCCAACCGGATGATCTACCTCTATACCGAGCGCCTGACACGGGTATCCCTTTCATCCGGCTTCTTCGATCTGGTCCACTCCCTGAGCACCATCGGTCTGGTACATCTCTTGATCTCGCCCTACTACCTCGCCTTCCACCACCAGCATCGCGGCAAGGACCTCATGGGGGAGATTGCCGGAAGATTCACCCATCCCGGCAGCGGAGAGAAGAAGGAAAAGATTGCCCTGTTCACCGACACCCTCAATGAGATCAACGGAGTAGCCATAACTATCCGCAGGCTCATCGATATTGCCCGGGACCGGGGAGTGGAACTGACGGTCATCACCTCGTCGCCGAACCCCACCGGTTATGTAAACGGAGTCATGAACTTCCGTTCCATCGGCGACGTCGTCCTCCCCGAGTATCCCGACCTGAAGCTCCATTTCCCGCCGGTCCTGGATGTGATCGATTACTTCGAGCAAGAGGGATTCACCCGCATCCATGTCAGCACTCCCGGCACTGTCGGGTTCCTCGCCTTGAGTATCGCCAAACTGATGGATTTCCCCATCGCCGGGACATACCACACCGACATCCCCCACTACGTGCGCAGTCTTACCTCGGACGAGATGCTGGAGAGGGCGGCCTGGCAGTTCATGATCTGGTTTTACGGCCGGATGGACGAGGTAATGGTCCCATCGGCCAGCACCCGCAGGCAGCTTATCGAACGAGGGCTCCCTGAGGAGAAGACCCGTCCCCTGCCCCGTTGGGTGGATGTGAGGCACTTTTCGCCGGCTCGGCGTGATCCCGGTTTCTGGGAGAGGTATGCCGCCATAGAGGCGATGAAGTTTCTCTATGTGGGGCGGGTTTCCCGGGAGAAGAACCTGGAGCTGCTGGCTGAGGCATTCATGGAGATAGCAGTTGATTCGGCGCCCGTCCAGCTCGTCATCGTCGGCGACGGCCCCTACAATGGGGAACTCCGGGAAAAGCTCGTCGGGTATCCGGTGATTTTCACCGGTTTCCTTGAAGGAGAAGAGCTCGCAACTGCCTATGCTTCATCCGACGTATTCGTCTTTCCCAGCACAACCGACACATTCGGCAACGTGGTCCTCGAAGCCCAGGCATCCGGTCTCCCGGTCATCGTCTCCGATGGTGGCGGACCAAAGGAGTTGATGCTGGACGGCGTCACCGGTCTCGTAACCAGGGCGGACAGCCGGGAGGAACTCGTCGATGCAATGCGTTCCCTGCTCCTCGACCCTTCACGGGTAGCGTACATGGGAGTGAATGCCCGGGCTTTCACCGAACAGGGCGACGCCTCGATGACCGATGCGTGCGGCACCATTCTGCGGTCCAGGGCCGCCAACTATTGAAAGCTGCCGTGGCGATCTCAAACGCGAAGCGTTCCCTCCTCCACCACGCCCTCCCCTTCTTTCGTGGCAGAGTGCCGGGTCAGCTGATCATTCAACTTACCGACTATTGCAATGCCTCATGCCCCCAGTGCGGTATGCGGCGGAACGCCCCCTTCCGCCGCACCCTTCTTTCCCTGGACGACGTCAGGAGGATCATTGATCACGCAGCGGTATCCGGGATAACCTCTCTCTCATTCACGGGCGGTGAGCCCTTTCTGTTTCCCGATGAACTGATTACCCTCATCAGGTACGCAGGAGAGACAGGGATCCGCTATGTACGCACCGGCACGAACGGCTTTCTCTTCAAGAACCCGGATCGGCCGGATTTCACCGCAGATATCACTCGACTGGCGGAAGCCCTTGCCGCGACGGATCTGTATACCTTCTGGATAAGCATCGATTCTCCCATTCCCGAGCTTCACGAAGGAATGCGCGGGCTACCGGGGGTGATGAAGGGCATAGAGCGGGCGCTGCCCATCTTCCACGAGCACGGTATCTACCCTTCCGCCAATCTCGGTATCACGAAAAACATCCTGCTTACGGGGACAACTGCCGGCGCCATCCCGGAACCGGCCTCGGTTGGACACTTCCGCTCCGGTTTCCGCGCATTCTTCACCAGGATCATCGATCTCGGTTTCACCATGGCCAACGCCTGCTATCCCATGAGCATCGTGGAATCTTCAGGCGCCTCCCTCAACCCCGTGTATGGGGCCACGGCGGAAGACGACCTTGTCCGCTTCAGCGCCGCTGAGAGGTCAGCCCTGTTCCGCGCCCTGCGGGAAGTCGTTCCCGAATTCAGGTCCCGGATCAGAATATTCTCTCCCTTGAGCTCTTTGCATGCCCTTGAACTTGAGCACGACGGCACACGCGATTCCTCGCGTGCCTGCCGGGGCGGGGCGGACTTTTTCTTCATCGACGCCCAAGGGGGCAATACCTATCCATGCGGCTATAGGGGGGATGAAAACCTCGGCAAATTCTGGGATATGGACCTGACCCGCCCAACTCTTTCCGCATCCTGCAGGGAATGCGACTGGGAGTGCTTCCGTGACCCTTCGGAACTGCTCGGCCCATTCCACGAGTTCTTTTCCGGTCCGGTGGGTCTTCTCAGGAGACTCCTTCGGGACAGGCCCCATGCGTCCCTCTGGTTCAGCGACCTGCGCTATTTCCTGGCGTGCCACTTCTTCAATGGGAGACGGCCGCCCGATTACAGGAAACTCTCCCGTTTTACCCAGAGCCCCCCTTAATCATCCGGCACATGCTTCTCCTTGCATAAATAGATACGGGCCGATCCCTCTTCGGAACCGACCCGTCCGCTGCTGTTCGTTTCTCCGGCCATGGGCCGTCGAAGCATCCTCTACCCGGCCTCCATGCCCAATTTCTTCAGGAACGGAGGAGGGGCATACTCTTCCATTTCCCGCTGTTTATACACCCGGCAACCCTTTGCATGACTGATGAATTTATGAATGAATATGGTTCTGAAACCGCATGTGCAGCTGTATTCCGAAAGCATCGTCATCCTCCTGTTGGTTATGATACGAACGTGGAGTGAACGAAGGCGAAGTTATTCCTTTTCTTCCCGTTGGTTCGCGTTCCGACACCGGAAAATGAATCAACTCTCCGGTGTTGCGAGGAAAAAGACGCCCGTCATCTTGAAAAGCATGGTATGCATGGAATTCAGGCCCGTAAGGGATATCTCCGTACCATTCTCGTCACGAAGCTTCTTGAAGCAGCGCAGGATAAACGCAATGCCCATGGAGTTTATCCTGCCGACCTTGCTGAAATCGACGCAAATTTTGGGACGACTGACCTTTTCCGGCAGTTCTTCCAGGTAATTTCCCGCCTCGTAATTGATGGTGCCGGAAAGATTCACAAAATCGGCGTCATAGCCACGCTTGACTTCCATCTTGAAATTGTTATCCATAGGTTTTCCCTTTCTGAATTTGTTTGAGCAGCGACATGGAGTTTGTACGGCCAAGAGAGGGCATAAGTACCCGCGTTCGGTGTGAACAGTCCGTCGGATCAGGGGATGGTGCAGATGTGAAAACCTTTCGTTTCCGAAAACTTCCCGGCTGATGCAAGTCGGATATGCCCGCCGATAACGGTCTGCTTTCCGGGATTGATGCGAATATGGAGTGAGTCCAGAAATCGCCAGATTATGAATAACCCCCTTCCACCGATTTCTTCATGGGGGCCGAGGCTGTCCATATTCCGGGTGACGTGTTCGAAGAACGCTTCGGAGGAAAGAGTACCCCATCCATCCGTGACCTCGAGCGCCAGTGATTCACCGTCAAATCCGTAACGGAACACGACGTTTTCCCTGTCCGACAGGGTTCGTTTCTCTCCTTTCCGGTAGAGGGGTTCGAAGCAGTCACCGCGTGGAGCGGCGTAAAGGGCATTTTCCAGCATTTCATCGGCAAGAAGGGCTCCTTTCATCCGGAGCAACTCGCATTCCTCCGAGTAACCGCTGATAGTGCTTTCCAGTTCGGAGATCAGGACTTCCTTTTGTTCTGATGAAGAAACTCTGCACTCATGAATAGCCGTCCCCGGCCTCATGTAATCAGCCATATACAGGGGGAGTCCTTTCTTGAGCCTCCGTATCGTCAGGTCGAAAAGGGACGACACCCTGTTGATATCGTAGCAAGGGCCGTCAACGGGGTTGATCAACAAATGCCGAACCGTATCCTGGAGAAGGGGTCCGAGAGGGGGGGGAGGATCCGTTGAGAGGCCCATCAGGATGATGTCCGAATCGGGAAAGATCTGTCGGAACTGTGCGACGAGCTTCGGATTTTCACGTGGGTATACCCGTGTGGAAATAATCATCACGGAGGGGCTTTCCCGTTTTGCCCGGAAATCTGCCATGAGATGGAAAATATCCCGCAGTTCGACCAGGGTGGATTTTTCTCGCATTCCGGTGAAGATCGGTCCCCATACCGCCTTTTCCGCGGAGTCCGAGACAAGCGCTACAACTGTTCCTGTTACACTCATTAAATTCTTCCTTTCCTCAGGTAAAATGGCTGCGTTTCGTCGTAACACATTTGAATCAGGGTGCAAAGCTCGCGACCAGTACCGTTGCATCGTCTTCAAGGGTGCATGTCCCGGCAAATTCCCTGGCGCCCTCCAACAGGGCGTGTACCAAGACGTCCGGTTCACTTCCCATGGAAGTCCGTATCATGCGTTCCATCCGCTCATAGCCGAATTCCTCATCGTCCCCTCCCCTGCATTCCACGATCCCGTCCGTGTAGAGCACCAGGGAGTCTCCCCGGCCGAATTCCATCGTGTATTCCCGAAACCCGGCTCCTTCCTCGAACCCCAGGGGAAACCCCGATGCCTTCTCCAGCAGTTCAAGTTCGCCGGAGTGTCCCCGATAGCGGTACGGGAAGTTATGGCCGGCGTTTGCGTAGTCAAGGCGTTCTTTCTCCGTATCGATCACCGCGATGAAGCAGGTCATGAGCAGCCTGCGCCTGGCCGTTGCGATGATTGCCCTGTTCATACCCGTCAGCAGCTCCGCCGGTGTAGAGACGCCCGAAGACAGGAGGGTGTGGAGGCTTGCCTTGGCCGCGGTCGTCACCATCCCCGACTGGACCCCGTGACCGCTCACATCGGCGATGATCAGCCCCAGCCGGTTGTCTCCGCACGGGAAGTAGTCATAGAAATCCCCGCCGATCTCCGTTGACGTGGTTATCCCGGCCGCGATGGTGATCCCGTTAAAGCGGAATGCCGGGTCGGGGAGAAGTTCCTGCTGGATCCTACTCGCATGGGCAACCTCCTCCCGGATCCTGTCGCTCATGCTGCGCAGGGCAACAAGGAGACTCTGCTGGGATTCCGATATCCTCATCATGAGGTCGGAAACCGGAACGACCCCCAGACATCGGTCGCCATCCACAATCAGGAAGCTGTCGGTTTCCAGCAGGGGATCGGATTCCAGAAGACGCGCCAATGCGTTGGTAATATCCAGCTGAGGCTCCAACAGCACGGGATTTTCATCCTTTAACACGGATATCGGCTTGTTGCTGAAGAGGTCAGCTGCGAATTTGCGGCTCAGGTGGCGAAAGAACAGGTTCTTGCGGCTAATCGAACCGACGCACGTTTCTCCTTCAATCAGGGGGAGCACGCGCAGCGAGAGGTCGTTGCGGAACACCTCCACCACAGCGGACACCTTCATGGAAGAGTGAATTTCCCGCGGCGCCACCATGATATCCCGCACGAGAGGGATCAAATCCCGAGGTTCATCCATGTCCGATTCATTGTGTCCTCGCTCCCGGATGGGAGAGGCGTTTTCGTGAAACCTATAACTCATCGTTTTCCTTTCTCGGTGAAAAGCGGATAGCGATAATCCTGACAAAGGCGAGGGAGAGAACCAGTGCAAGGGCCATGGCAAGCTTTTGCCATTCGATTTCCCGATACCAGAATGCCAGTATCTCCGTCAGTGTGGTCACCAGGACCGCGTCAATAATATAGGTGACCTTTACCCTCCCGTAGGCATAGTAGGCCAGTGCCGTTCGGAGTATCTCGAGGATGGCCAGCACCGTGAGAATGTCAATGAGGATGGTCCGAAAGGCCTCATGAAACGGCGCCAAGAAAATGAGCCGAAAATCATAGAGAGTGTAAGCGGTTCCCGCAAGTATGGTCAGGAATATGGCCATGACAACCAGAGAGAGCAGCGCCTTGACCGATAGTTCGAAAAAACGGGAAATCCTCTCGTTAAGGGCTTCATCATGATACATACGCTCAACCTCCCAATCGATACGTATGATATCGAGCCTATATTTCAGTTGTGTTGCATCGATGAAAATACTGCGACATATATGCCCGTGAAACAATCGTGATGAATCGCACCATGGCAGACAATCACCCGACAATTGTTACAGTTGTGTTAATTTTCAAAGCAGTTGATGATTCTCGTTTTATTCGCTTTCGTTAAATAGTATTGTCCGGAAGCAAGGGTGCGAGACATGGCAAATCGCACTGCACTATAAAGTCGGGAGGGACATGATTATGAGAATAATCTTTGTGAGACACGCGGAAGCAATCGAGAAAACGGAGAGAATTGCGGATGAATTAAGATATCTGACCCCTGACGGCAGGTTCCTTTTCCGTAAAACCGCAAAGACCATGCGCAACGAGGGTCTTGACCCGAATCTGATCCTGTCGAGCCCTTACCTCAGAGCTGTGCAGACGGCCGATATCCTGGCGGAGAAACTCTCCTACGTCGGCTCGCTGATGGCTGTGGAGGACCTTGCACCTGGTTTCGACATGGAGGCACTGACGCGAATCATCCATTCCTATAAAACTGCCAAGGAGCTGGTGCTTGTAGCGCATGAGCCGGATCTGAGCACGGTGATATCAACGATCCTTTCCCTGCCTGAAGGGTTCTTGCTGAAAAAAGGGGCTGCGCTCAAACTATCCGTAGACCCGGATAATCTGAATTCTTCCGCATCCTTCAAGTGGATGTCGGTCGGCACGAAATTGATTACCTCTGAGAAAAAACTGCTGTCGTGACAAGTCGGGGAGCGAAGAGTGCCGCGGCAACGCCGGATCGCAGCCAGTATCCCTCCCCTGCGGCCATCCTGTGGATGCGTCAACAATGCGTATGGAGCGGGAATCACACTGGAAAAGCGCCTGCATTCCTCTGCAAAGGAGGAAACGTACAGAATCAGCACATACAGCATGGCCATGACGAGTTGGCAGACCGTGATCGGAACCTGATAATGGCCGTAAGCACGATCGGTCCGACGAAATTCATCTCCAGGGCCACGGCAAGCTGCGAAGCGTCGGAGGTGTATGCCCCGCGGCGCCCGGCCGTACTGGAGTCGATGACGAGAGGCCGAAGGCGCATCCCCTTGACCGTGAAGTAATCGGCCAGGTACTGCTGGTGGGTGGTTTCCTTTTCGGCGCAGATCGTGGCACCGTCCAGGTGCCGAATCTCCCGGATACCGGACGAGGCGGGCACCATGAAAGCCTGGCCATCGTAGAAGGTGGTGCCGGGAAACATCACCTTCAGCCCCGCTTCCCTGCCGTGGGTGCAGGTCGTGTTGCGCGCCAGGAGATCGACCGCTCCGGACTGGAGCGCGGGAAACCGTTCCGATGACTTGAGCGGGACAAACGTAACCTTCTCTCCGTTTCCCAGCGTCCCGTGCCGCGCCATTTCCGGCGTAAAATCCGGGTATGCTTTCGCTCACGCCGCACCGGACCCCCTTGCGCGCCTTGACGCCGGCGAGTGTTTCACCTGCATTCGACGGAGAAACCGCAAAAACCCCCATGCTCAGCACGGTTGCAAGAGCAATCAGACATCTCCGTATTGCAGACTTCTGGCTGAACTGTTGCAATGTTGCGCACCAGCTCGCCATCACAGACACAGCCAAAAAAAACAAGAACACCATTTTTATATAATCACCCTGCCAGCCTTTTGATTCCAGTTTTATAGCGGTTCCTTGTTGACCTACAATGTTTCACCCGCGCACCATGGGTGGGTATCCCACGAGTTGCCAATACGGCTCCTTGGAGTGCACCATTTCGAGAAGAGCGAGTTCAAGTTTTTCATCATTCTTTTTGACTTTCTCCCGCTCCCATGGATACTTGAAACAGGAGGGCTTACGGAACATGGCGCACACAACCCCTGCCCCCGACAATTTTCCCATGACCGAAAAGACCGAAATTCATCCCTATCACGGCTTCGAACAGGGGCCAATCCGCCCCCCCAGTGAGGCGACGAGCCTGCTGGTGCGTGTGACCAGGAACTGTCACTGGAACCGTTGCGCCTTCTGTCCGGTCTACAAGGGCGAACGTTTCTCCATCCGTCCGGTCGAGCATGTCCTGCGGGACATGGACTGCATCGCCCGCCACGTGGAGAACCTTGCGCTCCTCTCGGCCGGGCCCGGCATCCTCCTGGAAGCTGACGTCCGCGAGGCATTCAACGCCTTGACACCCGAGGAGAAAGCTCCCTTCCGCGCCGCCCTCTCCTGGTTCGTGGCCAGCATGGAGTCGGTCTTCCTCCAGGACGCGGACAGCCTGGTGCTCCGTCCCGCCGGACTCATCGAGATCCTGACCCGCCTGAAAAAGCTCTTTCCCATGGTGAAACGGATTACCTCCTACAGCCGGTCGGAAACCATTGACCGCTTGGCGGAGG
>CAYSPF010000054.1:0-13456 GCA_964432775.1 uncultured Geobacter sp.
GGCCCGCATAATAATGGGCATAAAAAAGTTCCGCAAATTTATGCCCGAGTATGTCGCCGGTAAAAATAATGACCGGACTCGCTCCCCGGTTCTGCTTCATGCTTGCGAGCGCACGCACAAACAAGGGATAGTTAGTATCGGTACCCCAGGTCGAAGGTGTTGTGATGGCAGATGTCTTAAATACATCCGCCCACCCGTCCGCATCCGTGGCGACAAGCTTCTGGAAAAGTAGTTGGTCAGGGTCGGAAAAAGGATTGATATGAACATCGGAGAATACAACCACCTGGAAGTTGTTGTTGGTGGCGCTGGTCCCGCCTCCGCATGCAGCCAGGTGCAGAAGGAATAACAGGGCGAAAAGCAGACTGAAAAGTCTCAAACTTCTGTAGCGCATGTCCATAATTGCCTCCATTATCGTTTTACCGCATGCGGAGTTGTGCCCCGTATTTTTGAACCTTGATACCAAGTGAAAAAAGAACACAAAACCTTCTGTATTCGAAAGATTGTTTTATCAAACCCCTCCACCATTGAGTTATTGAATGTAATAATAACGGTAAACTCTATTTATTCAATGAATCGCCCTGGCGAAAGCAGCAGCACATCTCGGATTACGCGGATTACGCACCATGAAAACAAGCTGCGGGGAAATAACTTCTGAAGATCTCTTCCCCATCAGCTCTTTTCTTTCTATGCCTGATCAGTATGTACGTGCTTCAGATTATTTATTCTTTTCGGCTAGAGCTGCTCATTCTTTAGGATTACTTACAATAATGAAGTGATATGAGGGTTGATTATTCATAGGGATGGTGAGCGAAGGGGAAAAGTGACGTCGTTTTTGTGTAGACCGGATAAGAACTACTCCACCTTAGCCGGCGCTATAGATGGAGTAGTTCACCATAAGAATGAAAAATATTTCGTATCCCGCTCAGATACTGAGCTGTCCCTGATTCGAGACGGATTCATCCTGCAGAGCATCAATTTCCTCGAAGCTGAATATTTTGTCTATATCGAGAATCATGATGAATTTATCGTCGTGCTTTCCCATCCCCCTGATAAATTCGGTCTTCAGTCTCGTGCCTATTTTCGGCGCAGGCTCTATCTGGTCGGGTTCTATTTCGAGAACTTCCTGGACGGCATCGGCAAGGGAGCCAAGTATGACGGCTTGCCCGTCCAGGGATATCTCCATGACAACGACGCAGGTGTCCACCGTCTTCTCCGTCTCCGGCAAGCCGAATTTCAGCCTCATATCGATAACAGGGACAACGCTTCCCCGCAGATTGATGACACCCCGCATGAAATCGGGAGTATTCGGCACTTTTGTCACGGTGGTAAAATCCAGGATCTCCCGGATATTGGCAACATCGACGGCGTACAATTCTTCCTGAAGTTTGAATGTCAGGTACTGGGTCGGTTCGCTGATGGCGGAAGCCATGGGTCACTCTCCTTATCCGGCCGGGCCGAAGAGCGAGGCAGGGTGCTGCTGCGCTCGAACTTCAGCCTAGGCCGGCACTCGTCTAATATTTTTCAAAGTCCGTGTCAAGGCTGTTATCGCACTCTCCCAGTTCGAGGCTAATGCCGCCCTGGTTTACCGCTGCCTTTGCCTCCTGACCGGAGTTACCGTAACCGCTCGCTTCTTTTCTCTCAAAACCCGTTCCGGCAGTCTTGCTTTTTTCGAAAGATGGATTTCGGGAGCTTTTCGCAAGGGAGGCGGTTGTTGTCTTCTTGCGTGTGCTGTTCCCTCCGATTGTAAAGAAATCGATGGTGCCTTGCAGTTGTTCCGACTGTGACGAGAGCTCTTCCGCGGTTGACGCCATTTCTTCCGCGGCTGCCGCATTCTGCTGGATGACCTTGTCGAGCTGCTGGATAGCCATGTTTATCTGGTCGGCGCCGGTATCCTGCTCCCTGCTGGCGGCGGTGATCTCCTGCACGAGTTCCGCTGTTTTTCTGATATTAGGGAGTATTCCCGAGAGCATCTCGCCGGCCTTCTCCGCCACCTGGACACTGGACTCGGAAAGCTGGCTGATCTCTCCGGCCGCCACCTGGCTCCGCTCCGCCAGTTTCCTGACTTCAGAAGCAACCACCGCGAAACCCTTGCCGTGTTCTCCCGCCCTCGCCGCTTCGATTGCCGCGTTCAAAGCCAGCATATTAGTCTGACGCGCAATTTCTTCGATGATGGATATCTTGCCGGCGATTTCTTTCATGGCGACAACGGTTTCCGCTACCGCCCTGCCCCCTATCTCTGCCTCTTCCGCTGATTTTACGGCTATTCTTTCGGTCTGCTGGGCATTGTCCGCGCTCTGCTTGATATTGGCGGACATCTGCTCCATGGAGGAGGACGCCTCTTCGGCCGATGACGCCTGCTCAGCCGCTCCCTGCGACATCTTTTCGGAGCCGGAGCTCATTTCCTTGCTTCCCGCGGCTACGTTCTCCGCGGCCCCCTTAACATCGCCTACCACCTCGGTGAGCTTTTTAACCATGAACCCGAGCGCACGCATCAATTCATCCTGCGGCGAACGCTCCCTGGCTTCCACAACGAGGTTGCCGTTGGATATCTCCTTTGCCAGTTCGGTAATCTGATTCATTGAATCGATCAGGACATTAAGGTTGAGTTTGATCTCGTTGAAGTCGCCGTTGTAGTTGTCGGTGATTCTCTGAGGAACGTCACCCTTGCTTATCCTGTCAACATACTCGGCTGCCACGTTCAACGGCCCGATGACTGCGTCCAAGGTCTCGTTGACGCCAGTGATGATCTTCCGGAAATCACCCTGGTGCTTGCTTGCGTCGGCGCGGGTTGCGAGTTTTCCTTCAACGGCGGAGTTCGACAACATATTTGCGTCCATGACCAGCGAATTGATGTTCTCCATCATGACGGTCAGCGAGGGCACGAGCTTATCATTTTCCGATCGTCTGCCAATCTTCTTGTATGCGCCCAGTTCGCCGAGGTCTCCGGCAGCTACCCTGGTAACCGTATCCGTAACATGAATCACCCTCTCCCTTACGGTGTTGACAGCCTCGCCGGTTCTTGCATAAATTCCTTGATATTTTCCATCAACGCTTTTCGTGTAATCGTTCACTGCCATTGCCTGCAGTACTTCACTCGCCTCCACAAGGCCGCCGAGACCATCGATGCAGTTGTTCAGGTTGAGTTTGATCTCGTTGAAGTCGCCATTGTAGTTATCGGTAACCTTGGGTGGAATGTCACCCTTGCTGATCCTGTCAATGTACTCGGCCGCGACATTGAGCGGTCCGATGACCGCATCCAGGGTCTCGTTGAAACCCGCGACGATCTTCCGGAAGTCGCCCTGGTGCTTGCCTGCATCGGCGCGCGTGGCGAGATTCCCTTCAACAGCGGCTTTTGACAAAGCTGCCGCGTCTTCGACAAGATGGTTGATATGTTCCATCATGCCGGTCAGGGCCGGTACGAGTTTGTCGTTTTCCGATCGTTTACCGACATTTCTGTAGTCTTCAAGATCGCCGAGGTCTCCAACGGCAACCTTGCCGACGGTTGCTACTACATGGTGTAACCTCTCCCTGACGGTGTTGACAGCCTCGCCGGTTGTCGCGTAAATGCCCTGATATTTTCCTTCAACGCTTTTCGTGTAATCGTTCACAGCCATCGCCTGCAGTACTTCACTCGCCTCCACGAGGCCGCCGAGACCATCGATGCAGTTGTTCAGGTTGAGTTTGATCTCGTTGAAGTCGCCATTGTAGTTATCGGTAACCTTGGGTGGAATGTCACCCTTGCTGATCCTGTCAATGTACTCGGCCGCGACATTGAGCGGTCCGATGACCGCATCCAGGGTCTCGTTGAAACCCGCAACGATCTTCCGGAAGTCGCCCTGGTGTCTGTTTGTGTCGGCGCGCGTGGCTAGCTTCCCTTCCGTGGCCACGTTCGACAACAAATTGGCGTCATCGACCAAGGCGGTGATGTTGTCGATAGCGTTGTTCAGGTTAAGTTTGATCTCGTTGAAGTCACCATTATAGCTGTCGGTGATCTTCGGCGGCATGTCGCCTTTGCTGATCCGGTCCACGTACTCGGCGGCGACGTTCAGCGGCCCGATGACCGCATCCAGGGTCTCGTTGAAGCCCGCAACGATCTTCTGAAAATCTCCCTGATGCTTGCCTGCATCGGCACGGGTGGCCAGCTTGCCGTCCATGGCCGCGTTCGATAGCATAGTGGCGTCCATGACCAGAGAATTGATGTTCTCCATCATGGCGGTCAGCGCGGGTACGAGTTTATCGTTTTCCGATCGTCTGCCGATTTTCTTGTAGACACCCAGTTCGCCGAGGTCTCCGGCAGCTACCCTGCCAACCGTGTCCGTTACGTGAAGAACCCGTTCCCTGACGGTATTGACCGCTTCGCCGGTTATCGCGTAAATGCCTTGATAGGTTCCCTCAACCTTCTTTGTCTAGTCGTTCACGGCCATCGCGCGCAGCGTTTCGCTTGCCTCAACAAGCCCGCCCAGACCGTCGATACAGTTGTTCAGGTTGAGCTTGATTTCGTTGAAGTCGCCGTTGTAGTTGTCGGTGACCTTCGGCGGAATATCGCCCTTGCTGATCCGGTCCACGTACTCGGCGGCCACGTTGAGCGGCCCGATGACCGCGTCGAGGGTCTCGTTGACGCCTGCGACGATCTTCCGGAAGTCGCCCTGATGCTTGCTTGCGTCGGCGCGGGTGGCCAGCTTGCCGGCTATTGCTGCTTCGGAGAGCATGCCGGCATCGGCTACCAGTGCGCGGATGCTGTCCGCCATCTTCTTCATCGCCGCCATAACGCTGGTGGTGTCGCCGGAAGATACCGGTATTTCGCGTGAAAGATCGCCAACGGCTAAACTGCTCGCCAGCTCACCGACCTCTTTCGGGTCGGCGCCAAACTGGCGAAGAACAACTCGGCTGATAAAGACACCCAGGCCGACGGCAAGGATAACAGCAAGAATAATCGCAACAACAAGGGTCATCTGCGTAGCTTTAACCATCGCTCTGGAGGCAACCTTCGACTCATCGGCAAGCTTCACATTGAGATCAGTGACCTTGCCGAGCTGATCTTCCGCATCAGTAAAGCTCTGTCCGGCAGTCGTAAAAGACATCTTTCTTGCTTCATCAAGCTTACCCGCCTTGATGAGCGCCATGACCGTATGATGATCTTTTTTCCAAGTCTCCCATGCAGGCACGAATTTTTTCCAGAGGGCCGCCTCTTCTTTGGCCTGCGGTAAGGGTTCATATATCTTCCGCCCTTTGTCCACCCGGTCCCAGGCATCCTTCAGTATGCCAAGTTGCTGCGCGCTATCCTTCTGATCAAGTTGCAGCAGGCTGGTACGCTCTGCCCGTTGAATGGCTGTCTGGGCTTCATTGATCAGTGAGAGGCCTTGAATGCCCGGCAGCCGAACTTCCCCCACTTCAGTCAACGCCGCGGCGATCGACTGAATACCTCGATACCCCACACCGCCGATTACTCCGGCAAGCAAGGCCACAGCGATAAACCCGGCCATCAGCTTCGTTTTCAGACTCATGTCGTTCAGCATTCTTCAACCTCCCTTTCCTTTCGGCGATCGAATCAAACAACAGCCCTTCTGTCTGAATCAATCTGAGTTATCCTGCTGTTTCTCACATTTTCCAGTGTTTCAAGTATCGCCTCTTGAGCTCCGCTGATGAGAGGATCGTCATGACCGGAGTAAATCCTCTTGATTTCCCTGCCCGCGAGTATCACCAGTCCATCCAGGTAGCCCTGAGTATAGACATCTCCCGGTGTTCTGACCCTTATCTGCGTGTCCCCGGAGAAAAGCGCCTGTGCGGACGCCGCATAGAGGCAGATGGAGTCCGACGAGTGGCCCGGCGTATGGATTACCTCGAGATAGTCATCGCCGGCCTTGATGGACCGGCCGTCCCGGATCAGCTCGTCAACCCCCGGGCCGTCCGCAAAAGCCAGGATCCGTGCGCCGTAACGCTTCTTGAGTGCCTGGACGCCCCCGAAATGATCAAAATGGTTGTGGGTGAGGATCACCTGCTCCACCGCCACCTTGCCCAAACCGGTGGAGAGATGCTCGATCTCATTGAGAACGAAATCGTCGGTTCCCGGATCAATAACGGTATTCACATCCTCAACCCGGTTCCAGTCCCCAAGGATCAGGTACGAGTTGCAGCTGTAGATCTTGCCGGATCGCTGTAAGGGTATGATCTTCACGGCATTACTCTCCAACCTTCTTGTAGAGCTGAGCGTCCGGCGCGACCTGAGTGAAGAGGTGCGCCACTTCGGGGGGCAGCTTCTGGGTATTCTCATTGGCCAGATACCCGCCGGGCGCAAGGGCCTGGTGGAACATCCTGAACACCTCGACCCGCTCCGGGTACTGGAAATGAAGCATCACGTTCTTGCAGACGACCAGACAGTAGTTGAAGCCGACCGGTTTCAGGGAGAGGAGGTCGTGGTACTGGAAAAATACCCTGTTGCGGAGCTGCTCTACCACGCGCAGGTACCCCGGTTTATCGGCAGGCTCGAAGTACTTCTCGAGCAGTTCGGCCGGAGTCCGCTGCAGTTCTTCACGCGTATACACCGCGGCGGTAACGATATCTCCGAAGTTGTTGGCGCTGTCATAGTCGGTGGCGTCGATACGCAGGTTCTTGAAGCCGAACGGGTTCATCTTTTCGGCAAAGATCATGGCGATGCTATAGGTTTCCTGGCCCAGGGCGCAGCCTGCGTCCCAGATCTTGATCTTGCTCCTGCCGCTGGCGTAGGGGACCATATGGTCGGCTGCATGTTCAAGAGTCGGTTGGTCGCGCATAAAAAAGGTGAATGCCATTCGCTGTTGCCTCGCTATAGATATTTTATTTTCTTCCCTGGTTCGTTCGCCGGGGGGGGAAGACCTATCGTCGGCTTTCCTCAAGCTCCTCTTCCCGAACCAGATGGGGTACGTCCAGGATCAGGGCGACACTGCCATCGCCAAGAATCGTAGCACCCGAAATTCCCTGGATGTTCCGGTACGCCCTGCCGAGTGTCTTGATGACCGTCTGGTGCTCGCCGATGACTGTGTCGACAACGAAACCGACCCTGTTTCCCCCCAGATTGGTAATGACAACCTGTTCAATCTCCGGCGGCTCACCGCGGAGGGCAAAACGCTCTCTCAGCGGGATATACGGGATGATCGTGCCTCGAATATTAACCAGGTGGCGTCTACCGGTCTTCTCCGCGTCATCCCTGGTCAATTCAATGCATTCTTCAACCAGGGAGAGCGGCAGGACGAACCCTTCTCCGGCGATTTTCACCAGCAGGCTCTCGATGATTGCGAGGGTCAGGGGGAGCCGTATCGTAATGGTGGTCCCCATCCCGCCTTTACTGCTCATCTCTATCGAGCCGCGCAAGGAATCGATGGCCCGTTTCACCACGTCCATCCCGACTCCGCGCCCGGAAACGCCGGTAACCTTTTTCGCCGTTGAGAAACCCGGTGCGAAAATCAGGGCGAACAATTCCTTGTCGGAAGGTTCAGCCCCCGAGGGCAATAAGCCCCTTTCGATCGCCTTGTTCAGAATCGCCTCCCGGTTGAGTCCGGCGCCGTCATCCTGGATAGTAACAAGGACACTATCCCCTGAATGCACTGCTTTCAGGAACACGGTCCCTTGGGCGGGCTTACCTTTCTCCCTCCGTATCTCGGGATTTTCGATGCCGTGGTCGATGCTGTTTCTGATCAAGTGAACGAGCGGGTCGTTCAGGCGTTCAATTACCGTCTTGTCCAGTTCCGTTTCTGCGCCTTCCGTGACCATCTCTATTTCTTTTCCGAGTTCGGCGGACAGGTCGCGCACCAGCCGCTTGAATTTGCTGAAGGTGGTGCCGATGGGGAGCATGCGGATATTCAGGGCGGTATCCCTGAGTTCGGCAGTCAAGCGTTCGACCTCTTCGGCAATCGCCGCCAGTTGCTGATCCATCCTGCCGGCGGATGTCTGGGTCAAATGGGCTTGCACCGTTACCAGTTCACCAACCAGGTCAATGAGCTTGTCGAGTTTCTCGGAGGGTACACGGACGCTGCTTGCGGTATCGACATTCTGCCGCTTCTGGAGGACCTCCCTCACATGTTGCTGCTCGACGAGCGCGGATTCTATCTGAGACTGATTCGCCAGCCCTTTTTCCAGAAGGATTTCGCCGAAACGTTTCTGGCCGGCTACGGTTTCCCGCATCTCGTCAACAGAGATGTCACCCCGTTCCACCATGATTTCGCCCAACTTCTTGTACGAGGGATCGTCTCCCAGCCCGCCCGCCTCTCCGATGACGCTAATTTCCAGGTGACTGTCGTCCTGGACGAAGATGAATACATCCTTGATGGAATCCATGCCTCTATCCGTTGTCAGCAGTATCTCCCAGTAGACATAGCATTTCTCCGGATCTATCTCGTTACTAGCGGGTATTTCCTCCAGATGGGCGACAGTCTTGCATCTGCCGAGTTGTTGCAGTTCACAAAGGAGGGAAGCCGGATTGGTGCCTGTCAGAAATATTTCCCGGGAAGGTCTGAAGAGTATCCTGTAGGTTGTACCGGCAGAGGAGGAAGAATTGCCCGGAACCACACCGACCGGGTGTACGACGTCCTTTTCTTCACTACACTCGGATAGATTAGCCAGCTTTTTGTAAGCGGAGATAATTTCCCTTCTCAATCCTTCATCGGAGTCGGCGTCCTCATCAGCGGTGTTAAGAAGCATCAGGATCTGGTCGCGCGCCTTCAAGGTCAGGTCAACCAGTTCCTTTGTAACCGGAACCTTGCCGCTTCGCACGTGATCAAAGACAGTCTCGATCTCATGGGTAAATTCCGATATCCTGGTGAACCCGAACATCGCTCCGGAACCCTTTATTGTATGCATGGCCCTGAAAACCCTGCTTATCAACTCGGAATCTTCAGGGGTATCCTCGAGTTCAAGGAGTGATATTTCCAGTTCCCCGAGCAGCTCTAATGCCTCTTCCTTGAATGCTTCCCTGTGTTGATCAATCATAGAAACACCTGCCTCGGTATAATGAAGTTGATTTGACACCTCTCGTGCCCACTACAATGTGCATTTTCCATCCGAAGTATTCTTCCTTGAAAGCAAACTGTTTCCGCCTCCTCGCTGTTCACCTTACTGGTGGTTGCAGACAATCCCTGTCCTAGGAACTGGTATCGGTTTTTGCCGTAATTACTTAAGGCAAAATAATACTTTTTCGCGAGAAACGAGAACATTTCATTAATTTATCTAAGGCTATAGTTTTGGCGATACACCAGATTGAATTGATAATCTGCACCAATTCAATGACATCCCCGCCCAGATGACCGGATCATTAATGATCAATTAATTAGCAATCCTGCCCATGCCGCAAGGATTCTGTTGGACTCCATTATTTCCAGGCCACAGAAAAGGATGGGATCCCGAGGCGATGTTTACTCACTCTGCTATGCGCTGATCTGGTAAGAAGATAATGGTCTTGTAAAGAGAGGGATATGACCTGCCAGGGGAGGCGTTCTATGACAAGGAAGAGACGGCAGTATACGCAGGAATGTACGTATTCAGCAGTGCCGCTGGTGACCGGACCGGGGTATTATGATTTGATAGACTGTTCCGGAAATCATTCGAACGTGCGCCGGTCGAATATTCTCCGGGTCTTGCGCTCCGAACGCGGCAGCGTTCCCGGCTCCAGCAGCTCGACGCCGCACGATACCAGCAGGGTATGCTTGATCCCGGCCATGACCTGCTTCACGACCTGTTCGTCGGGCAGCGCGTCACCGTTGCGTGTCCGTTCGACACGAACCAGCATGCAATCGCGGCCGTCGGGGTCACGATCAAACAGCACCTGGTACTCGCTGCCGATGCCGCGCACCCGGTTCAGCACCTCATCCACCTGGCCGGGATAAATGTTGACTCCGCGAAAGATGACGACATCATCGGAGCGTCCCAGGATACGGTCGTGGCGTGGCAGGATGCATCCGCAGGGGCACTCTCCCGGCACGAGCCGGGTCAGATCGCGCGAGCGGTAGCGGATCAGCGGCGCCCCCTCCTTGCACAGCGTGGTAAACACCATTTCGCCGATCTCACCGGGTGCGGCAGGCTCCAGGGTCAGCGGGTCGAGCACCTCGAGGATGTAATAGTCGGCCCAATAGTGGATCCCGTAGTTCTCCCGGCAGGAGAGACCGGCGCCGGGGCCATAGACCTCGGTAAGGCCGGTGATATCGTAGATCTCCTCAACGCCGAGACACTCGCGCATGGTGTCGAGCATGGCGCTGCTCGAACGTTCGGCGCCGAGGATGATCTTCTTCAGGCTGAGCTTGTCTCTCAACCCCTTGCGCTGAACCTCCTCCGCCAGAAGCAGCCCCATGGATGCGGTGCAGCAGAAGACCGTTGATTGCAGATCGATGAGGAAGGCGGTTTGTAGTTCGAGGTTTCCGGGACCCACCGGCACCGCCAGGGCGCCAAAACGCTCACAGGCCTCCTGAAAGCCGATGCCGGCGGTCCAGAGACCGAATCCCACCGCAATCTGCACCCGATCCTGTCGTGTCAGGCCGGCCAGTTCGTAACAGCGGGCGAACATGTCCTGCCAGTCTTCAACATCCTTGCGGGTATAACAGAGGACCTTGCGTTTGCCGGTCGTGCCGGATGAGGCATGGATACGCACCAGGTCGTTGAAATCAGCCGCGCGCAGGGCAAAGGGATAGCCCGCGGCCAGGTCGTCAGCCGTGATAAAGGGGAGGCGGCGCAGGTCGTCCAGGCTGGTGATGGCGTCCGGAACCAGCCCCATGGCCGACAGTCGTTCACGGTAGAAGTCCGAATGCTCGAATGCATGCCGGACGGTCCATTGCAGGCCTCTCAGCTGGTACGCGGCCAGTTCCTCACTCGTGGATATCTTTGGGGGAAAACGATGCAACATGTCAGGTATCAGCTCCTTGGATAATCTGGAACGCACATTCCGTCAGTCCGCTCCGAAGCCTCTGCCGGTCCCGGCGTTAAGGGCGGCCAGAGACCCTTCCAGCAAGGAAGGTTTATCGTTCAATTTCCGCCGGATTTCTCTTTCCACATCATCCGGCGAGCAGAAAAGGCGGTCCGCAGCCAAGGCTCGGCCGAGAACAACCAGGTTGACCGCCCGGGGATTGCCCAGGTGCACGGCAATCGTGTCGGCATCGATTGTAGCCGCCTCCGCTGCCTCGGGTAAGGGAAATGAATCTCCGGCATTGGCCGCGATCCAGCCGCCCGGCTTCAGAAATGAGCGGTGCAGCCCCACATTTCCCGGCTTGAGGGCGATGAGACCGTCCGCATGGCCCGGACGCACCAGGGGGCTGGAGAACTCTCCGATCTTGAGGTGGGAGATGACGATGCCGCCGCGCTGGGCCATGCCGTGAGTCTCGGACGTGAGCACCGGCAGCCCTTTGGCAATCGCGGTTTCCGCCAGGAGCCGGGCAATAAAGAGGATTCCCTGGCCGCCCACGCCTGAAATAACCAGCTGTTGGGAGATCATGATTGTTTCCCTCCATGACGGATCGCCTTTACCGGGCAGACATCCAGGCATACCCCGCAGCCGCTGCAGAGCATGATATCCACCACTACCTTGCCGGAGTCCTCATCGTACACCAGTGCCGGGCATTCGAACTGGTTGACGCAGAGCCGGCACCCGGTGCACGTGGCATCCACGGAGGCCCGGGGCCGCCGGTCGTGCCGCACGCTCTTATCCACCAGGCACGGGCTCCTGGCGATCACCACCGCCACGCCCCGTTCACGGGAAAAGGCCAGGGCATCCGTAACCAGGGCAGTGAAGGCCGGAAGGTTCAGCGGGTCGGCGCTACGGCAGAATTCCACTCCGCAGCCGGTCACAACCGAGGCGATATCCACCGCCTTACCGGAAGGCGTGCCCTGCGAGGGGGTCGGCTGGTTGCCGGTCATGGCGGTCGTGCCGTTGTCCAGGATAACCAGCACAAAGCGGGCGCCCTGTACCACGGCGTCAATCAGGGGCGGGATGCCGGCGTGAAAGAAGGTGGAGTCGCCGATGGTCGCCACGATGTCGCGCGGTTGGCCGGTCACCCGGTGGGCCTGGTAGAATCCGGCCGCCTGGCCGACGGAGGCCCCCATGCACAGGACCGTGTCCACGGCGCCCAGATTGACTCCCAGGGTATAGCAGCCGATATCGCCGGGGTAGATCCCTTGGGGCGCGGCCTTCTTGATGGCATAGAAGCCGGCCCGGTGCGGACATCCGGGACAGAGGGTCGGACGCTTTCCCGCCGCCGCAGCCGCTGCGGGCACTACCGGCAACGGTCGACCGACGAACTCGGCCAGCAACCGTTCGATCACCTCGGGCAGCAGTTCCCCCGCCTCGGGAACAAAACCGGAAAGCTTGCCTCGCACCCGCACGTGATCGCGCAGTTGCATCTCGATCACGCCGGAGGTTTCCTCCAGCACCAGCACCTCGTCATATTCGGCGCGAATCCGTTCCACAAAGGCGGTGTGCAGCGGATAGGGCTGCACAACCTGGTAGAAGGCGCATGAATCCCACACACCGGAACCACCCATCACTTCGCGCGCATGGGCCGCCGACACGCCGGAGGCAATCACGGTCCGGCGGCTCCCGGGAGCGGGAAGCAGACAGCGTGGCGCAGTCGGGGAATAGGCTGCGATCCGTGACAATGTCTGATTGAGCTTCACATGCAAATCGTAGCGGAATTTGGGGGTGGCTGCCCAGCGCTTGGGGTCTTTGCGGAAATCGGCCCTGCGTTGCAGATCCCGGACAGGGCCGGGAACGATGTCCTGGCAGGCGTGACAGACCCGTGTGGTGGGACGCAGCATCACCGGCACTCCGAACTCCTCGGACATGCGAAAGGCAAGGCCGGCCATATCCCGCGCCTCGGCCGGGGACGAGGGGTCGAGCACCGGGATCTTGGCCTGCATGGCCATCAGGCGCGAGTCCTGTTCGGTCTGGGATGAATGGGGACCGGGATCGTCGGCGCTGATAACCACGAAACCGCCCACCGTGCCGAGATAGGCGGCGCTCATCAAAGGGTCGGAAGCGACGTTCAGCCCCACCTGCTTCATGGCGGTTGCGGCACGAAGCCCGGACTGGCTGGCGGCATAGGCGATCTCGAAGGCTACCTTTTCGTTGACCGCCCACTCCACGTGCATGTTCGCACCCTCGGCTTTCCGCCAGGTGTCGATGGCGGAAAGTATCTCGGATGCGGGCGTTCCCGGGTAGGAAGCCGCCACCACGCAGCCGTTCTCCACCAGGCCGCGCGCCATGGCTTCATTTCCCTGCATCAAAATCGATTTATTTTCAGACACTGATCTCTCCTCCGCCCTGTGTCTCGCTGACCGCCTATTCTGGTAATGCGGAGGTGCTTTGTCAACACAAAAACCTGCACAAGCATACGCAAGTTGCCATCCGGAAAGTAGTGTCAGGGGCCGGGTTGGAACTTCCCCGAAGCTTCTCGTAATCGGTCACCAGCCTTCACACGGAAGGGGCAATCTGTTGACTATCGCA
>CAYSPF010000055.1:0-13401 GCA_964432775.1 uncultured Geobacter sp.
CGCATGATATGCGGCTGTCCATCAAGCGTTTCACAAAAGCCAAGGAGGTAATCATGAACATTGTCAACAAAACAAACAGTCTGCTGGCTTATACTACACAATCGCCGGGATGCGGTGATTGCGGCACCATCTCGCAGGGTGAAAGCACCTATCTTCCTTATACTGAAAAGATGGGTGTATTTGATGTCACGGTTTCTCCGGGAAAACCAAACCCGGATAACAGCAATTATTTCGAATTCACCAATGTCAAGCCCGGGGCTGTCATCACGATTGCTACCTGCGTTGAACTCTGAGACAAGTAATACCAACCGTAAAGGATCTCATGTGGCTGCCGACAACAGGCAACCTGTTTGAACCCGATATGTCGCACAGGGTTTCCCGCCATGGGAAGGCCACGTATCCCTGAAAATCGAGGAAATGTATATGAAATCCAGGAATCGGAGCGATAAGATCTCGGTTCTCGTTGTTGGCGAGGCAACGGCTCCAACGGGTTATTCGCGGGTGATCCGCTCCATCTTTTCCCATCTTCATTCCCGCCTCACGATTAATCAACTCGCGCTTCGCTATGATGGTGATCCGCACGATTATCCCTGGAAACTGTATCCGGCGCACACCGGTGGAGATCCCTACGGGTTCAGGCGGCTCCCGACACTCATTGCCCGGTTGCGCCCGGACATAGTCTTCATCCTGACGGATATCTCTTATCAAACCCGGTACATGGGAGTCCTGAAGGTAACCCCGGGGGATTTTCGCGTGGTAATCTACTCACCCATCGAATCGGGACCGGTCACCTGCGAGCTCATGGAGAAATTGGCGGGTGTTTCCCGCTATGTGGTATATACCCGCTATGCGCGGCAGGAAGTCGAGGCCACACTGGAGCGCCTCCAAAAAAGAGGCTCTACCTTCTCCCGGCCGATCCTGGACATCATTCCCCATGGTGTCGACAGCACAACATTTCACCCGCTGGCTCTACGGGACGCCCGTGACGGCAAAACCCGCCGCATGCGGGCGCGCAAGCTTCTCTTTCCGGGGCAACCGGAACTGCATGACGCCTTTATCGTCTTGAACGCCAATCGCAACCAACCGCGAAAACAGATTGATCTGACAATGAAGGGGTTTGCCTGCTTTGCCGCGGGAAAACCGTCAAACGTCAAGCTCTACCTGCATATGGGGATTGAAGATCGGGGCTGGAATGTCATCGTTCTTGCCCACTCCCTGGGCATAGCCGATCGCTTGATCCTGACGAGCGACGAAAACAGTCATCCGGAGCTGTCGTTGGACCGCTTGAACCTGCTTTTCAATGCCTGCGATGTCGGGATCAATACCGCCAGCGGCGAAGGCTGGGGATTGGTCAGCTTTGAGCATGCCGCAACCCGCGCGGCCCAGATTGTGCCCCGGCATACCTCACAGATCGAACTCTGGCAGGGAGCAGCGGAATGGGCCGAACCGGTGATGACCCTTACAAACACCGGTATTCTCAACGAAGCCCATATCGTTTCACCCGAAAGCATAGCTTCCGCCCTGGAACGTTTGTATACTGATGCCGACTACCGGGAAATGATGGCGACCAAAGCGTACGAGAACAGCCGGAAGAACATCTATCGTTGGGAAATCATCGCCGAGCAATGGCAGGGTCTGTTCGAAGAGGAAGCCGGACTTTTGAGGAAGGAAAACACGAAAACCGGGAGACACACGAGGGTCTCCCGGTAAAAGGCTGTCCGTCAAGAGCTAAAAGGAAAGGTTGCCGTGCCGAATCAGATTAGAAGTCAAGGATGCTGGTCGCCAACTGGTCCCAGTAGGTAACTTCGCCGTCATGCCAGCGAACAAAGCGCACCTGGCCATCCTGCGAGACGACAACTGCAAGCACGCCGTGCAAGGCCTTGCAGAGCCGGTATGCTGAGCGATGGCGGGTTCCCACTCTCCTGACGGATTCCGGTTCACGCTTCACCCCCTCGATATCCAGTGCTCTCTGGACGGTTGCAACCGTGTCGAGACCACTGGATATCTCGGCGCCGAAACCGAGCAATTCGAAACGGCGGTTGAGCGCCACCGCGCCATCGACCCGCGTCAATTCCGCCAGCAGATGGGCCTTCTCGAAGAGCGTCTCGTCCATGCGCGAAAGTACGGGGGTGGAGATTGTCTGGTAGTCGCTCCAGCCGATGGGGTCTGTCCGATAGCCGTGTTTTCCGACAGTCCGGGCGAATTCGTTCATGATGTGGGCAATGTGCTGCAGAACCCGCAGCCTCCCCTCATCGGACTGGAAGGTATACTTGATATTCAGATACGGGTTTGTTTCTTTTATCTCCTCACTGAATTCCATCGGAACAATAATCAGCATCCCTCCGTGGTGGTAATTGCAGATCAGGCTTATCACCCTGCGCATGAGATTCTGGCCGAGAACCATGGGGAATTCCCGGGCGATGGTAGCCCAGCCGATGCCGTATTTCTCCCGTGCCTCCTGATGCAGCCTCCACAGTTCGTCCTGGTTCGGGGCAAAGAAGTCCTCAAACCAACCCGACGACAGAACATCCTTTGCAACATTGATCAGTCTGCCGCCGCGCAGTCCGGCGACCATGGTCAGACCGACCGAGACGGTTATCCGGCCCGGACCGGTGACAAAGACGATAAGCGAGTCCGGCAGGGGGCTGATCTCCTGGGTGCCGCCATGTATCAACTGGAGCCATCGGGGGCCGGTGTGGACTATTCCCCAGATGTGCGGCTGCGTGTCTTCATCGAGCGTTACCCCGATCATGGAACGGTGGAAGCTGGCCGCAGGGAAGAGCCGACGCAGTTCATCTTCGCTGCACGGTCGCGGTTCGGTGAATTCGATTCGATGCAGGCCATCGGGAGGTGACTGCCCTGGCGGGAAGTTTTCAGGGTTGCGGATAATCAGCCGGAAGCGGGCCGGCCTTTCTTCTTCCCGCATGAAACTCGCCTGGTAGCAGATTGACAGGATGTTTTCCAGCGTGGAGCGGTCCAGGCACTGGTCAAGGGGATACGCGGACCTATCTTCTGTCAGTAGCCGGAAGACATGTTCGGCGAATTCCCTGGGGTACCAATGGCTCATGGCGGCCTCACTGGCTGCGATTGAGGGTATGAGATCTGTTATTCAGCGGTGATTGGCCCGGAATCTACTGCTCATCGGATTCGGGCCTCCCTACATTGTACCAGCAACAGGAAACATGGTGAGAAAAAACAGCCGAAGGGCCGGCTTTCGGGAGCGGTGTGAAAAGATAGTCACGGTAATCCCGCAGACGGCCGGCAGCATCTTGACCGGCTTGCCCATGCAACCGGCAGGGAAGTCACGCCTGATTCCAGCGGGCCGTCCGGGACCCCTGTGCCGCTTACAGCACCGAGGCGATTGCATCCCCCATCTCCCTGGTGGAGACCAGGCGTTCATCGACACCCTCCTGGAAGATATCCGCTGTCCGGTATCCCTGCTCCAGCACCTTTACCACCGCGGTCTCAACGGCTTCGGCGGCATCTTCAAGTCCGAAGGAGTAGCGGAGCATCATCCCGACGGAGAGTATCTGGGCGATGGGATTGGCGATCCCCTGACCGGCGATGTCCGGCGCCGATCCTCCCGAAGGCTCGTACATGCCGAACATCCCCTCGGCCAGCGACGCGGAGGGGAGCATGCCCAATGATCCGGTCAGCATGGCGGCTTCGTCCGAAAGGATATCGCCGAACATGTTTTCGCACAGCAGCACGTCGAACTGCTTCGGCCGCCGGACCAGCTGCATGGCAGCGTTGTCCACGTACATGTGGGTCAGCTCCACCTCGGGATAGTCTTTGCCGACGGCGGTGACGGTCTCGCGCCACAGGATAGACGAGGAGAGGACATTCGCCTTGTCGATGGAACAGACCTTGCCGCTCCGCTCGCGCGCCGCCCGGAAGGCGACGTGCGCGATCCGCTCGATCTCCGGCACGCTGTAGCGGAGCGTGTCGAAGCCGACCTTCCCGCGTCCCTCCCCCTCGATTCCCTTGGGCTGGGAGAAGTAGATGCCGCCGGTCAGTTCCCGGATCACCATGATGTCGAATCCGCCGCACACGATCTCCTCTTTGAGCGAAGACGCCCCGGTGAGTGACGGGAAGATGATTGCGGGGCGGAGGTTGGCGTACAGGCCGAAGATCCTGCGCAGCGGCAGGAGCGCTCCCCGCTCCGGCTGCTCTTCCGGCGGCAGCGATTCCCAGCGGGGACCGCCCACGGAACCGAACAGGATGGCATCGGCAGCCTTACAGATATCGACCGTGGTCTCGGGAAGGGCTTTCCCCTCGTTGTCGATGCCCGCCCCTCCCACGTTGGCGTGGGTTCGCAGAAACGCCACGTTGTACTTCATTTCCACGGCGTCCAGCACCTTGAGCGCCTCCGCCATCACCTCCGGGCCGATTCCGTCTCCGGCCAACACCGCTATATTCTTTACTCGACTCGCCATTCTATCGCGCTCCTCCGGTTGGTATTTCCTGAAAGTGCCACACCATGCCGCGAGGTGTGACCCTTTCCATCTATACCGAACCGGAACACGCCGGAAAAGCAGTATCTCGTGAGGCTGCCATCGCAAAAGGCGATGACGGCCATGACAGGTCGTCAGATGAATGCTCAAGCAGAGGTCGCCATGAGCGCCCGGGGAAATGTCGGAATGAGCAACAGCCGTGTAATCCGGAACGCCGGACTCAGGATGATTCGCCCTGCCTGAGGTGATCGACCAGAAGTTTCGCCGCGGCGGGCAGCGCATCGAAAGAGCGGACACAGAGTTTCAGATCACGTGTCGCCCACGATTCCCGCAACTGAACGGGGCGGATCCGCAGGCCCTTGCAATAGGGCTTGGCAGCTCCCCTCGGCACAATCCCGATCCCGAGGCCGGCCTCCACCATCAGACACAAGGCATCGAAGCTGTTCACGTGAATCCGCAGTTTCGGGGCTCTGCCGAGATCGTTCGCGGCCCGCACTATCCGGTTGTTCAGTGCGCTGCCGACCGGCAGCCCGACATAATCGAAATCCAGGGTCTCCCGGAACGACACCGACTTTTTGTGCGCCAGGAGGTGGTCTTTGGGCGTAATCACGACAAGCTGATCCGAATGGTACGGGATATATTCCAGATCCTCCCGGCATGAGTCCTCCGTGATGACACCCACATCAGCCGCGCCCTCGGCCACCGCCTTCATGATGGCCTCGCTGATATTTCCCTCCAGGCGGACCTGCACCAGGGGATATGCATTCAGGAAGGATTTGAGCTCGTTCGGCAGGAACTGGTTGATAGCGGAGATGTTGGCCCACAATCTGACACGACCGCGTACCCCGCTGGAATACTCCTGAATCTGCAGGAAGATGTCGTTCAGGTCATGCAGGACGCCCCGCGCCAGATTCAGCAGCGCCACTCCCGCCATTGTCGGCACAACCCCCTTGTTGGTCCGCCTGAGGAGTTGCGTATCGAGGGTCTCCTCCAGATCGCTGATGCGCTTGCTCACGGCAGATGCGGCGATAGATTCCCTTTCCGCGGCAGCGGCGATGGTGCCCTCTTCAACAATGGCGACGAAAAGCTTGAGCGATAGCGGATCAACGATCATCCCATCCCCTTCCCGGCGGCAGCCCCTCCCACCTGTTTTCATACCGCAGGCAGTCGCAGAAGTTGTTGATCATTGTCGCCCCCTAACGCTGTGGTGACCAGGTACCGGGATACCCGGCGAACCGCTTGGCCTCGGTGGCGACGCTGATCAACAGTGCCATATGGTCGTCCAGCTTTTTGTCATAGTCGACAAACGGGGTGACAACGACCACGGCCACGTCATCATCAGGATTGTACGCGACCAGGTTCACGTAGCCGGGATGTGCCCCGCTGTGCCCCACGCCCACGGAAGTGTTGCCGAGCCCGAGGCCATGGTTTCCTCCCGTATGACTGTCACGGCATCCCGATACCGCTTTTGGTCTATTCCAAGGGTTTGAAATCGGAATCGGCAGCATCCTTCTGCTTGACGAAAACCTTGGCAGGGTCCTGCGAAGTGACCGCGAAAACCTTCCTGCCGTTCTGATGCACCGCGGTGATTCTGTAGCTTGCTTCACCCTCCCGCTCGTAATTCACCGTCACGTTCTCTGCGGGTTTGAATCCGGTCTGGTTCAGCGATTCGGGATAGTACTTGTTATTGGTACTATAGCTATCGCAGGCGGCCCGGGCTTTCATGAGTTCGACGCGCGCCAATGCATCGCCTCCCCTGCTCCGGTACTCGGCGAACTGTGGAATGGCTATGGCGGCCACGATTCCCAGCACGGCAATCCCGAAGAAACCTGCCACCAGTACGATGACCAGTATCATCGCCGCCTTGCTTCTTTTCCCCGAGTTCACGTCCTGGCCTCTGCCGCACGCGGGACAGACCAACGTTTTCGCCGTAATCCTCGAACCGCAATGTCTGCAAAATACCGTAGCGCCTGTTTCCATGCGTTTCCTCCTGAAACGGATTCTCAGTCCCGCCCTTGTTTGGGGTCATGGATGTGTCGGACTTTCTACCTGTCCGACACATCCATGACCTGAAACTAACGTAACAACTCACCGTATCCTACCGAAATTCCGGGGGCAATACTTATTTCCCCTTCAAACAAAAACCATTCCCCCTCGGCGTCTTCCCCGCTGTGAGCGACAAGGCGGTCCGCCTCAGATATACCGCTCGCGCAGCATCTCTGCTGCGCTTTCATCCAGCATTTCCCTGCGACGCACCTGGTCGAAATGGGCCAGCAGGTCGTCGGGACGCAGCCGTTTCTTGGACTCTCCGCTCAGGTCCCTGACGATTTCACCCTTGTGCATCATGAGCAGGCGGTCTCCCAGGTTGGCTGCCTGGTGCATGGAGTGGGTCACCATCAGGGTGGTCAGGCGACTCGTAGTGACGATCTCGCTGGTGAGGGCGATGATGCGCTCGGCGCTGCGCGGATCGAGGGCCGCGGTATGCTCGTCCAGAAGCAGCAGCGACGGACGCTGCCAGGTCGCCATCAGTAGAGTCAGGGCCTGGCGCTGGCCGCCGGAAAGTCCGCCGATGGCGGTGTGCAGCCGGTCTTCCAGCCCCATTTTCAGGGTGCGCACCCGGTCCCTGCATTCGTCCAGCAGGCCGCGGCGCAGGGCCCACCCCATGCCGGGGAAACGACCGCGCCGGGCGGACATGGCCAGGTTCTCGGCAATGGTCATGCCCGGCGCCGTGCCGCTGAAGGGGTTCTGGAACACCCGGCCGATGAGCCGGGCCCGCCGGTTTTCGGGCCAGGCGCTGATGTCCCGGCCGGCCAGGGTCACGCTCCCTTCATCCGGAAGAAAGGCGCCTGCCACGGCGTTCAGCAGGCACGACTTGCCCGACCCGTTGGTGCCGATGACCACGACGAACGCTCCGTCCGGGATGTGAAGGCTGACCCGGCGCAGCGCCCGGACCTCGTTGGGCGTGCCTGCCTGAAAGGTCTTGCAACAGCCGCGTATCTCAAGCATGGCTGCCTCCCTTTCGGCGGGCCGCAAGGCTTCCCAGCCACCCCGGCAGCACCAGGGCGGCAAAGACGCAGAGGGCGGTGATCAGTTTCAGATCGTTGGGGTTGAGGCCGAAACGGAGCGCGATGGCCACCAGCAGGCGAAACAGCAGGGAGCCGATGAGCGCGCCGCAGATGGTCAGCCCGAGCCCGTTGCTGCGCACCAGCGACCCGCCGATGATGACGCTGGCCAGGCCCCAGACCAGCATGCCGATCCCCATCTGCACATCGGCAAACCCCTGGTACTGGGTGAGCAACGCGCCGGACAGGGCGATCAGGCCGTTGGCAAGGGCCAGCCCTAGGGTGATCATCAGGCCGGTTTCGGTCCCCTGTGCCCTCACCATCTGCGGGTTGTCGCCGGTGGCCCGCATGGCTGTTCCCAGGTTGGTTCTGAAAAAGAGGTAGACCAGCATCATCATCAGCAGCACCAGCAGCAAGGTCGCCAGCAGGATCGACAGGTCGCGCGGCGCCACCTCCCATCCCCAGAGCAGGATGCTTTGCCCGCTGCCGAAGAACGGGGCGCCCAGTCGTTCGGCCGATGAGGCCAGGGTGTTGACCGACATCAGCGAAATGTTGCTCTTTCCCATCACCCGCAGGTTGACCGAGTAGAGCGCGGTCATGGTCAGGATTCCGGACAGGATCGGGTGGATCCTGAAGCGGGTATGCAGGAGGCCGGTCACCAGCCCGGCCATGACCCCGGCTATGGCCGCAACCAGGGTTGCGATAACCGGAGAGACGCCGCCCACCAGCAGGACGGCTGCCACGGCTCCCCCCAGGGTGATGGAACCGTCAGCGGTCATGTCGGGAAAGTCGAAGATGCGGAATGCTATGTAGACGCCCAGCGCAAGCAGCGCCAGGATCAAGCCGATGGTCAGGGAACCGAGCAGCAGGTTCACGGAGTCACCTCCCCTCTATTTGCCGGGCCGCACCAGACGGCGCCGCGCAGAAAACTGCTCTCGCCGATGCCGGTAATCGGCCGTGTGTCGTTCAGCAGGTGCGCCAGCCCAAGCAGATTCTGGGACTGCATCAAACCTGCCACCGTCGGCGCAAGTTCGAGCACCCCGCCGGGCAGTGCCCGGTAGGAGAGCGCAGCGGCATGGAAATGCCCGGCAAGCGCCCCTTCTCCCAGGGGCCTGACAAAGTGGGCCAGGCGCGGCTCTTCCCCTTGCAGGGCGACACCGCACACCAGGGCAAGGGAACCGGGCCACTGGGGCTCGCTGGTCAGGGCAAGATGGTCCCGCACCCCGGGAAAGTCCAGCAGGGGCGCGCCGTCGGACAGGGCCGGCGAGCGGAGCAGGGATGCCCCCACCAGGCCGTCGGTCTCGGCGATCATGGCCAGCGCGATGCAATCGGTCGCGCAGATTGACAGAGCGGCGGCCACCAGGCGGGAAAACGGGATCGGATCGTCGGCGGAGTCGGAGTTGAAGGTGAAAAAATTCGCGAAGCTCCCCTGGCAGAGAAGGGCATACAGGGCCTGCACGCTGGGAACGAATTCGCCGACGTGTGCCAGAAAGTCGGGCGTATGGCCGCTGTCGGTGGGAAGGGCGATGGCGCTCCCGCCGAGTGACAGAAATTCGCCGAACTGCTCGCGGCAGTCCGCGAAACCGTCGCCGAATCCCCCAAGGCCTACGGCAATGGTATCGCCGGGCAAGGGTACATGGTGTGATTCGAGGAACGTACCCTCTTCAAGCTGCCGGGGGTCTCCCACCGTGCGCAGCGACATGACTGCTTCGGGAAACGGGTGAAAGACGGATAGGGTTCCGCCCTCGAACAACGCCTCTCCGGCGTCGCCGGTCGCGGCTGTTTCCTGCTCGCGCCGGTCCTCCGCCGGTTTTTCAGCTGCAAACAGGTCAAGGAGGCCGGAGAGCCTCAGCACGTTGGCGACAGGTTCCGATGGCGACAGGATAAGCAGGTTGCCCTGGAGCGACGCAAGTTCTTTGCGGTATTTCAACAGGATGCGGATGCCGGCGGAACTGAGGAAGATGATCCCGGACATATCCAGGTAGATCCGCCGGGCGCCGTCCCGCACAGCGTCCGCCAGTTCGCGATCGAGGCTGTCCGCCCACTGGGCGTTCAGGCGGCCGGTAACGCTCACTTCGAGCCATTGTTCATGCTGCGTACGAACGATTTCCATCAGTCCACCACCTTATCGGCACGGTTCAGCACGGTCCGGGGAATCCGCAGGCCGAACTTCGCGGCATTTTTCCGTGAAACCACCAGTACGCTTCGTCCCAACGGTGTAAAGGGGATACGGCCGGGGTCTTCGCCGCGCATCACCCGCAGGGCCAGGCGGGCCGTCAGCCGACCGGCTTCCCGATAATCACGGGCAACGGCAACGGCGGCGCCGTCAGTCACCGCCTTGGAAACGAAGGCGAACAGCGGCACCCCAGCCCTGGCCGCGGCTGTGGCAATGGTCCCCGTGGCGCTGCCGTTGACGTCGTCTGAAATCTGGGTAATCGCCTGAACCCCCTTGCCCGCAAGAGCGAGTGCCGCATCGGACACATCCGTTGCCGAGGAGACGGCAACCGATTCCACCTTCAGCCCTTTTGCTGATGCAGCCTTCACCAGTGCGTCACGGTAGAGCACGGAGTTGACCTCGGAAGGAGCATAGAGGGTGCCGATCCGTTTCACACCGGGCATGCACTCCCGGACCGTCGCGATCATCCCGTCGAAGTCGCTCATGGTGGTGACACCGGTAATGTTGGGCAGGTGGTCGTTGGCGCTCTTGCCGGCCCCGGCCAGCACACCGTCAGCCACGGTGGTGAATATCACCGGAATCTTTTTAATCTTGCCGACCGCGGTTTGCAGGGCCGGTGTGGCAGTGGTAATAATCAGATCCGGCCGGTCGGTCAGAACTGCGTCCATGATCTCGTTCATCACCGTCATGTCGCCGTGGGCGCCGCGCCGTTTCAGTTCGTAGTCGCGCCCTTCCCGAAGCCCCAGGGCCTTCAGTTCTGCGTACAGCCCTTCATGGGTCTCTTCGGCATTCACCGCATCGGCATAATCGATGAGCTGGATATCCCAGCGTCGTGACGTCGGCGCCTGTTCCTTCGGGAGGGGTGACAACGTCCTGACGGTGCGTCCTGATTCGTCTATCAGGATGGCGGCCCTGGCCCGCGTATCCGCATCAACCTGCCACTTTTCCCGTACCCCCTTCAGGGCCGCAAGGTTCAGGGCAAGCTGCTGCGGAACGACAGTATTCACCGCCACGGTTGACGTGTCGAGCCCTTTCAGCACCCGTGCAGCCAGGATGCCGGTCTGCCTCCCCACTTCCACATAATCGGCCCCCAGCGAGAGAAACGCCCCTGCCTTCAGATGGGAAGGGGCGTTGGTAAGGACCGGTATCCCTGCCTGGCGACCCGCCTTCACCAGTGAATCCATGGCCAGCTCCACGGTGTTGTCGCCGCCGATCCAGAGTGCCTGGATTCCCTGCCCGGTCAGGGATGCGGCCGCTTCGGCCACACCGGCCGAGTTTTCCACCTGGGCCTCCAGCAGTTTGATGCCGAGACGGGCGCACTCATCCCGCGCCAGGAGCAGACAGGCCTCGGAGGCCGCATCAGCGGGATTCCAGACCGCACCCACACTCCGCAGTCCGGGCAGCAGTCTCTTCGCCAGACGGAAGGTCTCCCGCACCGGCTGAAAGGTGCCGATGCCGGCCAGGTGGGGAGGATGCCCGCTGCGCGTTATCCCCACGCCGGCGGCGAACGGGTCGGTGACCGCGCCGAAGATATGCCGGATCTTCCCTTCCTTGTTGACATTGGCCATCACCTGCAACAGCGGCGTGCTGAAGGTGATCACCAAGCGGTTTCCGCCTTCCGCGATTGTCCGCGCCATGGCGTTGGCCGTGGTGAGATCATTTTCCGAATTGAAGGTCCTGACCTCCAGGTCGCGCCCCGGCTCCAGCCCCTGTTCGGCCAGACCTTGCAGCGCCCCGGCGACGCAGTCGTCCAGCACCGGACGGGAGGCAAACTGGAAGATGGCGATGCGGGGCCGTTTGTCTCCAGCGGTGGTCCGGTGCATACGGTCCGTGATCAGCAGCAGCGCGGATGCAGCCAGGATCAGCAGGATGCCGGGCAGGAGACAGCGGAAGGCATCGATAACGCCTTTGGTTACGGTGGGTTGGGTGGTTGAAGTGTCCGAGTCTTTTGCGTTCATCATCCCTCCGCTATCCCTCTGTTAACCCGGCTATCCGCCCCGTTCGTCATCGAACGACGCAAGGCGCACAAATGATCCCGATCTGCTGTCTCGAGACCGGCAAAGGCAAGGACATCCATCACTCGATTTTCTTCCAGGATGTTGCCGGTATTATCAATCGGGGAATACCTTGTCTTTATCCGTCAAGGCGTAACCAAAGGCGAGGATTATCTTTCGTTTGGTTTCCATACGACAGATTTCGCCGCTTTCAATTCGACTAATGGTTGCTGAGGAGACTCCTGCCTGACGAGCCAACTCCATTTTGCTCATCAAGCGTTCTTCCCGGATTATTCTGACATTATTGCAATTTTTCATTTCAAAACCCCCAACCTGAGAACAATGAAACTGCAAATATAGTGAGCGATCGCGACTGACGCGTTTATTGATGTATGATATCCTGCTTCGCTTGTCAATCACAGAGAGATAGTTCGAGCATTTTCATATAGGTTCCGAAAACGATTCGCGGCGCCCGAAGGAGCCCGCAAAGCCTTATCACGGAAGGAGCGGGGGGCTCGACGAATTGAGCGGCTCATTCAGAGGTGGTGGCCCATAGTGACAGGTACGGTGGACTTTCATAAGAAATCGGGAGGATACTGCACATGGTGGACCCGGCGTCGACACTCGAGCGGTCAAATCGATGCAATCTTTTCTGTAGCAAAATCGTCTGGTTTTTTGCTATACAGTATTTCCAGTTACTGAGAAATCGTGACGTAGCCCGAATCTGATTAACAAACCGGCACCGGGTATATCAAAGTGGAGGGCATATGACAAAGGCGGAGATAGTCGGGAAAATTGCAGAAGGAGCGGAACTCACAAAGGCACAGGCGGAAAATGCGGCATCAATTTTCATGAACAGCATTATCGAGGCACTGAAAGCCGGTGAAAAAGTATCTTTCGTCGGTTTCGGGACCTTTACGGTGAGTGAAAAGGCCGCCAGGGTAGGACGGAACCCGCAGACAGGGGCGGAAATCAAGATCCCCGCGAAGATGGCAGTAAAGTTCAAGGTTGGGAAAACCTTCCAGGAAGCGGTGCAGCCGAAAAAGAAAAAGGCTGCAAAGAAGAAATGAATTTGTGGTTAACCCCCCGGCAGGCTTGTTTCAAATAGCGGACCTTCCGGGGGTTCCCTTTTGTCCTGCCTCGTTATTCGTGGTCGAGTCCCCCCCATGACCAGAAAAGACCTCCTTTCCCTCGAATATGCCCGGCACTACCTTGTGCTGCCCCCGGAGCGGGAGGTGGCGGTAACCCTGCCGACCTGCGTCCGCTCGCGGGCCATCCCTTACTCCGTTACGACGAGGCGAGACGATAAAAGGAAGTCCCTTGAATGAATTGACAAAAAGCAAAGTATACGCCAAGAAAAAAAATAGTAATAGACTGTTTCTTCTGCTTTAGGATGGATATACCTGGAACCAAGGTAGCGCTACCTTGAATCAGAAACAACACATGGAAAGGAGCAGTATCGTAGTTTGGGAGGTTCCAAGCTGTAAGGCCTCAAAAACAGGAGGACCCCATGAAAGAGGACACTCCACCGGTCCGGTATCTGATTCATCGGCACTACAGATTCATCGGCACAATACAGGCTGGTAAACATGCCTGAGACCCATGAAATGGGTAAAAAGTGAATTATAAAATGAGGCCCGCTAGTAGAGCGGGCCTTTCATTTTGGCGCGCCGGCCATGGCGCATGGAGGCAGAACTCTGCGTCAGAGTCTGCAG
>CAYSPF010000056.1:0-13396 GCA_964432775.1 uncultured Geobacter sp.
AGGAGCTTTTCCCTTCTCTTGCCGCTACGGTTTGGAAGGAACCCTTCAAAGGTAAAGGAGTCAGTCGGCAGACCGGAAGCCGACAAGGCGGCAACAGCGGCGCACGGGCCTGGAATGGGAATAACGGTAATCCCCGAATTGACGGCATCCCGCACCAACTGATAGCCGGGGTCCGAGATGCAGGGGGTCCCTGCGTCGGAAATCAGCGCCACCGACATCCCGTCACGCAATTTGTCGAGAATGAGGGCGCCTTTGATATTCTTATTATGGTCGAAATAGGATGTGAGTTGTTTGGAGATGCCGAAATGGGTGAGGAGCTTGCGGGAGTGGCGGGTATCCTCGGCGGCGATCAGGTCAACCTCTCTGAGAATGCGCAGAGCCCGAAGCGTGATGTCTTCCAGGTTGCCGATGGGTGTTGCCACTATGTAGAGGGTTCCGATGCTCATGTCTTGAGTGCAGGATAATCAGTACGCAAGATCGAAGGCGTTCTTGATGTGGTCGACCTGAGGTGCCGTGGTAAGGAGAAGGACGCTGATGACATCAAACCGGGCATTCTCCTCCATGAGCCTGTTCTTCGCCAGATAGGTGAGAGCCGCCTTGGATATCTGCCGCTGCTTGAAAGGGGTGATTGCGAGTTGAGGAAGTCCGTAGGAGGCGGTACGTCGGGTCTTCACCTCAACGAATACGATGGTCTTGCCGTCACGGGCGATGATGTCCACCTCTCCGCACCTGCAGCGATAATTCGTCTCGATTATTCGGTATTTCCGTTGTTTCAGAAAGGTAGTCGCTATTTCCTCGCCCTTGGCTCCAAGGGTCTTCCTGTCCGTGGAATATTCATCCTTCATTCGCGCCTCCCGACGAATTCCCTCACCCCCCGAAAGGTTGTGCGATGAATGGCGCAGGGACCCAGAAGGGAAATAGCGCTCATGTGCGCGCGTGAACCGTACCCCTTGTGTATCGCAAATCCGTAACCGGGATACTCATCATCAAAGCGCCTCATCATCCTGTCCCGCGTAACCTTGGCGATAATGGAGGCTGAAGCGATTGAAACGCTCGCTGAGTCTCCTTTTTTAATTGTCCGGCAAGGAATTTGTGTCGGCGGAACTGATATGCCGTCAACAAGCAGGAAGTCGGGTGAAGTGGACAAATCCCGGACCGCCTGTGCCATAGCGTGGAGGGTAGCTTGGAGAACATTGATGTGATCGACAAGCAGATGGTCGGCGACACCGATTCCCACGGCCAGAGCCTGCTGCATAATCCTGTCGAACAGGGTGTCCCGCACTTGCGGGGTCAATTTCTTCGAGTCGTCTATCCCGGCGTAATCACCCTCAGGAGAAAGTATCACCGCCGAGGCCACAACAGGGCCCGCAAGAGCTCCCCTGCCGGCCTCGTCAACTCCGGCAATGGCGGTGAAACCACGGCGTTTCGCCAGTTTCTCGAATACCAGCAGATCACGCTGTGCCTCGCCGAAAAGAGTTCCCGTCATGAATCCTCCAGCATCTGACACCATAGGAGAAGGGGAAATCACACCGTTTCCTGAAAAACGAAGGCCCCGGAAAACCGGGGCCGTTCAGGCCTTTTACTGGGCAACGTATTTCTTTTCACGAATCCTTGCCGCTTTACCGCGGAGTTTCCGCAGATAGTAAAGCTTGGCACGACGGACCTGGCCGCGGGTGATGACCTCAATTGCCTCCAGAGAAGGAGAGTGGAGGGGGAAGCAACGCTCAACGCCGATACCATTGGAAATTTTCCTGACGGTAAAAGACTCCCTGATTCCGCCGTTCTGGCGTTTTATGACCACACCCTGAAATGCCTGGATCCTGGTCTTGTCACCTTCCACAATCTTGACCTGGACCTTTACCGTGTCGCCCGGCTTGAATGGGGGTATGTTTTTTTTCATCTGTTCAAACTCAATACGATCAATCGTGTTCATTTCGTTTCCTCCCTGTATGGTATCAAAGCGCTTCTTCTTCGTTGGTTCTGCTGTAATTCTTCACATGCCTATCGCCACTCACCAAATAGCCGGTCAACGATAATCGATGCGGCCGATCGGACAGACAGGTGATTATACTCCGACTTTCCCGAGATGGGTGCAAGAACATAATCCGCAGTTGACAGGACTTGCTCGGCCAGCCCCCACCCCGTTCCAAGAAGCAGGAGATAGTTCATGTCCGGTAGTCGGATCAATTCGGACATTTTACGGTAGGTAATCGAGTTCGGCGTTCCCTTCGCGCCGGTCGCGATTGTCTTCACCGGAGCTGAAAAACTCAGCGACATATCGTTGACAGCTTCATCAAGCGTACCAACGACTGTCATCAGGTCGAGAGCCTCTTTCCTTTTCGGGTTATAGGTTGCGCCCCACCCCTCGCGCCAGTGATGGACAATCCGCCTGGAAATCTCCTGCTGTTCGGGAAGAGGAGTCACTACATAGTAGCGGACCAGATTATAGGTTTTCGCGAGCCGGGCAATATCGTGGAGGTCAAGATTCGTGACCGCGGTTGCAACAATCCGGTGATTTTTGTCGAAGACCGGATAATGGAGGAGTGCGATTCCTACGGTTGATCCCTCTCGTTTTTCAGTCGGTATTTCCCCCACAGTTCCGGAGTTCCTTAACAAATAATGTATCCTCTGTGCTCAGGCTGACCGTATCCAGCAGCTCGGGCCTCATGAGAAACGTTCGCCGCAATGATTCACGACGACGCCAACGAGCAATTTCCCGGTGATTTCCCGACAAGAGAACCGTAGGAACGGGCAAGCCCCTGAATTCAGGCGGGCGCGTGTACTGGGGATACTCCAGAAGCCCGTTGGAGAAGGAATCGTCCTCAGCAGAATCATCGCTCCCGAGAACACCGGGGAGCAGTCTCGCCACCGCATCAACAAGAACCGTAGCGGCAGGTTCTCCTCCGGTCAGCACAAAATCTCCTATGGATATTTCCCTGTCAACAAACAGGTCCCGGACGCGTTCGTCAATCCCCTCATAGCGACCGCAGATGACTATCAGCCCGTCTTCCTCAGCCAGTTCCCGCACCATAGCCTGGTTGAGGAGCTTTCCCCTTGGGGTCGTCAGTATTACCTTTGATGCGGGACGCTCGCTCTTAACGGCCTCAATACAGGCAGTCAAGGGTTCGACCTTCATCCCCATCCCGGCTCCCCCGCCGTAAGGGTAATCATCGGTTACGCGGTGCTTGTCCAGTGCAAAATCACGAATATTATGGACGCGAACCTCTATCAAACCTTTGTCCGCGGCATGTTTCAGAATACTTTCGGAAAAAGGCCCGTGAAACATCCCGGGGAAAAGGGTCAGCAGATCGATTTTCATAGATCCAGCAGCCCTTCCAGCGGTCGAACCGTCATTGTGCGCATGATCAGATTGATATCGAGGACAACATCACTGATGGCGGGAATCAGGTATTCCTTTTCGCCGTCCTTCACCACATATACATCATTTGCGCCCGTTGCGAGAATATCGGTCAGCTCACCAAAACACCTTCCCTGCTCATCGAGAACGGCAAGACCCAGCAGGTCCTGCCAGTAATACTCACCATCAGGCAAGACAGGCAGTTGGTCGCGCCGTACGAAAACTTCGCACCCGACCAGAGGAAGTGTCGTAGTAATATCATCGATACCGGCCACGGCAACAATGGCCTTTTTCTTATGCTCAAAGGCGCTGTTGACCCTGAGCAATGAATACTCCCCGTCATGCATTCGTACCAACAAGGTACGCAGGGAAAGAATGCTCGCGGCTTCTCCGGAATATGGAATAACGCGGACCTGGCCTTTGATACCGTGTGTACCCGTTATCTTGCCAACCAGAATCAAATCTTCCCTGTCCGGCATTTATTCTACTATCTTGAGAATAGCCTTCTTGTTACTCTTCGTGGAAACCGCATTGAGAAGGGTCCTGATAGCCTTAGCCGTCCTTCCCTCCTTGCCAATAATCCGCCCCATGTCTTCCTTTGCTACCGTCAACTTGATAACAGTGGTGTCGTTTTCCATTTCTTCGGCAGCGTTCACCATACTGGGGTCGTCGACAAGAGCCTTGGCAATGATTTCAACGAGTTGTTTCATGATGGCATCCTCTGTGCTAGTAGAATATCCGGCGGACCGGAACAACTGGACATTACGCTGCCTTGTTGGTGAACTTCTCCCATATACCCGTCTTTTTCAGCATCTGCTTGACAGTGTCGGTTGCCTGGGCGCCCTTTGCCAGCCATTCGAGGGTCTTGCTCTCTTCGAACTTCACTGCGGCAGGGTCCTGATTAGGATCATAGGAACCGACCCTTTCAATGAACCTTCCATCCCTTTTGCACCGCTCATCCGCCACAACAATCTGATAGTACGGTTTCTTCTTTGCGCCTGCCCTGGCAAGTCTTATCTTTACAGCCATTGAATATCCTCCTGTTTTTTCTTCTCGTGCTTATTTATAGCGAGATAGTTACACAATTCTACAGAAACAATCAGAAGTGAGGCATTCCCTTGCGTAACGCCCCCATCCCTTTCATCAGCCCTTTAGGCCCTATTTTTTGCAGGTGCTTGACAATCTTCAATGCCTCGGTGAAACGCTTCAGTAACTGATTCACTTCCTGCACCGTTGTCCCGCTCCCTCGCGATATTCTCAGACGGCGGCTCCCGTTGATGATGCCCGGATTTGCGCGCTCCTCGCGGGTCATGGAATCGATTATTGCTTCGATACGTTTCAATTCCTTCTCGCTGGGCTGCGCACCCTCCATCTGTTTCATCATCTTTCCCATGCCGGGAATGAGACCCATGATAGATTCGAGGGAGCCCATCTTCTTCATCTGCTGTAACTGGTTCCTGAAATCCTCCAGGTCATACTGGTTCTTTTTCAGTTTATTCTGGAGTTTTTGCGCTTCCTTAAGATCAATGGTCGACTGGGCCTTTTCGATGAGCGTCAGAACGTCACCCATCCCCAAAATGCGCGACACAAGTCGATCCGCATGGAACACATCAAGGGCGTCAAGCTTTTCACCGAGCCCGACAAATTTAACCGGCTTTCCGGTAACCGCCTTTATGGAGAGGGCTGCCCCACCCTTGGCGTCACCGTCCAGCTTCGTCAGAATGACGCCGGTCAGTTCAAGCCGTTCGTCAAATCCGGTTGCCACATTAACGGCTTCCTGGCCGGTCATTGCATCGGCAACCAGAAGAATTTCCCTTGGTTCGGCTACCGCTTTGATACGGACCAGCTCGTCCATGAGTGCTTCATCAATCTGCAACCGCCCCGCGGTGTCGAAGATCACCGTGTCAAAACCGGAGTTCTGGGCATAAAGCAACGCGTCACGGCAGATATCCACCGGGTCTTGATCCGCCCGTGAATCGAAAACCTCCAGCGAGAGCTGGTGCCCAAGGGTTTTCAACTGCTCGATGGCGGCCGGACGATAGACGTCGGCGGGCACCAGCAACGGCCTCCGTCGCTGTCCCTTCAGAAACTTGGCGAGTTTTCCGCATGTGGTGGTTTTGCCGGAACCCTGGAGACCAACCAGCATTATCGAAACCGGCGGTTTTGCCGCCAAGTCAAGGGAATTGTCCTCCCCACCGCCCATGAGGGAAATCAGCTCGTCGTGGACGATCTTGATGACCTGCTGGCCGGGAGCCAGGCTCTGAAGTACCTGGGAGCCAACCGCACGAGTCCGTACCTTTTCAATGAAATCCTTGACAACCTTGAAGTTGACGTCTGCTTCAAGAAGCACAAGACGGACTTCCCGCAGGGCTTCCTTGATATTCTCTTCGGTCATTACCCCCTGGCCGCGGAGCTTCTTGAATATCAGATCCAGTTTGTCGGAAAGGCTTTCAAACATTATCACCAACTCTATCGGAGTATCCCGTGGACCCAAAACTCGCCGTAACTGCGCACAGCACCACCTGTAAAGCGGTTTATACTAGAAGACAGCCCCACTTTTTGTCAAGACATAATTATTTATCGATACGTATTTATCTTATGTTGATGCGAATCCGATACGCTTCCGAGCGCAAGACCATTGCTCCAACCTAACATGATTAACCGGAGGAAGCGGTTTACCGATCCGTACAGAAGGCTACCGCTTCCCGGACATCCTCAATGAAAAAAATCTGCAGGTCGGCCTTTACGGTGGCAGGGATATCTTCCATATCTACTCTGTTGCGTGCCGGAACCACTACCTTCCGGACACCGGCACGGTGGGCTGCCAGGATTTTCTCCTTCAGGCCTCCGATAGGCAGGACCCGTCCGGAAAGACTGATTTCTCCCGTCATAGCCACATCACGTCGCGCCGGACGTTCGGTGAGGAGGGATACGATGGCTGACACCATGGTTATTCCCGCGGACGGTCCATCCTTGGGAATTGATCCGGCCGGAACATGGATGTGGATATCCATGGTCCGGAATATTTGTTCGGGAATACCCCAGTCCGCGCAATTTGCGCGAACGAACGAGAGCGCGGCCCGGGCTGATTCTCGCATCACCTCGCCAAGGGAGCCCGTCAGGATGAGATCTCTCCGCCCCGCCATTCGGGTCGCCTCGACAAAGATAATATCACCTCCGGTTTCGGTCCATGCGAGGCCGGTGACAACCCCCACCCGGTCCTTTTCCGCGGCGACCTCGTCAAAAAACTTCCTCGGACCGAGAAATTCCTCTACGACCTGGGCCGTAATCGTCGTGCGGAGGGGCTTGTTCTGCATCATCTCTTTCGCCGTCTTCCGGCAGATGGAGGCGATGGTGCGCTGCAGAGTGCGGACCCCGGCTTCCCTGGTGTAATCCCGGATAATCCGGTAGACAGCCTCCACCTCGAATTCCGGAGAAGAACCGGACAGGCCGTTCTCCTCCACTTCTTTCGGAATCAGAAACCGGAAAGCGATCTTTTCCTTTTCCTCGTCGGTATATCCTGAAAGATGAATCACCTCCATCCGATCGCGCAGAGGAGGAGGTATCGTGTCGATAAGGTTCGCGGTCGTGATGAACATGACGTTGGACAGGTCAAAGGGGACATCGAGGTAGTGATCGGTAAACGAAAAATTCTGTTCCGGATCCAGAACCTCCAGGAGCGCGCTCGCCGGATCTCCCCGAAAATCCAGCCCAATCTTGTCAACCTCATCAAGCATGAAAACCGGGTTGTTGGCGCCGCAGCGGAAGATTTCCTGGATGATGCGACCGGGAAGGGCTCCGATATAGGTACGCCGGTGACCTCGAATCTCCGCCTCATCGCGCATCCCGCCGAGAGAAAGTCGGATGAATTTTCTTCCCAATGACCGGGCAATGGATTTTCCGAGACTGGTCTTGCCGACCCCCGGCGGACCGACAAAACAGAGGATAGGTCCCTTCATCTTCTCCCTGAGGGAGCGGACTGCCAGGTATTCCAGAATACGTTCCTTGATCTTTTCCAGATCATAATGGTCTTCATTGAGAACCGTTTCCGCCTGGTTGATGTCCTTGTTGTCGGTCGTCGACGTCTTCCAGGGCATGCCGACGAGATAATCCAGGTAGGTGCGGGAAACGGTGTATTCCGGTGAGGCCGGATTAATTTTTTCCAGTCTTTTGAACTCTTTATCGGCAATCTTCCTCACATCCTCAGGCATACCGGCGGTCTGAATCTTTTTTCGCAAATCGGCCATTTCGGACGCACGGGAGTCTTCCTCACCCAACTCCTCCTGAATCTGTTTCATTTGCTCCCGCAGCAGATATTCCTTCTGGGTCTTTCCGACTCGCTTCGTCACCTCGACCTGCACTTCTCCGCGGACTTGGAGACGCTGCACTTCATTGGTCAGATGTATGTAGACCTTCTTCAGCCTCTCAACGGGATCCGCGGTGTCGAGGAGATCCTGCAGTTCGTCGAGGGGGAGCGTGACATAGAGTGCAACCAGATCGGAAAAGCGCGCCGGATTGTCGATATAGTCAATCATCTTAAGCACATCGTCAGGCAACGGCCTTCCGTAGGAGAGCGCAATCTTCAGGAGGGCGTTGAGGCTTTGCATCAGGGCATCGGATACCACCGACTTTTCAGTGAATTCCCGCACCACTCCTACCCGTGCGAGAATATGGGGCGCTTCAAGAATGATCTCCTCCAACCGTACGCGAACGATGCCTTCAAGACTGAGCTTCGCCCCTCCTTCGGGAAGCTTGACGAACTGGTTTATTCTGCAGACGGTTCCGGTTTCATAATAGGGCGAGATTGATGCTTCCGGAGATTCGGGGCGTGTCCGGAAAAGGGCGATAAGGTTCTGGTAACGCATCGCCTCCTCAAAGGGGAGAAGATCCTCATCGTTCAGGAAAAGGGGGAAAATCATATAGGGAAACGCCACCATATCCTTCAGGGGAAACAGCGGCAACACGTCAGGGATCGATGAGAATGGGGTGTCGGACATGGATAGGTACCTCAAGAAGGCTGTTCAAGGACGCATTCACCTACGTAACCATACGGAATGCTAGCATCTTTCTTCCTGCTGTCAAGACGGTGCCGGCCAGGACCTGACCATCCTTCCCATACGGCGAGACTTCACCGGAGCCGGCGATTTATTCCAGGCGGATCTCTGCCTGGAAAGTCTCCCATTGCTCGTACAGGTTCGCTATCAGATTCGTCAGGCCTGCATGTTCCCTGGCGCTCTCCCTTGCCCTGTCGGCATCGCGGAAAAAATCCGGCTCTTCCATGTCCCGCTCCAGGTTCGCGAGCTGCTCCTCTGATTCCTCAATCTTCGCCTCAAGCTCGCTCAGCCTTCTCATTCGTGCCTTCTCATCACGCAGGCGGCGCTTCTCATCCTCCCGTGAAAGAAGCCGCTCCCGTTTACGGGAATCCTTGCTCGTCTCGATGAAAGATGCCGGCGAACATGCGTTGCGACTTCCCGATTCAGGTTGTCCTGCTGATTCCGAACCACATTTTTCCAGATAGTTTTCGTAATTGCCCGGATACGAGCGAAGCGCCCCTCCCCCCACTTCAATGATGCGAGTTGCGAGGGCGTTAATGAAATAACGATCGTGGGAGACGAATACGACCGTTCCGGAAAAGGAACGGAGCGCGTCCAGAAGCACATCCTTACTGAACAGATCCAGATGGTTGGTCGGTTCATCCAGAAGAAGGAGGTTCGATGGTCGAAGCAGCATTTTGGCAAGCGCCAGACGGCTCTTTTCCCCGCCGGACAGGACCGCTACCCGTTTCTGAATGTCATCGCCCGTAAAAAGGAAGGTCGCAAGGAGATCCCGCAGGGACGGGACGCGATCATAGGGAGCGTCCGCCAGGATCTCTTCGTAGACGGTACGGCTCATGTCAAGGGTGGAGGGTTGATCCTGCGCATAGTAGTCCGGAAAGACATTGGAGCCAAGGGTACGCTCCCCCTTCTGGAATCCGTCACCGGCCAGAACGCGCATCAGCGTCGACTTGCCGGCGCCGTTATGTCCGACCAGACAAATCCGTTCTCCCTTTTCCACGACGAGGGAAACGTTGTCCAACACTACCAGGTCACCGTAAGACTTGGTGACGCAGGTGACCTCAATCACAGTCCTGCCGCTCCGTGGAGGCTCGGGAAAAGTGAACCGGATCTTCTTGCGTTCCGGGGGAAGAACGATTCGTTCGACCTTTTCCAGCTGCTTTATCCGGGACTGAACAAGAGCGGCTTTGTCGGCCTTGTACCGGAAGCGCGCGATGAAATCTTCCATCTTCCCGATTTCTTCATCCTGTCGACGCTTCTCCTCTCGCAGCCTGACTACTCTCTCCTCCCTCTGGAGCAGATATTTGCTGTAGATACAGTGATAATCGGTCAGAGTACTGTTCCACACCTCGGTGATCCGCCGGCAGACCCGATCCATGAAATATCTGTCGTGGGAAACAAGCACCACGGCGAAGGGATATTCACTCAGATACTCCTCCAGCCAGTTACGTGCTTCGATGTCCAGGTGGTTGGTCGGCTCGTCCAGCAGGAGCACATGCGGTTTCCGGAGAAGGAGTTTGGCAAGGGCTATGCGCATCTGCCAACCTCCGGAGAACGTCCCGCATTCCTTTTCCCAGTCCCGGGGGTCAAACCCCAGCCCCTTGAGGACGTTTCCCACCAGAGCTTCCCGGGAATACCCTCCCCTGGAGCGATATTCCTCCTGAAGCGAACCGAACCTCTCCAGCAGCGCATCATCCGGGCCGACCTCGAGGGTTCGGGTTATGGTCGCCAACTCACGCTCAATTTCCTCGAGTTCCTCCAGAGCCGACATCACCTCGGTAAAGAGTGTTCTCCCCGCAACGGCAACGGTTTCCTGGGGGAGATACCCAACCGTGCACCCCTTTGTCATGCGTATCGTTCCGGATGAAGGCTCGACCTGACCGGCGAGTATCTTCAGCAGGGTGGATTTTCCCGTTCCGTTCTCGCCGACCAAACCGATGCTATCGTGTTTCCCGATACGCCAGGTAACAGAAGAAAATATCGTACGTGCAGCGAAATCCTTGCAAAGATTCGTAATTTGGACCATAGTAGCGCGAAGTCACTCCCCGATAAATTGTGTGGCATTGTACGAAGATACGTCCCTGTTTGTCAATTTTCGTATCTACCTGCCACGCAGGGCTGTTATCACAGCCTTTGGTGGAGAACCTCCGTATTTCAATTTTTTTTGCCACGGATAGGCAATTTTGTTATAAATAGCCTGCTTGCAAACCTGGATGGAGACTGAACCTCGGCGCGTGATGAAGAAATGTCAGCCCGAAGCGTTTCCCTTTGGACTCCTCCAGTTTATTTGTTTGCGAATTACATGATTTCAATGAATCTCGGGGGTTCCCTGCGTCCCTACCAGGGCGCGCTACCCCTTTTACAATGAAAGGATGCTCTCAGAATGGCAAAAAAGATGCTGATCAACGTAATGCATCCCGAGGAATCGAGGATCGCCATTGTCGAAGACGGTCACCTCATCGAGATTGACATAGAAACAGCCGGACGCGAGCAGACGCGCGGCAATGTGTACAAGGGTGTCGTCGTCCGCGTTGAACCGGGGCTCCAGGCAGCATTTGTCGACGTTGGCATGAAAAAACTCGGGTTCCTGCAAATGGGAGAAATCCACCCGGAGAACTGGCAATGGCGCGACGATGTCACCGAGGAGCACAAACACCGCCGCCCCCGCATCCAGGAAATACTCCGCCGCGGCCAGGAGTTGATAGTCCAGGTGGAGAAGGGAGAACGCGAAGGAAAGGGCGCAGCCCTGACTACGTACATCTCTCTTCCGGGGCGCTACATGGTGCTGATGCCCGGAAACGACTCCTGTGGTATTTCCCGCAAGGTGGAAAACGAAGCTGAACGCAAAAAGCTCAAGGAAATCGTAACGGAACTGGAAATCCCGGAAGGCTACGGGTATATCATGAGGACCGAGGCGGTCGGCAAACGCAAGACCGAGCTGACAAAGGACCTCCAGTACCTTGTGAAGCTTTTCGAGCATATAAAAGAACGGTCGGCTGAAGTAAAAGGCCCGGCTCTCATTTACCAGGAATCGGATCTGGTAATTCGGACCATCAGGGATTATTTCTCCGCCGATATCGAAGAGGTGCTGGTAGACAGCACGGACGTATACAAGCAGGCGAGGGCTTTCTTCAAGGAAGTCATGCCGAAACACGAAAAAATCGTCAAGCTCCACCAGGAAAAACGCCCCATTTTCGCCAGATACCAGCTCGAAGAGCAAATAGATCTCATTTACGAAAAAAAGGTACCCCTCAAATCAGGCGGCTCCATCGTTATCGAGCCCACCGAGGCCCTGGTCAGCATTGATGTAAACTCCGGAAAAACCACCGGGGAAAAAGGTGTCGAGGACACCGCCTTCAAGACAAACATGGAGGCAGCCGAAGAGGTGGCGCGTCAACTGCGCCTGCGTGACCTGGGAGGCCTCATCGTCATCGACTTCATCGACATGAGGGACAGAAAGCGTCGAGCCGAGGTTGAAAAGACCCTGAAGAATGCGTTGAAGGCCGACAAGGCTCGGGTAAGTGTGGACAAGATTTCCCAGTTCGGGCTGCTTGAGATGTCCCGCCAGCGCATCAAGCAGACGATTAACGAAGCAAGCTATCTGGAATGCCCCCACTGCGGAGGCCATGGGAAAGTCAAATCCATAGAGGCTATGGCGCTTTCCTTTCTCCGCAAAGTTCATACAGCTGCATCCAGGGGGACCAGCTCAGAGGTTCGCGGTAGCCTGCCCCTCGAGGTCGCCTACTATCTCCTGAACAGAAAAAAACGGGAGCTTGCCCAGATTGAAACCGACTACGACATTGAAGTCACGGTCAAGGGAAAACCTTCTTTCACGTTGAACCAAATGGAATTGGAACAGTTCAAGCGGGAAAAATCAGCGGGCGCACAGGCAGAACCCGATCAGGCGATGGAAGCGATATCCTGGGTATCTCCCGAGGCCGAAACAGGACCGGTTACCGAGAGTGGCGACAGCGCAACCGCTCCGAGCGAACGCGAAGAAACAAAAAGCAAAAGGAAGCGCCGCAGGAGTAAGAAAAAGTCCCCGGCTGCCCAGGAAACGACATTCGATACGATTTCCCCTGAAGCCGGGGATGGTCTTAACGTTACCGAAGAGGAACCCTCTCCAACCACTGAAGACCAACCGGCAGTGCCGGAGCAGTCCGAGGAGAAAGTAGCGGATGTTTCCGTTGAGGGAGTGAAAAAGAAACGCCGCCGGAGAAGAAAACGTAGTACGAAACCGCTTGCCGTTTCCGACACTATCGAGGAAATCCATGAAGATCTTCAAGATGCAGTTGTAGAGGTTCATCTTGAGTCCCCCCCTGAAGCGGCGGAACCGGTATCAACAGAATCTCCCGCCATCACCGACGAAAAACCGAAGAGAAAACCCCGCAAACCGAGAACTTCGAAGACATCAGCTGCGGAATCTTCTGTCGCATCATCTCCGGCTACACCGGAAGTGCCGTCGGCAGAACATGTTTTTGCTACCAATGATGCCCCGGTGCACTCTCTCGCGGAAGGCGCCGAAGCTGTACAGTCAGTCATGGAACGGGCAGAAGAAAAACCGAAAAGAAAACGTGCTCCTCGAAAAAAGAAAGAGCCTGTCACACCTGAAACCGAGTAAACGTTTCGCGGTATTTAATTAATGCTTAGCATATTTTAATTCAGCACATCCAAGTATTCCGTACGGGCGGGTTATCCATCCGTCCGTACTCCCCTCCCCCACTCCGAAGATTTTATTGTCTGCAGCCGAAATGCAGGTAACATCCAGATCTCTGAGTTCTTTACGATTTCCGATTTTCCTTCCACCTTTTTCTTTTCCCGTCCCTTCTTCTCCCTCAACCGCCACACGTTTACTCCCCGCAGTAGTAGTTCTGTTCCCTGCATGAAAGAGCGAAACATCTGTATCAACATTCTAATTAAACTCAAAAACGGGCTAAAGTTATTCGCATTTTCACCGATACGTGTACTCAAGGACAGGATTTCA
>CAYSPF010000057.1:0-13386 GCA_964432775.1 uncultured Geobacter sp.
CCCATGACCTTTGCCGCCACGGTGAACGTCATGATCCATGTGGGCGCCGTTCCGGTACTCGCGGATATCGAACCGGGAACTCTCAACATTGACGTCCAGCGGGTTCGCGAAAAAATCACCGAACGGACCAAGGCCCTCGTACCGGTGCACTTTGCGGGGCTTCCCTGCGACATGGATGCAATCTTCGCCCTTGCCGGGGAGTTCAACCTCAAGGTACTGGAGGATGCGGCCCACGCCGTGGGAACCGAGTACAAGGGGAAGCGCATCGGTTCCCTTGACAGCGTTTCGGTCTTTTCCTTCCATCCCATCAAAAACATCACCACCGGCGAGGGCGGGATGGTCTGCACCCGTGACGAGAAGCTGGCCGAAGAGGTCTCGCTGCTGAAGTTCCACGGCATGAGCCGCGAGGCGTGGAAGCGCTATTCGGCCCGGGGCACCCCCAACTACGACATCGTGCTCCCCGGCTACAAGTGCAACATGATGGACATCCAGGCTGCCCTCGGCATCCATCAGCTTGCCAAGCTGGATCGGTTCATCGAAAAACGGAGCGAGATAGCCGGATTCTATAACGAGGCCTTCTTCGGGGTGGAGGAAATACTCACCCCGGCGGCCGCTCCTTATTCGTACCGCCATGCCTGGCACCTCTATACACCCCTGGTCAGGATCGAGAACCTGAACATCGACCGCGACGGCTTCATGGCCGAACTGAAGAAGGAGAACATCGGCGCCGGTCTCCACTTCAAAGCGGTGCATCATCATCCCTGGTACCGTGAAAACCTGCCCGTGCCCGAAGGCGCGCTTCCCCATGCCGACTATGCCTCGGATCGCATCCTCTCGCTGCCGCTCTTTCCGAAGATGACCATGGAGGATGCGAACGATGTGGTCGAGGCGGTGAAAAATGTCATCACGCGAAACAGGAGATAGAAGGAAATGACGATGGAAGACAAACCCTACCTGTCCATAGTCATCCCCGTTTACAACGAGGAGAAGAATATCGGACCTCTCCTGGATCGCCTCTATCCGGTCGTGGCGGCAACCGGGAAGACCTTTGAGATCATCTTCACCGATGACGGAAGCCGGGACCTGTCCCTGGCCGTTCTCCGGGAAAAGTCCCGGGAACTTGCCGGGGTGAAGGTCATCGAATTCAACGGCAACTTCGGCCAGCACATGGCGATCCTTGCAGCATTCGAGATGTGCCGGGGGGAGATCGTCATCACCCTGGACGCGGACCTGCAAAACCCGCCGGAGGAGATACCCCGCCTGATCCGCGAGGTGGAAAACGGTCACGATGTGGTCGGCACCATCCGCGAGAAGAGGCAGGATACCTTCTTTCGCAAGCTGGCCTCGCGTGCCGTGAACATCACCACCAACCGCATGACCGGCATGCGCATGAGCGATTACGGGTGCATGCTGCGGGCCTACCACCGTAACGTCATCGACAATATTAACCGCTGCCGGGAGTCGACCACCTTTATCCCGGCCCTGGCGCAGACCTTCGCCTCGAATCCGACCGAAATCGGGGTCTCCCACTCCGAGCGATCAGAGGGGGAGAGCAAATATTCCCTCTACCGGTTGGTTCGGCTCAACTTCGACCTGATGACCGGCTTTTCCGTGGTGCCGCTCCAGCTTTTTGCCCTGTTCGGAGTCGTGACGGCCGGCTTTTCCCTTGTGTTTGCCCTGTTTCTGCTGGTCAGGCGATTCATCGTCGGGGCGGAAGTGGAGGGGGTCTTCACACTGTTCGCTATCCTCTTCTTCTTCCTCGGCATCGTCATATTCGGCATCGGGCTGGTCGGGGAGTATGTGGGAAGGATCTACCAGGAGGTCCGCCGCAGGCCGCGATATGTTATCCGCAGCCTGTACGGCTTTGATGAATGACAGAGTTCCTCAGGGCGGATACCTGCCATGGCGTGCGCAGTGACAAAAAAGCCGTTTCCTTTGGAGAGGCGCCGCTTTTTTCTTTCTTCCGATGATTTCCTTTTTAGTCGAGGTGAAAATGACTTCAGGATCAGCATCAGGCTGCCGAAGAGGTCTAGAGTGCACCGCTGCTTCCTTGACAGGCTGATAGAAAATGGTTTGTTTAAAGACACTGTTTCTATGTTGACAAAGTTAGAACCACCTTTTTCATCCCATGGGGACGTTTGACGGTAGCCGGGGGATTCATCCTCCGGTCTTGAATTTTGATGGTACCGCCGCCACATTCGTGACGGATCGGTAATATACGCCATGAACCCCGGCGTTGAAACGCCGGGCTACATTCAATTCAGTCCCTTTGGGACGAAATCGGGCACGTCAGAGCCGTGACTGCATGGGTGGCTGCGATAAGGGGGAAATGTGAAGAACGGCGGAGTGTTCAGTGGAGGATTTCGGGGGAAAGGGGTAGCCCGGCGCTTTTTTCTTCTTCTTGTATGCGGAGTTATTGCAGCTCATTTCTGCGGTTGCGGCAAACGGAAGGAAGCGACGCCCCAGGCGCCGCCCGTGGAAGTGGCCGAAGTTGTGCAGAAGGATGTTCCGGTAATTATTGAATGGGTCGCCGCCACGGACGGATCGGTGAATGCCTCGATACGGCCGCAGGTCAGCGGCTATCTCATCAAGCAGAATTATATGGAAGGGGACTTTGTCAGAAAGGGCCAGGTCCTGTTCCAGATAGATCCCCGTATGTTCCAAGCCGCACTGGAACAGGCCCAGGGACAGTTGGCCCAGCAGCAGGCCAGCTGGACCACCGCCAAGGCCAACCTGGATCGCATAAAACCTCTGGCCGCACAGAATGCCGTGAGCCGCAAAGACCTGGATGACGCAACCGGACAGGAGCGGTCGGCCTACGCATCGGTCCTCTCCGCCCGTGCCGCGGTCGACAAGGCCAAGCTTGATCTCGGCTTCACCAGGGTCACCTCCCTCATCGACGGCGTTGCCGGCATCGCCAAGGCGCAGATAGGCGACCTCGTCGGTTCGAGCCAGGCCACTGAACTGACTACCGTTTCCACCGTGGATCCCATCAAGGTCTATGTGCCGGTAAGTGAACAACAGTATCTCAAGGCAACTGAGGGAGGGAGGAAAAAAGCAAAGTCGGTTCTTGAGCTGGTCCTTTCCGATGGAAGTACCTATCCCCATACGGGCGAGTTCACCTTTGCGGACCGCCAGGTTGACCCCTCCACGGGAACGATCAAGGTGGCCTCCCTGTTTCCAAACCCGCATAACCTGCTTCGGCCGGGACAGTTTGCCAAGGTCAGGGCAACAATCGGCACCCGGAAAGGGGCGCTGCTGGTGCCGCAACGGGCGGTAACCGAACTCCAGGGGAGCTACCAGGTTGCGGTCGTCGGCCCCGGCAACAAGATTGACATGCGGCCGGTGGAGGTGGGGGAACGCGTCGACTCGCTCTGGGTCATCAGCAAGGGGCTGAAGCCCGGTGAAAAGGTCGTGGTGGAAGGGGGGCAGAAGGTGAAGCAGGGGATGCCCGTGATTCCCAGGCCTTTTGTCCCTCCGGCGCCGGCAGCAGCCGGGAAGCGGTAGGCCGCCATGTCCAGGTTTTTTATCAACCGCCCCATCGTGGCCATCGTCATCTCCGTTTTCATGGTGATAATCGGCCTTGTTTCCCTGTCCGACCTTCCCATCTCCCAGTTTCCCAATATCGTTCCGCCGGAAATCAAGGTGAACGCCACCTATACCGGCGCGGACGCCCTTACCCTTGAACAGTCTGTCGCCACGCCCATCGAACAGCAGATGTCGGGTGTGGACAACATGAACTACATGTACTCCATCAACGCCAACAACGGTCAGATGGCGCTTACGGTGAACTTCGACCTGAAGAGCGATCCCAATACCGACCAGTTGCTGGCCCAGATGCGGGAGGGGCAGGCTGAATCCCAACTCCCGTCCGATGTGAAGAATTACGGCGTAACCGTGCAGAAGTCCACCTCGTCGCCGTTGATCATGTTCGCCCTCTATTCGCCCAAGGGCACCTACGACAACGTCTTCCTGGCAAACTACGCCTTCATTAATATCAACGACCAGATGACACGCGTAAAGGGTATTGCCAGCGTCACCATCTTCGGCGCCGGACAGTACTCCATGCGTATCTGGGTGCAGCCGGACCAGCTCGCTAAGCTCAACATCACCATCCCCGAGATAGTTAATGCCGTCAACGCCCAGAATACCGTGAACCCGGCAGGGCAGGTCGGGGCCGAACCGGTGCCCAGGGGACAGGAATTCACCTATGCGGTGCGGGCACAGGGACGTCTCCAGTCCGAAGCGGAATTCGGCGCCATCGTGCTTCGCGCCAATCAGGACGGCTCAATCGTCCGGGTACGTGACGTGGCCCGTATCGAACTTGGCGCACAGACCTACAACCTGATGTCCCGGCTGAACGGAAAGCCGTGCGCCCTCATCGCCCTCTACCAGATGCCCGGCTCCAACTCGCTGCAGGCGGCAGGCGGCGCCAGGAAGCTCATGGAAGAGCTGAAACAGAGCTTCCCCGCCGACCTGGAATACGTCGTAGCCCTGGACAGCACGCTGGCTGTTACCGAAGGGATGAAGGAGATTGTCATCACCCTCTTCGAGGCGCTCCTTCTCGTGATCATCGTGGTGTTTGTCTTTCTGCAGGGGTGGCGGGCCACGCTCATACCGCTCCTGGCGGTCCCGGTATCGCTGGTGGGGACCTTTGCCCTGTTTCCCCTGTTCGGTTTCTCCATCAACACCCTTTCCCTGTTCGGCCTGGTGCTTGCCATCGGACTGGTGGTGGACGACTCGATCGTCGTGGTGGAGGCGGTGGAACACCATATTGAAAAAGGGCTTTCTCCGCGTGACGCAACCCTGAAGGCCATGCAGGAGGTCTCCGGGCCGGTTGTGGCAATTGCCATCGTGTTGGCGGCTGTGTTCATTCCCACCGCCTTTATCCCGGGGATCACCGGCCAGCTGTATCAGCAATTCGCCGTGACAATCTCCATCTCGGTGCTTATCTCCGCATTCAACGCCCTCACCCTGAGCCCGGCCCTGGCGGCGATGATCCTGAAACCGAAGAAACGGGGTTCCGGTCCTCTGCAGGCGTTCTATGACTGGTTCAACCGCATGTTCGGCAGGACCACCGACAAGTATACGGGAATCTGCGGGATCGCCATCCGCAGGACCGTCATCAGCCTCGCCCTGCTGGTCGGGGTGGCCCTCATTGCCGGGGTGTTCGGCAAGGCGATCCCGTCCAGCTTCCTTCCAGAAGAGGATCAGGGCTACATGTTCGCCGGCGTGCAGCTTCCCGACGCCTCTTCACTCCAGCGTACCAACGAGATCTGCAAACAGGCGGAACAGATGATCCGTACCACGCCCGGCGTCAAATACTGCTCGTCGGTCGTCGGCTACAGCATGCTGAGCCAGGTGCAGAATACCTACAGCGCCTTCTTCTTTATTGCCCTCGATGAATGGTCGGAACGGAAGACGCGCATGAAAAGCTACCCGGAGCTGAAGGCCATTATCAATAAGAAGCTGGCGTCCATCCCCGGCGCCGTGGGGTTTGCCTTCGCGCCCCCCGCAATCCCGGGAGTCGGGACATCAGGGGGGGTCACCTTTATACTGGAGGACCGCGCCGGAAAGGATGTGGCTTTCCTGGCCGCGAATCTGGCGAAATTCATCGATGAGGCTAAAAAGCGCCCCGAACTAACCGGCCTCAACTCCACCTTCCGTCCGACGGTGCCGCAGGTCTTCGTGGACGTGGATCGGGACAAGGTGCTGAAGCAGGGCGTCGACCTCTCCGATGTCTACAAGACCCTCCAGTGCTTTATGGGGAGCGGTTTCGTGAATTACTTCAACCGTTTCGGCCGCCAGTGGCAGGTCTTCGTCGAGGCGGAAGGTGAGTACCGGACCGATGTGGAGAAAGTTGGCCAGTTCCACGTCCGCAACAGTCAGGGCGCCATGGTGCCGCTTTCTACCCTTGTCTCGGCGCGGAGCACGACCGGGCCGGAATTTACCATGCGCTACAACATGTACCGCGCTGCCCAGATAAACGTAAACGCAGCCCCCGGCTATAGTTCGGCCCAGGCCATGAAGGCCCTGGAAGAAGTGTTCGAACGGACCATGCCCCGGGAGATGGGATATGACTATATGGGGATGAGCTTCCAGGAGAAGAAGGCCAGTGAGGGGATACCTGTTTCGGCGATCTTTGCTTTTTCCCTCCTGTGCGTTTTCCTCATCCTGGCAGCCCAGTACGAGAGCTGGGCACTGCCGTTCAGCGTGCTGCTGTGCACTCCCATCGCCGTTTTCGGCGCCCTGGCCGCACTCTGGCTGCGATCCATGGAGAACAATGTCTATGCCCAGATAGGTCTGGTAATGCTGATAGGTCTCGCAGCCAAGAACGCCATCCTCATCGTTGAATTCGCTAAAATGGAGCACGAGAAGGGGAAGCCGCTGGTCGATGCCGCCCTGGAAGGGGCGCGTCTGCGTCTGCGGCCGATCCTCATGACCTCCTTCGCCTTCATTCTCGGGTGTCTGCCGCTGGCGTTGGCCGGCGGGGCCGGCGCCATCTCGCGGCGGGTGAGGGGAACCGCCGTTATCGGCGGAATGGCGGCAGCCAGCGCCATCGCCATCTTTCTCATACCGGTAACGTTCTGTGTCGTCGAACGGGTCATGCAGCGATTCAGGAAAGAGGGAGACGTTGAAATTGACCGGAAAGCCGGCAAGGGGGGGGATGACAATGTGTAAAGCTATCACGGTTGTTCTCCTCGCACTGACCCTGTGCGGCTGCATGGTCGGACCCGACTACCGGCGGCCGGTGGTGGATACGCCTCAGACCTGGCGGTTCGAAGAAAAGGAAACCCGGGATGTGGCCGATACCCCGTGGTGGGAACAGTTCAACGACCCGGTCCTGAACGATCTGATTCGTGTCGGCCTTGCCGAAAACAGGGAAGTGAAGAGTGCCGCGGCGCGGGTCGATCAATACCTCGGCCAGTATGTAACCACCCGTGCGGCCATGTTTCCACAGATAACCGCCGACGCCAGCGTCGGCAGGGGGCGCTCTTCGGAAAGGGGGGCCGCTCCGGTTTCCTCCCTCGTCAAGAATCCCGCCGATCAATACCAGGCGCAATTCTCGGCCAGCTGGGAGATCGACCTGTGGGGCAAGCTGCGCCGCTCAACCGAGGCGGCCCGGGCCGATATCCTCAGTTCCGAGGAGAGCAGGAAAGGGGTAATCCTCTCTCTTGTCGCGTCAATTGCCACCGGGTATGTTACTCTGCGCGATCTGGACCGGCAGCTGGAGATTGCGCAGACGACAACCAAATCCCGCGAGGATTCCTACAACATCTTTCAGCTCAGATTCAAGGGCGGCATTGTCTCCGAACTGGAATTGAACCAGAACAAGTCGCAGTACGAGGAGGCCCTCGCCTCCATCCCTGTCTTGCGGAAAAACATTGCGCAGCAGGAGAACGCATTGAGCGCACTCCTCGGACGGAACCCCGGCCCCATTCCGCGGGGCAAAACCATCGACGAACTGGTCCTTCCCGTGGTCCCCGCGGGCCTGCCGTCGGATCTGCTGGAGCGCCGGCCCGACATCCGTCAGGCCGAACAGGAACTGATCTCCGCGAACGCCCGTATCGGCGCGGCCAAGGCCCAGTATTTTCCCAGCATCTCCCTGACCGCCATCTTCGGCTGGTCCAGCGCCAACCTGTCGCATCTTTTCACCGGCCCGGCCCAGACATGGAGCTGGGCTGCCCCCATCGCTGCCCCCATCTTCACCGCCGGGTCGATCTCCGGCCAGGTGAAATCAGCGGAGGCCTACCGGCAGCAGGCGCTTTTCAGCTACCAGCAGACGATTCAGAACGCCTTCCGGGATGTTGACGACGCGCTGATAGACCGGAAACAGACCATGGAGCAGTTGGCAGCCCAGGGGAGGCAGGTGGAGTCCCTGTCCAACTACGCCCGTATCGCCAGGCTGCGCTATGAAAACGGTTACACCAGCTATATCGAGGTCCTCGACGCGGAACGGAGCCTGTTCTCCGCCCAACTCTCCCAGGCCCAGACAAAGGGGGCGCTCTTCCAGGCACTGGTGAACCTCTATAAGGCATTGGGAGGCGGTTGGGTGACGCTGGCAGAACAACGAACGGTTTCGGTTCCGGAGAATGACGGCAAATAATAGAGAAGCGGTCCGACCGCTGAGAAGGGATGAGCCATGCCCATTAAGAAGAAAACAATCAGGAACTTCATCAAACCGTACCGTATCGAAAGCGGCAAGGGCTTCCGGCTCCGTGACATCGATCCGGGAGATACCGGCGGGCTGGACTCTGAATTCAAGCCGCGGGCAAAGGAGCTTCTGGATCAGGGTGTGGAAACACTTGCCGATATGCAGGAAAAGCTCTATGCCCAGGATCAGTGGGCGGTTCTTCTCGTTTTCCAGGCCATGGACGCGGCCGGCAAGGACGGCACCATTAAGCACGTCATGTCAGGGGTGAACCCGCAGGGATGCCAGGTACATTCCTTCAAGGCGCCTTCCTCGGAAGAGCTGGATCACGATTTCCTGTGGCGTACCTCCTGCCGTCTTCCCGAGCGAGGCAGGATCGGCATCTTCAATCGATCCTACTACGAGGAAGTGCTCGTGGTGCGCGTGCACAACGAACTCCTTGCCGGACAAAAGTTACCGCCGAAGCTGGTTGGGAAGAATATCTGGAAAGAACGCTACGAGGATATAACATCTTATGAGCGCTACCTGTCCCGCAACGGCGTCTTGATCCGGAAGTTCTTTCTCCACGTCTCGCAGGAGGAGCAGCGGAAACGCTTTCTGAGCCGACTCGAAGAGCCGGAGAAGAACTGGAAGTTTTCCATGGCCGACGCCAGGGAGCGCGAGTTTTTCCACGACTACATGGAAGCCTACGAGGACATGATCCGTCATACAGCTACAGAGGAAGCGCCCTGGTTCGTGGTTCCGGCGGACAATAAATGGTTTACGAGGCTTGTGGTGGCAGGTGCTGTCGTGGATGCCCTGCAGGGACTGAATCTCGCATTCCCCGAGGTAGACGACGCACGGCTGGGTGAACTGGAAGCGGCGAGGGTGGCGCTGGAGAGCGGGACCGCGGGGAGCGGGAAGAAACGGGCCAAAGGTTCGAAATGACTTGGTGGGCACGGATGCGTGGCGAACGAGCCCGAACAGAGAGACTTTGATGGCGCAGGCAACGGTACAGGTGGAAAAAAGCGGGGAAGGGGCGGTCAGAATACTCCTTGCCGGTGATTGGCTGCTGGGCACGACTCTTCCTTCCGCGGACGCGGTAACGGGGGAACTCGCGACCCTTGGGCCTGAAACCGGGGTGACCTTCGACACGCAGGGGGTGTCCGGATGGGACAGTGGTCTCCTGACCTTTCTCCTGAAGGTTTTCAACCAGTGTCTGTGTTCGGGGATTCCCATTTCAACCGCCGGGCTTCCGCCGGGCGCCGGACGGCTCCTGGCCCTTGCCACGGCGGTTCCCGAACGGAAGGGTGCGCGCCGGGAAGGCTCGAACGTCTCTTTCCTCGCACGTATCGGTGACCTGGCGGTCGGGTTCCGGGATTCGATTCTGGAAACCCTGTCATTTTTCGGTGAGACCTCCGTTGCCTTCCTGCGGTTGTGCGCGGGGAAATCAGCTTTCCGCCGTTCCGACCTGCTGCATATCATCCAGGAGTGCAGCAGCGAAGCCCTTCCCATCGTATCGCTGATCAGCTTTCTCGTGGGGTTGATCCTGGCGTTCGTGGGCGCTATCCAGCTCCAGCTCTTCGGCGCGGAGATCTATGTGGCCGATCTGGTGGGGATTGCCATGCTGCGGGCCATGGGCGCCATCATGACCGGCATCATCATGGCCGGCCGCACCGGCGCCTCGTTCGCCGCCCACCTGGGCACCATGCAGGTAAACGAGGAGATCGACGCCCTGCAAACCACCGGCATTTCCCCCATCGACTACCTGGTCCTCCCCCGCATCCTCGTACTCACCCTGATGATGCCTCTCCTGACGCTCTACGCCGACCTGATGGGTATCCTCGGCGGCATGTTCGTGGCTGTCACTGCCCTGGACATTAACTTTATGGAATATTACAGCGAGACGACCAAGGCGGTGGGGCTCACCAATCTCTGGATTGGGCTCTTTTCCGGGTTGGTATTTGGAGTGCTGGTGGCGCTTGCGGGGTGCCTGCGAGGGATGCAGTGCGGCCGGAGCGCTTCCGCTGTCGGCGACGCGACCCGTTCCGCGGTGGTGACCGGTATCGTGAGCATCGTGGTCGCGACCGCGGTGATAACCGTGGTGTGCGATGCCCTGGGGATATGATTCATGAGCGGAGCAGAGCCTCATATTATCGTACAGGACCTTACCATGGCGTACGGCAGCTTCGTGCTGCAGCGGGATCTGAGCTTTACCGTGAACCGCGGTGACGTATTCATCGTCATGGGAGGCAGCGGCTGCGGCAAGAGCACCCTGATGCGTCACCTGGTGGGGCTCAAGGAGCCGGCGCAGGGCAGGATTTTCTATGGCGGGATGAGCTTCTGGGAAGCGGAACCGGAAGAGCGGGAGCGAATGATGCGACGCATCGGCATCATGTACCAGGGCGGGGCGCTCTGGAGTTCCATGACCCTCGCGGAGAACGTGGCGGTCTCCCTGGAGATGTACACCGGACTGAAACCCGCGGAGATTCGGGAGGTCGCTTCCCTGAAGCTGGCGCTGGTCGGTCTGGCCGGGTTTGAGGACTACTACCCGTCGGAAATCAGCGGTGGTATGCGTAAACGGGCAGGCATTGCCCGCGCCATGGCCCTCGACCCGGAAATTCTGTTTTTCGATGAGCCGTCCGCCGGTCTCGATCCGGTAAGCGCACGGCTGCTGGACGACCTGCTGCTGGAACTGCGCGACAGCCTCGGGACCACAATCGTTGTGGTGACCCATGAACTTGCGAGCATCTTCGCCATCGGCAATAACTCGGTGTTTCTCGATGCGGAGACAAGAACCATGATCGCCTCCGGGGACCCGAAAAGGCTCCTTGTAGAATGCGGGCACCCGACGATAAGAAACTTTCTGACACGAGGTCAAGAGAGGGTTGAAACGGAGCCGGGGAAGGTCTATCCGCCCTGTTTTCTGTCATAGAAAAGCCCGAACAAAGGAACGGTAGCAATAGGGAAGGAGTTGTGGAATGGGAAAGCCGGTAAACAGGACCCTGATAGGGGCGTTTCTTGTCGGCGCCGTGATTCTTGCCGTTGCGGGGGTTCTCGTATTCGGCACGGGTGAGTTCCTTGGGGACAAGAGGTTCATCATCATGTACTACGAAGGATCGGTGAAGGGGCTGACCGTCGGCGCTCCGGTTGTTTTCCGGGGAGTCAAGATAGGGTCGGTGACCAAGATATCCCTGGTATTCAATCATGATAATCTCTCCTTTCTCATCCCCGTTGTCGCGGAGATCGACCTTGACAAAATAGAGGATGTAGGGAAGACCCCGTTTCACCAAGGGGCCTATTTGGAGCGCTTGATAGCGAAAGGAGGGAAGGCGCAGCTCCAGGTAAGCAACTTTGTGACGGGACAACTCATGGTGGGCCTGGATTTCTTCCCCGACCAACCGGCGCGGTTCAGGGGAAAGGATTCCCCCTACACGGAGATGCCGACGGTTCCGTCGAGTATGGATGAAATATCAAGGACCCTGGCAAATATCCCGATGCAGGATATTGTGAAGAAGGTTACCTCCATCTTTAACGGCCTCGACAAACTGCTGAACTCGCCGCAGGCGGGCGAAAGCCTTTCCCTGCTCAAGCAGGATCTTCAGGAGGCCCGCACCACGCTCAAGACCATCAATGCCCAGCTCGGTCCCATCGTGTCGAACGTAAAGGATACGACGGAAAATCTGAAGACCTTTTCCGCACGGGCAGATCAGGCATTTACCGGCGACCGGGGTATTCCCCTTCAGGTCGGGCAGGCGCTGGACGCTGCCCGTCGTACCATGCAGCAGGCTGAGAAGACGCTGTCGTCCATTGACTCGAAGACGTCGGAGAATTCGGCCTTGATGAATGATGTGGCAAGAACGCTGGATGAGATTTCCCGGACGGCGCGTAGCGTTCGGATTCTGGGTGATTATCTGGAACAGCATCCGGATGCGGTTATCTGGGGGAAAAAGAATCAGTGAGGTGAACAGGATGAGGTTTGTTCAAGAGGTACGAATAGCATTGTTTGCGGTTGTTTGCGGGAGTGTGATCCTCGCCGGCTGCGGCACGTCTCCCTCGTCGCGCTTCTATACGCTGCCACCCGTGCAGCCGACCGTCGCCGGTACCGGTGCTCCGTCACCAGAGGCTGTCGTAACACTCAGTGTCGGTCCCATAACTATTTCCGATTATCTGGACAGGCCGCAGATCGTCGTCCGCTCGTCGCAAAACGAGCTTCTTCTGAGTGAATTCAATCGCTGGGCCGGTTCCCTGCAAAGCGATACCGCGCGGGTTCTTCGGGAGAACCTGGAGAAGATGCTCGCCGGAGACGGCATATCCGTGACATCCTGGCGACGGGGGATTCCGAGTGTGCACCGCGTTTCCGTTGATGTGAGCCGGTTCGAGGCAACCGGTGAAACGGCTGTGGTGCTGAAGGCCCAGTGGGCGGTCTTCGGCGGGGATGGCGCAAATGTCCTTATGGTACGCGATTCTGATATACGGGAAGAGGTGCGTGGAGGCGGCATCGAGCCGGTTGTCGCAGCAATGGGGAGGGCGCTGGAGAGCCTCAGTCGGGAGATCGCCCAGGGAGTCCGAGGCATTACAGCGACCGTGCCCGGGAAAATGGCGGATAAGACCGGGTAGGGAGTTTCTGTTTTCGAATAAAAAAAAGCCCCGGCGAAAGCCGGGGCTTTTTTGTGAACAAGTCCTGAAACTATATTCTGGTCACGTTTGCCGCCTGGAGACCCTTGGGTCCGTTGACGACATCGAAGCTAACTTCATCACCTTCAGCCAGGGATTTGAAGCCGTTGCCCGTAATTGCAGAGAAGTGAACGAATACGTCGCCGCCATTCTCCTGCTCGAGAAAACCAAAACCCTTGCTGTCATTGAACCACTTTACTGTACCTTTTGCCATGTACTTTCCTTCTCCTATTCCTGCTGTTAAAATATGTCCGGTAATTTTTCCGGACTTGGGCACCCTACCAGCTTTGCCGGGAGGATGTCAAGCTAATTAAAATCCGTAGTCCCCGTTTAGTCGCGTTCCGGTCGCCGGGCTCTCAGGGCCTTCCTCCTGCGTCGCTCTGCTTCCAGCTGCTTGTGCTTTTTTTTGACCGAGGGTTTTTCATAATACTTCCTTTTTTTCAGCTCTCTGAAAAGTCCTTCCTTCTGAAGGTTGCGTTTCAGGTCACGAAGCGCCTTTTCAATATCGTTGCCGCGAACCATTACATCCAAATTGGGTTTCTCCTTCCCAGGCCGGAATTGCCGCCCGCGCCAAAGTT
>CAYSPF010000058.1:0-13243 GCA_964432775.1 uncultured Geobacter sp.
TCTTCCGAAATATCAGTTTCGCGGTGGGCATCTGGTCATGGAGCCTCTCTTCCGGTAGAAGAATATCCCCTTCAAGTTCCTGGAAGGTACGAAGAAGTTCTCCGGGCTTCAGCAGGAATTCCTTTTTGTGTGTATTCGGGACATGGGGGGAATCAACCAGGGTATCGAAGACGATGACCCCTCCGGGGTGCAGGGCGTCCACCGCCTTCGGTATCAGTTCCCTCAGCAGGAAATTGAAATTGATGATGAGATCGTACTTTTCCGTGAAGACATAGTCCTCCATGTTCGCCAGGCGGAAATCGATTTTCAGACCTTCCCGCGCCATCCAGCCGCGGGCTTTCTCCAGGCCTGCCTCTGATATGTCCAGACCGAGCACATCGAATCCGTGCTTTGCCAGGAAGATACTGTTTCTCCCCTCACCGCAGGCGATGTCTACCGCCCGCCGCCCCGGAATCATGGATTTAATGAGATTAATTGTGTCTGCAAGATAGACGGAGGGCTCGGAGCCGAGCACGCACTCTTCGGCGCGGAATCGCCCGTCCCATTTCAGCAGCTCTTTCTTTTCCTCATCACTATCCATCGCTCTTTCCTCGTTGTGAGATATTCATCGGGCGTGATATTCTCCACATAATACCCCCCGAGGTCAAGACTGAACTTGTTGAATCGTTATGATGACTCCGGCATTTGTCGGGAACGGAGATATGGGGAATGTGCGGGTCCGAGAAATTGTTTGAAATCTCTGTAGTTATTCCGGTGTTTAATGAAGTCGTTTGTATCGCGGAGATCCTGCGCTGCCTGGCCGTGCAACGGGATGTCAATTTCGAAGTCGTCATCTGCGATGGAGGTTCGAATGACGGCACCTTTGACCGGGCACTCGAAATGGTCGGCGCCCTCCCGTTTCCTCTCGTGGTACTGACCGCCGAAAAGGGTCGGGCACGGCAGATGAACACCGGCGCTCGTGCATCGCGGGGGGAGCACCTGCTCTTCCTTCATGCCGATTCCTGGTTGCAGGAGTGTCGTGCCATGAGGAAGGCGCTTGAAGCACTGAGAAAGTCCTCGGACGAGAAAGGACATCATCGGTTGGCAGGCCGTTTTGCGCTCCGGTTTCGACGTCGCAACGACTCTTCCCGTTCGTCGCTGTATTATTTCCTTGAGTGCAAGGCCCGTCTCGATAGGAATGGCTGCATCCATGGAGACCAGGGCTTTCTGCTGAGCAGGCGGTTTTTTTTCGAGGCAGGACCGTTCGACGAAACCTGCGCGGTAATGGAAGATACCCTCTTCGCGGAAACTGTCCGCCTCCGTGGGCTGTGGATCCTGCTCCCGGCGGACATTTTCACCTCCGCGCGCCGTTTCGAGGCAGAGGGAGAGGATGCGCGTCATCTTCTCAATGGAATTCTGATGACCCTTTCGGCAATCGGCCATGATGATTTTATCAGGCAGTTGCGCGGAGTCTACGCCGGGCAACAGGAAACCGGCCGTTTGCGGATACTCCCTTTCCTCGTTCACATCAACCGTCTCATTGCTTCTTTGTCGTGGTCTGAAAGGCGTACGTTCTGGCGCGATACGGGGAGGTATGTCTGTGAAAACGCCTGGCAGATAGCATTTTTCATGGATGTACGCTCTGCTCTCCGGAAGGGAATCCCCCCGGGAGAAGAGCAACTCCCCCGGCTGAAGCATTTCGACCGTCGCTGGAGGAGGTTGCTTTCGCACGGCCCCTTCCCGCGGTTTGCCGCATTTCTGACATGGTTTTTGTTCCATTGCCTGCGCATGCTCCCCGGTTCACCGGCGCCTCGTCCGTAGCCATGGAAGATATTAAGTGGTCGACGTGACTGCTTCCCAACCTGAATTTCCCTTGTGCAGACTTCAGTTTTTCATTAAGGTTCTGGGCGTTGTACCGATACAATTGGTAGAATGTCTGCCGTTGCAGGTTCCGACCCCGCATCGAACCGGCTTCGGTACCCGGACAGGGAACCCGACAGGAGGAATGGATGACAAGCGACAACATGGCATGGTATATCGTTTTTCTTCTCTGTATTGTTTTCTCATCCGGTGTGACGTACGCGGGAGGGCCGCCACCCTACAAGGTTCTGGTCGTCATGAGCTACCATGAGACATACTCGTGGGGTAAGGAAATCAAGGAGGGAATTGATTCGGTTCTGTCCGAGGTATCCGAGGTGAAGTATGCCTATCTCGACACCAAGAACAACGCACCCGGTGGCGCTGAGAAGGCTGTGAAAATTCATGAGCTGTACCGGGAATTCCGCCCTGACGGTGTTATCGCAGCTGACGATGCGGCCCAGTCCCTGTTCGTGGTTCCCTATCTGAAGGACAAGGTGAAGACGCCGGTCATGTTTTGCGGGGTCAACGAGGACCCCGCAGTGTACGGCTATCCGGCGACCAATGTATCGGGAATACTGGAACGCGGGCATTTTGCCGAGTCGATTTCCTTGCTGCGGCAAATGGTTCCGTCGGTGAAAACCTTCTGCAGCGTGATGAAGGATGATGACACCTCTCGGGGGGATTTTCGACAGATGATGCAGGGCTCGCGGGGCTATTCAGCCAGGTTCGTCACTGCCAGGTTTCCGAAGACGTTTCCCGAAGCAGTTGCCGTGACGGAAGAAATTCGCGGCAGGTGTGACGCCCTGTATCTCTCTGTCATGGAAGGACTCCCCGCGGCGGACGGTGCGCCCCTCTCATCACGTGAAGTCATCCCCGTGCTGGTCCGGGCCTTCGGCAAACCGACGTTCTCCGCAACTTCCATCAATTTACGGTTCGGCGTGTTGTGCTCCGTGATGAAGACCGGGCAGGAACAGGGTGTTGCCGCCGCGCGAATGTTGCTGAAAGCGATGCGGGGCAAGCCGGTGTCCGGGAGTCCCATGACGGTTAACAGGGAGGGGAAGAGGGTCGTCAATGTATCGGTAATGAAAAGAATGGGCATCAGACCCCGACCGATTGTCCTTCGGGGGGTGGAGTTGATTACGTCGCAAGAGTAGGATGCGGAGAGGTTGCAGAACGGGAGGCTGCCTATGGGAACATCAGTACGATGCGGCATGGTGATTGGTTTGCTGCTGCTGGGAGTTTTCAGCTTTTCATCAGGAGAAGCCGCGGACCGTTATCGAGTACTGGTGGTCATGAGCTACCATGAAGAGATGCCGTGGGAGCGTGATATCCGTGAAGGGATACGGGCCGAACTGCAGGATACCAGCGAAATCAGGTACGTCTACCTGAATGCCAAGAATGATCCGTCGGCCGGCCAAGAGAGAGCCGGTGAGGCCTGGAGGGTCTTTCAGGAATACCGTCCCGACGGGGTGATAGCCGCAGACGATGACGCCCAGTCTCTGTTCGTGCTCCCTTATCTGAAGGACAAGGTATCGACTCCGGTGGTCTTCTGCGGGGTGAACGCCGACCCTGCTGTCTATGGTTACCCGGCAAAAAATGTGACGGGAATCCTGGAAAGGGCGCACTTCCTGGAATCCATCGCTTTCATGCAGCACCTCATGCCCGGAGCCATGTCATTCGGTTTTCTTGCCATCGACAATCCGACCGGGCGAGGATATGCGGAGCAGATCCGCCTTGAGGCGGGGAGCTATCCCATAAAATCCCATACGGTACGGCTGGTGAAAACCATTGATGAGGCGGTTGGCGCCGTCGAAGAGATGAAAAAGCGGCACGACGCGCTGTTTCTGATTGCCCTGGAAGGCCTGACAGCGCGCAACGGCCGGCCCCTGGCCGAAAAGGAAAGCTTTCGTGTCCTGACCCGCGACTTCGGCAAGCCGGTGATTGGAATGAATGAGTTTAATATCCGCTTCGGGTTACTCTGCGCGGTAGTGAAGACCGGTGGGGAACAAGGAACTACGGCGGCGCGAATGCTCCTGAAAAACTTGCGGGGCACACCGGTTTCAGCGCTCCCCATAACGCGTAATCAGCAGGGGAAACGCGTCCTGAACGTTACGGTTATGAGGTCCTTGGGAATCAGGCCTCGCCCCGTGCTGCTGGTGGGTACCGAATTGGTGCAAACGGAAGATTAGTAGCGGAAAGCTGGAGAAGGAATGAGAAATAGTTCGGGTTTGTTCAGGTTGGGGATGATCCGGAAGCTGGTGCTGATGAATGTCCTGATCTTCCTCGTCTTCGGCGGCATTGTCCTGGCGGTTCTTCTGGTGTTCCGCTATGTGGAAGGTCTGTCAAAGACACTGATAGATGAAAATATCACCCGGGTAATCGACAATGAGCAACTTGGAAGGAATCTGGGAAAGGTGCTTGCGGATACGGATCTGCTCGTCGGAACCTTCCTGTATAGCGAAGCCGCGGTGAAAAAGGAGGGGAGTCGAATTGCGGCTTCCGCAGAGCTTCTCGAACCGCAAGGTGATAGTCCCGGTCTGAAAGGGCGTCTGCGGGATTTGACCGGGGCGCTTCGTTCTCTTTTTGAAGGGTGTGCGGCTGTAAGGGAGTACTCGGAGAAGCTCGATGCGCGGGAACGGCGCCTGAACCTCGGGGTTACCTCCCTTGAAGAAACCCTTTCGGATAAACTGGTCTCCCGCGTGCTTGAAGGAAAAGACGCTTCCATCCTGGAGCAGCTCAGCATCATTATCCCGGGATACCGGGAGACACTGCTTCAAATTTCTCTGGAGCATGTGAAGCTCTGCCTGCAACGACCGGGGCAGGGGGAGAAGGGGAGTGGGCGATTCCTGCTGCCCCTCCTTAACGATCTCCACCTGAGGCTGCGGACCATTACCGCGTCCGAACCCGAGATTGCAGGCTTCGGCGTACGGTTGATGGATGAGGTCACCTCATACAGGCACGATACGGTGTCGCTGCTTCAGGCCCTTGCCGAGTTGGAGAGACGCCTTGTCCGGGTGGATATCGCGAAGAAATTCCTCCTGGAAGATATGAAGACGGTTGATGCCGGAGTATCCCGGACGTCCGGAGATACGCTGCGCAGGGTGACGGCCGTCATGGGATCATCCCGGAGCTTTATCGTGCTGACCTCCGTTGCGATAATTTCGCTGCTCGCCATCTTTTCCGCGTATTTCATCCTGGCGAATATCCGGCGACCCATGAACCTGATCCGGCAGGGTATCGAGTCAATAAGGGAAGGTAATCTGGACACGAGAATCCGGCTTGAAAGACGCGACGAGTGGAGCGTTATCGAGCAGGCGGTTAACGATATGGTCACCGATCTGCGAACATCCTACGAGGACTTGAAGGGGATGAACGCCCAGTTGGAAACCGCACGCTCGGAGCTTCAGCACAAGGTCCGGGAGCTGGAAGACCAGATCGGAGAGCGTGAGAGGGCGGAAGCCGAACTGAAGTCCAGTGAAGCAAAATGGCACTCGCTCTATGATAATCTCCCCGGCGGGAGTTTCACCGTCAACCATAACTATATCATTGAGGATGTGAACGATGTCCTGTGCGCGGTGACCGGCTTCAGTCGCGAGGAGCTTGTCGGCCAACGGTGCGGCATCATCTGCCCCAAGGGGCCCCACAAGTGTCCCGTATTCGATCTGGGCAAGGAGCGGATCGACAATAATGAAACCGCGGTCAAGGCAAAGGACGGCAGGCTGGTTCCCATCATCAAGAGCGCGCGAAGGATTCCGATGGGCTGTGAGGATGTCATCGTGGAGAATTTCCAGGACATTACCGATCGCAAGCAGCTTGAAGAACAGCTCAATCATGCCCGGAAGATGGAAGCGGTGGGGCAGTTTGCCGGTGGAGTTGCCCACGATTTCAACAATATTCTGACGGCGATAATCGGCTACGGAACGCTGCTGCAGATGAGGTTCCCGGAGGGTGATCCTTCACGGGCCAAGGTGGATCAGATCCTCGGAGCGGCCGAGAGGGCCGCGGAGCTTACCAGGAGCCTTCTGACATTGAGCAGGAAGCGGGTCGTCGAGCTTCAGCCTCTACGGCTGAATGACTGTGTTTCCGGGATGGAAGGGCTGCTTTCGCGCCTGATCCGCGAGGATATTGAATTCAGGACCGATATAGCCGAGGAGCCGCTGACGGTGATGGGCGACAAGACGCAAATGGAGCAGATTCTCATCAACCTTGTTACCAATGCCCGGGACTCCATTCCGGACGGGGGGGTGGTGACCCTTCGCCTGACGTCTATGGAGATGGATGAGGGTTTTGTCGACAGCCGCGGTTTCGGTGAACGCGGAATGTACGCGGTTCTCATGGTTGCGGATACGGGAAGCGGAATGGATGAGGAAACAAGGGAAAGGATTTTCGAGCCGTTTTACACCACAAAGGGGATAGGGAAAGGGACGGGTCTCGGGCTGGCGATTGTCTACGGTATCGCCCAACAGCATAACGGTTTCGTCGAGGTGCTCAGCGAGCAGGGAAAGGGGTCTACCTTCCTTGTCTACCTGCCGCTGATTGAGGGGGAGTGTCCCGAAAAACCCGGTAGTGATGAAGCGGAGTACCGGCATGGAACCGAAACGATTCTGCTGGCGGAGGATGAAGAGGCTGTCCGGGAGCTTGTCCGCTCCGTTCTGGAAGATTATGGATATACGGTTCTTGCTGCGGATAACGGCATGGAAGCCGTTGAAAAATTCAGGGAATACCGGGCGAATATCGATCTGCTGATATTTGACGTGATAATGCCGAAAATGAACGGCAAGGATGCCTATGATGAGATCCGGAAGGTGGCGCCCGGGGCACGGGCGCTCTTCATGAGCGGCTATACGGGAGACATTCTGAACAACAAGGGAATCATGGACGAAGGGTTGAGTTTTATCGCCAAACCGGTTGCTCCCGGCATCCTGCTCAAAAAGATACGGACCATCCTTGATGCATGAGCGCGGGCGCCGACGAAAAAGAACGAAATACGGTGAACGCGTCGAGCCACTGGTTTCCGGCTAGGAAGCCGGTCTGCGAGACTCGATAAACGCCCTGACGGCGTCGCCGACATAATCGGGGATCTCTACGAATTCGACACCGAATCCCTCGGGAAGTGAGGGTTTTCTTCTTCTTTTCGCGTTGTTGACCCAGGCTATCCTCGCCTTGGACGCAATTGCCACCTCCTCCGGCTCATGGAGGGTAAAGGCAATTGTCAGTTCCATGTTCTCTTGCACATCCAGTTCACATGCCAGATAGGTTCCGCCGATGCTCAGGTCGGTGCTTTCGGCGCGGAGCGCGTTGCCGTTCATCCTGCAGGAAACCGTCATTCGACACGGTATGCGGATTCCCCTTCTGTCGACCGTGTTCAGGTATGCCCGCGCTTTCTCAAGGAACAGTCTCCTGTCAACCGGTTTTGTCACGTAACCGTCGCAACCGGCTTTCCTGCAAAGCTCCAAATCTTCCTCTCTTCCCGAAGCGGTGACCATTACGACCGGTATGGATCGCAAAGAGGAATCCGATTTCATCTTTTCGCAGCAGGCGACTCCACCCATCCCCGGCATATGGATATCCATGAAGACCAGATCCGGTCGCTCATTCCTGGCTATCTCGAGAGCCTCTTCACCGCTTGAAGCGGTGAGAATTCGCACCGGTGAGAGCCTGAGAAAGTTTTTCTCAAGTTCGAGGAAGAGCTTCGTGTCGTCCACCAGAAGAATCTTCTTCGTTGTCATTCCGCGTTTCCTCCCGAGAAGTTTGTCTTTCTAATGTAATCACAAAAGTCATTTTTGTCCACGCGAAAAACATGCGACCAGTGTGGGGTGCGGGAGCGCCGTTCCGGCGCGATAGTCAAGCCAGACGTCACATCATTCGACATGGAGGTCCGGCCCGATGCGTATCTCGAAGCCTTTCTCCGCAAGGAAATGGAGAACTTCGGCGAGGCGGGGTATCCCGGTCCTGCCGCCGATGCGGGTACATTTCAGTGCCGCGACGGCGGAGGCGAAACGGATGGTGTCGGGGAGGTCGAGCCCCCGGAGGATGCCGAAGAGATATCCTCCGTGAAAGACATCCCCGGCGCCGGTTGTGTCGACGGAGTCAACGGAAAATGCCGGAACAGTAAGGATTTCGCCCTCCCGGAAAGTTACGCTTCCCTGTCTTCCGAGGGTAATGGTGACCACCGGCGCTGTGAGCTTCCGTGCCGTGGAATGGAAGTTCTCCGGTTTGCCGTCCCATCCGAGGTCGAGGGCGAATTGTTCGGCGGCAACCAGGTAATCGCATAGCCCGGCGATCTCCAGCATGCCGGGACGGACCCGTCCGGCATCGAGCATGACCGGGATGCCCGACTCCCGTGCCCGGCGCGCCGCGAACAGGGAAACTTCCGACATCAATCCGTCGAGAAGGAGAAAATCGCAGCCGTCCAGGCAGTCGGCAGGCAGTTCCATGGGCAGGAGCGATTCCCCCGACGGCCGCCTCCAGAAAATGGTGCGCGTACCGCTCCCTTTCTCTATGGCGATGAATGCGGTCTGGGAGGATGCATTGCTCCGGGAGATCACGCTTCGGATCTCAATCCCTTCCGAGAGAAGCGATTCGCGGATCCTGCCCCCTTCGGCGTCATCGCCGGTAACCCCGAAGAACTCGCAGGGGATTCCGAGTCGCGACAGGGTCACCAGGGCCGTAGCTGCCGGTCCGCCACCCTGCTCCTGCCACTCCAGGACCTCCTGTTTCGTGTCGACCCCGGGGAATGAGTCGACGACTGCCAGGTAATCCCATGCACATTGGCCGATGCCTACGACACGCACGGTTTTCTCCTTGTTGCAGGCTGTCGAGGGGTGGGTGCGGACGGAAGAGCGGGGTTCCGCGAAAACGGGGGAGGGAAAGAATTGTTCACTCCCCCGTTCGTCTTTCGGGAGGGGGGCGGAAGGGCGAAGGAATACGTTGCCGGGAGTGCCGGACGTATGGGATACGGTTTGTTACTCTTCACGGTACCAGCCGGAAAGCTGCGGCTGGAAGACATTGTCGATGATATGGATAAACCCATTGGAGCACTCGATGTCGGTGGCGACGAACTTGCCGTTGTCCACCACCGTCTCACCTTCATCCAGGGCAACGGTCAGGGATTTGCCGTTTTCCGTGCCGATGGCATCCATCTCTCTGATGGCTTCGGCAGTGTATTTTCCCGGAACCAGATGGTAGGTCAGGGTTTCCGTGAGATACTTCAGATCCTTGAGGGAGTCCGCGATGTTCATTCGAACGAATGCCGCATCGTTCGGCGCGAACAGGGTGAAAGGACCGGCTTCCTTCAGCTTTTCGATGAGCCCTGCCTTTTCCAAAGAGGCGAGTAGTGTCCCCAGGGATGCGTCGTTACGAATAGTGTCAATGATGTCAGCCATATGCGACCTCCTTTGCGCGTGCAATCAATCGCCCCGGGGGCATTCCCAGCCGGTCCCGGAGATTTTCATTAATACTACTCTGCAATCTTCTGCTGTCAACCGGCGCTATTCTAAGAATTTCCCTTATTCTTTTCCTCTTTATCGGCTGAGCCGGAGAACTTTTTCATGCTCTCCAGCATCTCCCGCAGCCGCGTATCCACCATCCGGTTGATGGTCCCCTCGGGATAGCTCCCATCCGCCTGCCGCTCCCCGGCCGGAATGCCGGTCAGGATCTCGATCCCCTGGTCGATGGTCTCCACGCTCCAGATATGGAATTTTCCTTCCCGGACCGCAGCCACCACTTCGTCTTTCAGCATCAGGTTGCGCACGTTGCTCCGGGGAATCATCACCCCTTGGTCTCCGGTCAGCCCCTTTGCCTTGCACACCGCGAAGAAACCCTCGATCTTGTAGTTCACTCCGCCGATGGGCTGGACCATGCCCAACTGGTTGACGCTGCCGGTGACGGCGATTCCCTGCCGGATAGGCGCCCCGGACAGCACGGAAAGGAGGGCATACAACTCCGTTGATGAAGCGCTGTCCCCCTCTATCCCCTCGTAGGACTGCTCGAAACAGATGGAAGCGGAGAAGGAGAGGGGTTTGTCATGGGCGAATTTGCCTCCCAGGTAGCCGGTGAGTATCAGGACTCCCTTGTCGTGGATCGGCCCGGAGAGCTTCACCTCCCGTTCGATGTTCACCATGCCGCCGCGACCCAGAAAAACGCGGGCGGTGACCCGGGAAGGCCTGCCGAAGGTATAGTCCGCCATGGTCATCACGGACAGGCCGTTCACCTGTCCCACTTCGCAGCCACTGGTGTCCACCAGCAGGGTTCCCTCGTCAAAGAGTTCCTGGAGACGTTCCTCGACCCGGTTGCTCCGGTAGATCTTCTCTTCCACCGCCTGCTTGACGAATCCACCGGTAACGGCCGTGCCGTTCGCCCTTCGCGCCCAGAAGTCCGCCTCCCGGATCAGGTCGGCAATCTCCATGAACTGGGTGGAGAATTTCCCCTGGTCCTCGACCATGCGGCACGAGTATTCGATGATGCCTGCCACGGCGCTCCTGTCGAAGGGGAGCAGATTCTCCTTCTTGCAGTGCGAGGAGACGAACAGGGCATAGTCTTTCACTACCTCGGAGGTGCGGTTTACCCGGCTGTCGAAGTCGGCCTTCACCTTGAAAAACTTGCGGTAGTCAGGCTCCATGTAGAAAAGGAGATAGTAGATCCAGGGAGAGCCGATCATGATGATCTTGGCCTGCATCGGTATCGGATCCGGTTTGATGGAGACCATGGTGATGATCCGGTACTGCTCCAGGATATCCTCGATCTTGATTTCACTGTTGCGGATACAGCGCTTCAGGGCATCCCAGGAAAAGGGGCTCAGGAGCACATCACGGGCGTTGACTACCAGGTAGCCGCCATTGGCCCGGTGCAGGGCGCCTGATTTGATGAGGGTGAAATTGGTGGTGGCCACCCCCCCCATCTGCATCACGTGGTCGACGCGACCGAACAGGTTGTTGTAGGTCGGGTTCGCCTCGAATACCACCGGAGCGCCGCATTGCTCGCAGTTGTCCACCAGGAGGTTGACCGTGTAGCGTTCGAAGGAGGGTGTCTGAACGGGGAGTTTCAGTCCGGGAAAGGGCGTTTGCGGCTGGGTCCCCTTGAAATCCTCCAGATTCAGCAGAATATCCTCCTGCACATCATCCAGGTAGGTGATGACGCGGGGGAATTCGGCAAATTTCTTTTTCAGCGGTTCGATATGGTGTCCTACCGCGGAGAGCCCCAGATTCCTGTCAAGGTTTGCCAGAGCCTCCTTTACCTCCTTCTCGTTTTCCCGAATCTGGCTGACCAGGTCGGCCAGTTTTTCCTTCAGTTCGTTACCGACGGCGTCGATCTTTGCCTGCTCATCGGCAGGAAGGGCGTCGTACTCATCCTGGGTGAAATTACGGCCTTCTTTCTGGGGAACCATGACCAGCCCGGAGACGGTTCTCTGGAGAGCGAATCCTTTCTCCTTTGCCTCCTGCTCCAGTTCAGCGAACATGATATTGTTCCGTTCCTGCTGTTCCTGGACGATGGCGGTCTTGTTGTTTTCGTACTCCTTGCTCTCCAAGGCCTTGGGAATATCCGTCCGCACTCCGGACAGAAGTTCCCGCATGTCCTTTTCCAGTTCATTTCCCATGCCCGCTGAAAGCGCCAGGGCAACGGGGTTGTCGGGAGACTTGAAATTGTTGACATAGCACCAGTCGCTGGGCGCCGGCTCCCCCTTGGCCCGCTTTTTCAGGAGGCTCATGATAGAAGAAGTCCGGCCCGTTCCCGCTTCTCCCGAGATATAGAGATTGAAGCCGCACTCGGACATGCCGAGGCTGAAATCGATGGCTCGAAGCGCCCTTTCCTGACCGATCGTTCCTTCCAGTTCGGGGAGGTCGTCGGTAGTGGCGAAATCAAGCTGCTCCGGGTCACAGACCCATCTGAGGCTTTCGAGGGGAACCCTGCGGTCGTCAGTCATTTCATCCTCCTTGGCATAATGAAGTGCAGTTCCATCAGATTATCCATGCAAAGCTTTTTTCGTGATATCCAGCGCAGCCTCCTTCATCGCCTCCGAGAGGGTGGGGTGGGCGTGCAGGGTCAGGGCGATGTCCTCGGCGCTCCCGCCGTAGGTCATGACCGTCACCGCCTCGGCAATGAGCTCCGATGCGCGCGGGCCGATGACATGGATCCCGAGGACCTTTCCCGTTTCGGCATGGGCGAGGATCTTGACGAATCCGTCCGTGTCGCCCAGACATCGGGCCCTGCCGTTAGCGGAGAAGGGGAACCTGCCCACGGAGTAGGGGATCTCTTCCTCCTTCACCTGCTCTTCCGTCCTTCCCGCCGAGGCAACCTCCGGCCGCGTATATGCCACGGACGGGAGGAATTCGTATTCCACCAATGAGGGCTGTCCGGCCAGGCGCTCCGCGAACACCGTGCCTTCTTCCATGGCACGATGGGCCAGGAGCGGTCCCGGAATCAGGTCGCCGACGGCATGGATGCCGGGGGCGCTTGTCTGGTAGTTTTCATCAACGATCACCCTGCCGTGGCCATCCACCCGGATTCCCGCCTCGGAGAGTCCGAGGCCGTCGGTCTCCGGAGTCCTTCCCACTGCCACGAGGATCCTGTCGAACGCCAGTTCCTCCACCGTCTCGCCGGCGGTGACCTGTATCTTCGCTTTTCCTTCACCGATCTCAGCCCTCGTTACCCGTGCTTGGAACAGGAATCTCAGCCCCTGCTTCGTAAGTGTCCTCAGGAGCACGTCTGCGACCTGCCGGTCCGCGTGGGGGAGAATCCAGGGGAGCTCTTCCAGCAGCGTCACCCGCGCTCCGAGCCGGTTCCAGACCGAGCCCAGTTCCAGGCCGATATATCCGCCACCGACAATGACGAGATGCTCCGGCACAGCCGGAAAGGCAAGGGCTTCCCGTGAACTGACGACTGTCGCGCCGTCAAAGGAAAGGCCGGGAAGCTCCACGGGGCGGCTGCCGGTAGCCAGCAGGATTCGTCTGCCGTTGATGAGGCGGGGGATGGGCGGTGTGTCGGCAGAGGTGATCGCCACCACATGGAGGCCGTCCTTTCTCGGCCCGGCAGGTTTAGCGCTTCCCTGGAACAGCTGAATCCTGTTCTTCCTGAGGAGAAAGGCGATTCCGTCAGCGAGCTTCTTCACCACGTCGTCCTTGCGGGCCATCATCCGCGCCGGGTCGAGCGTCAGATTGCCCGCCAGGATACCGTGGCGGGCGAAATCGTCCCGAGCCAGGGCGAAAAGCTCACTGGAGTCAAGCAGGGCCTTGCTCGGGATGCACCCCTCGTTCAGGCAGACACCGCCGGGGGTGTCACGCCTTTCCACCAGCGCCACCTTCATTCCCAGCTGGGAGGCGCGGATGGCGGCCGTGTAGCCGCCGGGGCCGGCGCCGATCACGATCAGGTCATATATTTCTTCGGGCATCTGAAAGAACCTCCGGAA
>CAYSPF010000059.1:0-13189 GCA_964432775.1 uncultured Geobacter sp.
GTTTGCCGATCCACGCCGGCATCGATCTCGTAGGTGATCAATTCCACCGGATCGCATATCACCTGATCGGCCGGGAATAGGCCCACCAAAGATGCAATATGATCAGCCGTATGATTCATTCTTGGCTTCCCATCGTGTAGGATTCTTCCAACACTTCTGCAACATAGAGAACCCGTACCGGGTAGTTCGACCGTTCGGCGCCCGCGATCAGTTGCATGTGACAGCCCGTGTTGCTTACAATCAGGAGATCGGCTTTCGCAGCCTTGATGTCCTCCATTTTCAGATCGAGGATGGGGTTGGCGGTTTGAGGGTGCATGATATTGTAGACACCGGCCGACCCGCAGCATAGATCGGGACGCTTCAACTCCACCAGGTCCATCCCGGGGATCATCCGGAGCAATTGGCGCGGTTGCTTTTTGATCTTCTGGACATGGCGAAGATGGCAGGAATCGGAATATACGGCACGGGCCCGTACAACCCCGTTGGGCGGCTCATGCAGATGATCCAGCATGAATTCACTGAAATCCTGCACCAGTGCAGAAAACCGGGCGACCCTGGCGGAGTAGATCGGATCCTCCGTGAACAGCTCCGCATAATCCTCTTTCAGCGTGGCGCCGCACCCGCCGGCATTGCTGATGACCGCTTCAAAACCCTGATCCAGAAAAGCATCGATGTTCCTGCGGGCGAGCTTGCGGGCAAAATCGAGTTCACCCATGTGCAGTTGTGCGGCCCCGCAACAGGTCTGCCCTGCCGGAAAATGCACCTCATACCCATTGCGCTGCAGGACACGAATGGTGGCGCGATTGGCCTTGGCCAAAAATGCCTCCTGCACGCAGCCGATAAAGAAGGCAACCTTGCCCCGTTTTTTGACGATGGCCGGTGCGGGAACCGAGTAATTGAAATATTCGCGGGATATCGGGGGCAGAAGCAGCTCCATTTGCCGCAGCGACTGAGGCATGAAACGCAGTGAACGGAAGAGGGATTGCAACCCACTGTTTTCGTACAGCCACAGTGCAGAAGCCAGCACTTTCAAGCGTTCACGGAAAGGCATCAGTTGTTTGAAACCAATCCATTTCAGACAGATAGCCGCCCAGCTTTCCTCGGTGTTTTGCCGAATGGTCGTCTGGGCGGCTTTAACCACGTGGCCGTACTTGACCCCGGAGGGACAGGCCGTTTCACAGGCCCGGCATCCCAGGCACAACGCGATATGACGGGTAAAAGATGAAGGCAGTTCGTCCGCCTTCAGCCGCCCCCGGGCCACGGCCCGCATCAGGGCGATGCGCCCCCGGGGAGAATCCATTTCCGTGCCATAAATGTGGTATGTCGGACAGACCTGCAAGCACATTCCACAGTGTAAGCAACGGGACAATTCGTCTTGTACGGCCGGATCCAGCAACCCTGTCTTCAACGGAACCATATCAACCATCATATTCGTAACTGTATGGCGCAATCGATGATATCAGGAAAATGCAACCTCATCCCGGGCAATCATCCTTCTTTCTTACCGCGCCATGTTATTATTCTTCTTTTTCGTCCTTTCCAAAAGGGGCGTCAGGAACGGGAAGAACCATATGGCCATGGTAATGGCTCCTAAAAGCGCACCGATCGGCCGCACGAAAAAGAGGGTCAGATCCCAATCGGTCTTGATCATGCTGATCATAAAATTCTGCTCCAGGATCGGCCCCAAAACCAGGCCGAGCACGATCGGAGCCACCGGGTAATCGTTTCTCTCCATAAAGAAGCCGATGACGCCCAGAACAGCCAGGATAATAATGTCAAACACGTCGTTATTGATGGCAAATGTTCCGGTTATGCAAAACAGCAGGATTGCCGGAATCAGAATGTTCTTGGGGACCCGCAGCATCTGGGCACTCGACTTGATCGCCACCCAGCCGAAGGGAATCAGCAGAAGGTTGGCAAAGATAAAGGCAAAATAAACCGCATAGACAATCTCCGGCTGATTTTGGAAGATCATCGGCCCGGGACGAAGCCCCTTCATGAAAAGCACCCCGATAACCACGGCCGTGATCGAATCCCCCGGGATCCCGAAGACGAGCGCAGGGACCCAGTCACCGGCCAGACAGGCATTGTTGGCCGTGCTCGCATCCGTTATCGCCTCAATGGAACCTTTTCCATATTTCTCCGGCTCTTTGGAAGCTTTCTTGGAGATCGCATAGGCTATCCAAGCCGCAATATCGGCGCCGGCGCCGGGGAGGATACCGATGAACGTTCCCAACGGAGCGGAACGGAGCATATTGAGCTTATATTTATATATGCGCTTGCCAACGCCCGAAAAAAGCTTTCCGGCCTGCACGCGGGCGATCGTATATCGGTTTCCACCCTGCTGCATGACATTGCGCAAGACTTCGGAAATCCCGAAAACGCCGATCATGGCCGGAATAAAGGATATCCCATTCAGAAGATCGACGTTTCCGAAGGTGAAACGGGGGAAGCCGAGCGTAATGTCCACCCCGATGGTGGAGAGAAAAAGTCCCAGACACATGGCCAGAGCGCCTTTGGCCTGAGAACCTTGTGAGACCATGACCGTCGCGCTGAGTCCCATCGCCGCAAGCCAGAAATATTCGAAACTTGAGAAATTCAGAGCCACTTCGGCCAGAAGCGGCGCAGAGGTCATCAAAACCACCGCCCCGAACAACCCGCCGATCACGGAACAGACCAAACCTGTTCCCAGAACCATTTCCGCTTTCCCCTGCTGTGTCAGCGCAAAAGAATCCTGCGTATAGGCGGCCGAAGAAGGGGTTCCCGGGATGCGCACCAGGGCTGAGGGGATATCGCCTGCAAAAATGGCCATGGCCGACATGCACACGATGGAGGCCAGGGCGGGAATGGGGTCCATGAAGAACGTAAACGGAATCAGCAAAGAGGCCGCCATCGTCGCGGTCAACCCGGGGACCGCGCCAACGAAGAGGCCGTAGGCGGCACTAATAACCATGATTAAAAATGTCTTGGGTGCCAGGAGAAGGCTGATCCCTTGAATTACAGAATCCATTGCTTCACCATCCTATGAATTATTTTTACCACCCCAAAATGCCCCGCGGCAGGGGAACCCTCAACATCGTCGCGAACATGAAATAGACGAAGCAGGTTACAACGACCGAAGTAATCAAGCTCTTGATGGGTCTGACCTGTAATTTCATCATCAATATTGCGAGAATCGCCGTTCCCGTGATGATGAAGCCCAACTTCGGAGCCAGCAAGATGAATGCAACGATGAGAATAATCACCAAAACGGGATTGAAGTAGTTCAGTTTCAGTCCTGCTGTTTTTTCTTCGGGAAGAGGCGTTTTGGACCTGGCGGCCCGCCAGCCGTTCAGGATGACTAAAAGTCCGAAGAAGATGAAGAGGGTGGCGAGAACCTGGGGGAAAAGAGCGGGTCCGGGGTGTCGTTTGCCCGCTTCAATCAGGACGGGGAATGGATATGTGAGCACCCAAATCAAAATACCAAGGCAGAAAAAAAACCCGCCTCCGATATAGTCATTTTTTCCCATAAGTGCAGATCTCCTCGAAATAAAGTAAGGAAAGAGGTCGGCAACCTTCATGATTCCCGACCTCTTTCCCGGGAAAGCGGTTCAGGTCAATTGATCAGTCCGGCCCCTTTCATGACCTTTTGGTTGCTCGCGTCATCGGCGGCCATGAACTTGTCGAACTCGGCGGCCGACCTCCACACCATGCCCAATCCCATCTTGCTCATGAATTCCTTGTACTTGGGGTTCTTGTATGCCTTCTCCAGGGATTTTTCGAGGATTGCAACCACATTGTCCGGGGTGCCCTTGGGGACCAGGACTCCTCTCCACACACCAAAGCTCCAGTTCACGCCCAATTCCTTGAGGGTGGGAACATCGGGGAGGATCTCCAGCCGCTTGTCCGCCATGACCGCGAGCGATTTGACCTTTTTGGCTTCAATCAGGGCCCGCGCCTCCGGCAGGCTGCAGGTAGCAACCTGAATACCGCCCGCCATCATGTCCTGAAGGGCGGGGGCAGCGCCGCTGCTGGGGACCCAGGGGATGGCGTCAGGGGAGACACCGGCTGCGATCAGCCAACCCGCCCGGGCGATGTCCCAGCATCCGCCCTTTCCAGTCCCCGAGGCCTTCGTTTTGCCGGGATTCGCCTTGGCATAGTCCTGAAGCTCCTTCACGGTTTTCCACGGGGCGTCGGTCCGGACGTTGATCGCCGCGGCATCGAAATTGACCTGCCCAACGGCCCTGAAGTCCGAATAGGTTACCTTTGCTGTCCCCATCCAGTGGAGCATGGTAATGTCCCCTGAGGCGAGGGTCATGGTGTACCCATCGGGAGCGGCGGTCGAGCCCGCAGTGAACCCGACGGCTCCGCCTCCGCCCGTCCGGTTCACCACATTGACCGGCTGTCCCAGGTCTTGCTCCATCAGGGTCGCAACCATTCTGGCCACGGCATCCGTTCCCCCTCCGGCGCCGAAGGGGCAAATCATGGTCATGGGACGGTTGGGAAATTTCGCCTGAGCCTGAGCTCCCGAAATTGCGAAGGCCAGGGTTAAAAAGGCCACCAAACTGATACCAACCATTGTTCGAAACAACGTTCTTTTCTGCATGATCCTTACTCCTTTCATTTTCCGGTTAATGGTTTCGCAGAGACTCCATTCCAGCTTGCAACCGAGACTCGTTTCCGAGTTACTAAGGAGGGCATGAAATAGGTTGCATTCTTGTGGGCCGGGAGGCACGGCGCTCTGTGCAACCTATCCCATGCTCCTGTCAATAAGAGGCGCCGCCTGCGCGCCGTTTGAACCCGAAGGTCTTGACTCCGGATTGAATCACCTCCCCTTTTTGATTGACGAGTTCAAATGAGAGTTTTACGAAGCCGAGATCAGGCTTGCTTCTGCTGGGGCGGGTTTCCACGACCGTCAATTTCACGTGGATCGTGTCGCCGATGTAGAAAGGTGCAAGAAACTTCCACGAATCGACGCTGATGAGAGCGATAACGCTGTTTTCCGTGATTCCCGTTCTGAACATGAGTCCGTGGGAAAGAGCCAAACCGAGCAAGCCGTGGCCGATTCTTCTTCCGAACCTGCTTTCCTTCATGAACTCCTCGCTCGTGTGCAGCTCATTGTAATCCCCGCTCATGGCTGCAAACATGACGAGGTCCGTCTCAGTCACTGTCCGCGAAGGAGTCAGAAACTCTTCTCCTTCCTTCCATTCCTCGAAAAATCGACCACCCATCACATCCTCCAATATTCAAGCGAACCTTTGTGCCTCCCAATTGAATTACCCTGTAAGGGAGCCTCCCAAATTTTCCGACAGCCGGCGGGCCGTGCCCTGCACCGCCTGGGTCAGTTTTTGAAGGTATTTTTCATCGAAACGAGTAGCGAGCCCCGAAATGCTAATGGCACCCAGAACGCGGCCGTCGAAGCTGAACACCGGATATCCGAGGCACCGCACGTGGTCTTCATTCTCCTGGTCATCCAAGGCCCAACCCTGCTTCCTGACAAGCCGAAGTTGAGCGGCAAGCTTGTTCACGTCCGTAATTGTATTTTTGGTGTTCCGAACGAGTTTGAGCTTCGGCAACATTTCCGCCTGTTTTGCTTCATCTTGCCATGCCAGAAGCACCTTTCCAATTGCCGTGCAGTGCATAGGGAACCTCTTGCCCTCCCATGAATTCAGTCGGATCGGCTGACTCCCTTCCAGCTTGGCAATGTAGACACCCTCGGCATTGTCGAGGATTCCCAGATTGCATGTCTCTTTGGTCTTGGCTACAAGTTCCCGTAGCAAAGGCAAAGCCTCTGTCCTCAGATCGATGAAAGAGGTAGTCTTCGTTCCAAGCTCGACAAGTCTCAATCCCAGAGAGTATTTGGAACTGTCGCCTGCGAATCGAACGTAGCCTCGGGAAGTGAGAGTGCCCAGAATGTGGTAGGCGGAGCTCTTTGGAATTCCGAGACTGGTGTGGATCTCGGTAAAGGTAGCTTCCTTTTGGCTGGACAGAAGCTCCAGAACATCAAGCGCCCTGATTACTGCCGGAACCTGGTAGTTTTCTTGCAATGATTTCTTACCTCCCAAGAATCACTTCGTAAGCTCCCGGGCAATGACTAGTTTTTGAATCTGATTGGTTCCCTCATAGATCTGGGTAATTTTGGCATCTCTCATCATCCTCTCGAAAGGGAACTCCGTCATGTACCCGTAACCGGCAGCAATCTGGAGGGCATCCGTCGCGACCTTCATGGCCGCATCGGAAGCGATCAGTTTACTGCAGGCGGACATGTAAGTCCTGCGCGGATCACAGGAAGTGATCATATCCGCCGCCTGGTACGTCAGGGCGCGAGCAGCCTCGATCTGAGCAGCCATTTCAGCCAGCATCCAACTGATGCCTTGAAACGCGATAATCGGCTTTCCGAATTGTACCCGCTGTTTGGCATAGGCGATTGCCTGATCGAGGGCTCCTTGAGCCAGTCCCACCGACTGTGCGGCAATAACCGGTCGGCTGGCATCCAGGCTCTCCATGGCGTAGATGAATCCCTTGCCCTCTTCGCCGATGAGGTTTTCCGCCGGCACCTCCATGTCTTCAAATACCAGTTCCCCTGTCGGGGATCCTTTGATGCCCATTTTGGATTCCCATTTCGCCACGGAGAACCCAGGATAACTTTTCTCCACGATGAAAGCGCTGATCCCCTTGACCCCTTTGGATCTATCAGTCATTGCGAAAACGGTGACTACGTCCGCGATGGGGCCGTTGCTGATGAAGCATTTGGAACCATTGATCACGTAATGATTCCCGTTTCTCACCGCCGTTGTCTTCATGGATGCGGCATCGGAGCCTGCCCCGGTTTCGGTCAGGCCATATGCGGCCAGAAGTTGTCCCGAAGCAATGCCGGGTCCGTATTTCGCTTTCTGCTGTTCCGACCCACCGATCAGAATCGGATGCCACCCCAGAGACTGAACCTGTACAATCAGGGAAGAACTCACACAGGCGCGGGCGATTTCCTCCACGGCCAGGCAAACATAAAGGTCTCCCTGATAGCATCCTCCATACGCTTCGGGAACGCTCAGCCCCAGAAGCCCCATTTCCTGGAAGACTTCTTTCAAGTCCCAGGGGAATTGACCCGTTTTATCAATCTCCGCTGATCGAGGGGCAACCTTTTCGCATACCATCTTTCTGACTTGCTCCACGAAGAGCTTTTGATCGTCCGTCATTTGGTACATGCAATCCTTCCTTTCTGCCATTATACAGGGCGAGCCTGTTCGTATCCGGTATCGAACGCCTCCATGTTTTTGGACGCATATTTCTTTGGGGAAAGCTTCTCCACCAGGGCCCGTATCTCCTCCTTCGTGAAGAAGTTCTCCACCCTGCAGAGGGCCCCCAGCATGACCACATTCGTCATCTGGGCATTCCCCAAGTCCGCCGCCTTGAAGGTGGCCTCGATTTCATGACCCTTGATCTGAACCCGCTTGATCGCATCACGAATTTCATCAAAGGTAAGATACCGATCGATTCCGAGATTGGTGTACACCGTAGGAAGCTGGTAGAGGTTGAGGATGTAATATCCTTCCCTGCCAAGAAGTCTCAAGCTTCGCAACAGCTCCAGAGCCTCCATGCCGATGAGGATATCTGCTGAGCCGGCGGGAACCAGAGGGGAATAGATCGTAGAATCGGATATCCGCATGTGAGAAACTACCGAGCCTCCTCGCTGGGCCGCTCCTATGGTCTCCGTACCGAGAACCTGGAATCCCTTTCCCATTGCAAACTGGCAAAGTACATTCGTTGCAAAAAGGCTCCCCTGGCCGCCTACTCCTGCAATGACTACGTCCTTCTTCATGAAATGGCTCCTCTCCTGCAAACCTCGACACAAATCCCGCACTTGACACAGGTCAAGGGTTCTATATGGACTTTCTTCTCTTCTTTGTCATAGACGAGTGCGGGACAGCCGAAATCGTTGATGCAGATCATGCATCCGTTACACTTCGACTCGTCCATCTTTACCTCGACGCGTTTAAACAAGCTCGCATCTTTACGGGAGGTTTGGAGGAAACAGGGCCGTGAAGCAATGACCAGGGACACGCCATCTTCATTGATCGACTCCTCCAAAACTTTGTAGGTACCCTCTATGTCTAAAGGATCTACCCTGTGCACGCTCACCCCGATTGCCTGACCGAGTTTCTCCAGATCCACCAGAGGCGCGACCTCCCCACGGAGGTTGACACCGCTGCCCGCATGGGGCTGAAACCCTGTCATGGCCGTTGTTTGATTATCTCCAAGGACGATCACCTGTTTGCTTCGCTGGTAGGCGGCATTGATCAGACCGTTCAGGCCAAGATGGAAGAGTGTGGAATCCCCTATCATGGAAACGACCGGCCTTTTCTCTCCAGCGAAATAGGCGCCTGTCGCCATGGGAATCGAAGCACCCATGCAGTAGATGGTGGATTGAAGCTCCATGGGTTTGAACGATCCGGCATCATGGCAGCCAATGTCTCCAAAGACGATGCACTTCGTCTTCCTTGCCAACCTTTTGAGATTATAAAGGAGCGGCCTGTGGGCACACCCGACACATTGGGTCCTGGTTCTCACAGGGACCTCGACGTCCAACTGTCGCGGGGTATAATCATCCAGGAGAGTCAGTTCGGGGTCGGCCTTCTTCGCTGCCCCAGTGACGATCTGGACGGTCAACTCGCCGTCGGAGGCATAGAATCCGGAACGGCCAAGCACCTCCACCGGAACCCTGCTCTCATGGCACAACTGCTTGATAAGCCCTTCAACAACCGGCTCTATTTCTTCAAACACAACCACCTTGCTCTTGCCCTTCAGAAACTCGAGTACCAGTTTCTGGGGAATGGGCAAAGTCCCAAGCTTGAGGATGGGGAAGGACTTGGAGAAATGGAGAGAGGCTTCCTTAATGTACGTGTATCCGATGCCACATCCGATCAAACCAATGTCCCCACTACCCGTCTCAATGTGATTGTAAGGGCTGGTCTCAAACAGCTCCGCAATTTCTCGGTATTTCGCATTAAGCCATCGATGTCGCGCCTGAGGTCTCTTAATGCCTCCCAACTCTCTGACCTCCACTGCGCTCATGATGTACCGTTCCCGGTCATCCTCCCACTTCGCCTCCCTGGGCTGGAGGGTATTCAATTCTTCGAAATCGACAACAGAACGGCTGTGACAAACACGAAGGACCGGTCGGATGACGAAGCACATCTGAGTCTTTTCCGACAAATCAAAGGCGTCCTTCACCATTGCTTTGGCTTCGGTGGCGGTGGAGGGGTCAAATACCGGCAAGTTTGCGTAGGAATGAACGAGAATTCGGCTGTCCTCTTCGTTCTGAGAGGAAAGTCCCCCAGGATCGTCGGCGGAAATCAGCACCAGCCCGCCCTTGACGCCAGTAAAGTTGAGGTGCATCAGCATGTCGGTGCATACATTGGTGCCGTTGTGCTTCATAACCGCCATGGCTCTGACGTTCGCCAACGAAGCCCCCTGAGCCATTTCAAGAGCCACAAGCTCGTTGCATGCCCACTCTGCATGCACTTGAGGACAGTCCAGAAATTCCTCGACAATCTCTGTGGCCGGGGTACCAGGGTATCCCGTTACTACCTTTACGCCTGCCTCATCGGCAGCCCTTGCAATGGCAAGATTTCCCATGACATATTTCTTTTCAGTCAAATTGATCACTCCTTTCAGTCTGCAGCCTGCTTCCGCACATAGCGCCACCAGCGTTCAACGGGTGGGCCCTCCATTGATATTGGTTACTGCAATCCCCTCAATGCTTCCGCCGCATCCCATCAGTTTGCGCCCTTTTAAAATGGTTTAATATATAGAACTAATGTTTCATTATTAGAACAAACAAATAATTCCTTGTCAAGAAGATTTTTTGCTTCTGCCCTCAACACATCCCGTAATTAATTGATACCAGCGTTAACGCCGAAAGGTTTCCAATGTCCGCGCCAAAGAGCGACTCTTGACCCTTGTGAAAGTTAAATGTGATTAGGATGTCAGTATGCTGTTTATCCTTCCCCCGACCTGCTCTCTTAGGATTGAGTGATAATTCCGCAGAGTTTCCTGCTTTCAGCTGTTTGGCCTTTATGTCGTCCAAGCGGGAAGTCATAATCCGCTGGGCCTGGGGAGAACCGGCCCCGTGCATCGATTCCGTGAGGTATTCCACGGCAGAAGACCCCAGCGTGATGTTTTCATGACATCTTCGCAGATACCGCAATTCATGGATCAGGACACCCCGGCTTAAGAAACCAGAGGGGCTTTTCCGAGGGTGTTATAGATTCTCTCCATATTCCCATTGGGCCAGCGTCACGTCATCAATCCCTCAACCATTCGGGAAGTTCGCTTTGATCTTTGCGGGCATAGATGCATTGATAACGACATGTCTTGCAGGTCCCTTTGAAATCGGGGAGATCAGGCTCTCCCTTTATTGCTTCAACAATGGAAATCGCCTTTTTTACATGATCTTCAGCGCCCTCGGAAACGATGACCACAGCACCCGAACATTTACCAATCCCACCGGAGGCGACATGTTTTGAGTTCACTCCCGCCAGGATTCTCAGGGCTTCGATTTCCGTTACGACCAGGGCATTGGGTATCATAAACATTCCAAAATCGGCTCCCATGGAGTAGTCAAGGGTTTTTGCCCCGGTCCATGCACATGCCTCTTCGACAGATGGAACGAGCTTTTCAAGGCCTACCGGTACGATATATTTAAGACCCTGTGATACTGCGGTACCGAGCGTTGCCCCCATGGTCCCACCGTCGAATCCGGATGAAATAACGCCAACTTTCCCACTTGCATCCATGGCGTTGGCGCCCTTGATAATAACGGTTTCCAGGTGAAAATCATTGAGGGCTTCAGGGATGGTCTTGGTTACCCTCTGCCCCTGAAACAGGATGATTGGGAAAGGAGATCGCTTGTCAATGTCGGTCGTACATACTACACGGCTGCAAATGGTACCGGCCGTATATTTTTGGGGAGGGATATCGGTTACGCCCAGTATTTCTTGTGCCACATATCCGTTTGTGGTGCCGCCGCAAATGATTGTATATCCACTTTCTCTCGCATTTTTGATCTCTTTCATTGCCGCAACGCCCTTTGCGATGAGCCTCCTCGATTCGGAAGGTACCAGTATAAATGCTGCTTTCATTTTCATGCCTCCAATTTATGATTTTCAATCACACCTGTCCGAACGGACTATTTAATGGATTTAACTTGTTTCATAGGATTGGTTCCGGCTGTGCCCCCCCGGGATTCCGTGGCGATGCCGCAGAGCTTCTTGGCCTTGCGCTGCTTGGCCTTCAGGTCGGCCAGGCGGGAAATCATGATCCGCTGCGCCTGCGGAGAACCGGCGCCGTGCATCGATTCGGTGAGGTATCCCACGGCGGCGGAACCCAGCGTGAGGTTTTCGATCAGCCGCAGGATGCGCATCCGGTCCTCCACGGCAACGCCTTCGCTACCGCAGTAGTATTTTTCGATCCACTTTCCGACCTCCGGCGAGCGCAGGTCCGCCTCCGAGGGCAGGGTGACCATCAGGCCGCCGGCGATGTCCTGGGCCAGACGGGCGATTTCGTAGGGAAGCCGGGTGACGTTCTGCTTGTGCACGTTGGCCAGCAGCGTATCGACGAGGTAGGTCCCGCTGGGCTCCGGAAGACCTTCCGACGCGCAGGCGATGCAGCCGCAGTAGAGCGTCTCGTTCAACTGATTCATCTCGATGATCTTGTCCTTGATGTGGGATGCCTTGGCCGCTCCGTTGTACTCGGCGATCGTCTGCGCCGCGCCGATCAGCACGTCGCCGACCCCTACCTTGCAGGCGTAGCTCTGGCGGTGGTAGGAGGCGAATTTCTCGACCAGTGACCCGGCAAACTCATGCTCCCGGTACATGAAGACCCTCTCCCAGGGAACGAACACACGATCGAAGACCACCAGCGCCTCATGTCCTCCGAAGAAGGAGTTTCCGACGTCGATGCGGCCCGCTTCGAGTTTCCGGGTGTCGCAGGACTGGCGTCCGATGATATAAGTGATTCCCTGCGTATCGCTGGGTAAGGCAAAGGAGACCGCATAGTCCTTGTCCTCCTCGCGCATCGCGATGGTAGGCATCACAATGATCTCATGGGAGTTCACCGCTCCGGTCTGGTGGGCCTTCGCCCCGCTCACCACGATGCCGTCGGGCCTCTCCTCCACCACATGCAGGTAGAGATCAGGGTCGGCCTGCTCTTTCGGGGCGAGGCCCCGGTTCCCCTTGGGATCGGTCATCGCGCCGTCACAGGTCAGGTCGTTCTCCTGCACATGGGCCAGGAATTTCAGGAAGCGCTCGTTGTATTTCGTGCCGAATTTGGCATCGATGTCATAGGTGACGATGGAGAGAGCGTTGAGCGCGTCCATCCCCACGCAGCGCTGGAAGCAGCAGGCCGTATGACCGCCGAGCATCCGTCCCATCTTGCTCTTTTTCATCAGGTCTTCCCGGTTCTGATGGATGTGGCAGAAGCGGTTGATCTTCTTACCGGACAGATGCGACACGGCGGTCATCAGCTCCGCGCTCTCCGGCCGCATGGCCAAGTCGTATGTGGCGGCTACGGCGTTCATGGAAGGCCGGAGGATCGGGTCATCCACCACATTTTCAATCCGCTTGCCGAACATATACACTACCAGTTTGAGTTTTCTCAGGCTCTCCTCATATTGCCGGGCTGTCATCATGATAAAATATCTCCTTTCTCTCTTTCCGCCAGGGTCATACCGCCGCTTTCGAGGCCTGGCATCGGTTGATCAAACGCTGCCAATCGTTATCCACCTGCTTTTGCATGTTGTCGCGTTCGTCGGCCGACATCTTTTTGAACCGGCCCTGATGCTTCAGATAGACTTCCACCACTTCCTTCTCAGGCATGGAACTCAACTGCCAAGCATCCCCGTCGAACACTTCATAAAGCGGAAACACACGGCTTTTAACGGCATTCCTGGCAACCTCAATGGACAACTCCGTGGCATGCCGCCAGCCCGTCGGGCAAGAGGCAAACAGATGGATAAATCGCGAACCCTTGATATTTTTGGCTTTTTCAAGCTTCTCTTTCAGATCCTCCGGTGCGCCGATGCTGGCAGTGGCCGTATAGGGGATGCGGTGCGCCGCCATGATTTCCACCATGTTTTTCTTCCTCTGACTCTTCCGGGCCGAATCGGGTGTGGTGGTGGTCCACCCGCCGGCCGGTGTCGCCGAGGAGCGCT
>CAYSPF010000060.1:0-4801 GCA_964432775.1 uncultured Geobacter sp.
ACGGGCCGCCGTTTCGAATTCCACATCCCCCACCAGCCTGTTGTCCGCGAGACGATTCACTCCAACGTCGATGACCACGGCGCCTTCCTTGATCCATTCACCCCGGACCATCTCCGGTTTTCCCGCTGCCGCGATCAAGACATCGGCCATTCCAATTTTCCCCGGAAGATCCACGGTTCTCGTGTGGCAGATGGTGACGGTGGCGTGCTGCTGGAGGCACATGAATGCCACGGGCTTGCCGACAATATTGGATCGGCCTACCACGACAACTTCCTTTCCCTTCAGGTCGATGCCGGATTCCTGCAGCAGCACCATGATGCCGTACGGGGTGCAGGGGCGGAAGATTGGCCTGCCGGTGATGAGCCTCCCCATGTTGAAGGGATGAAAGCCGTCCACATCCTTGTCCGGCGAAATGGCTTCCAGGATTTTGGCGTCATCGATATGCGGCGGAAGCGGCAATTGCACGAGGATGCCGTGGATCCTCGCGTCGGCATTGAGCCTGCCGATCAGTGCGAGGAGTTCCGCCTCGACCGTGTCGGCGGGAAGGGTGTATTCATCGGAGAAAATACCCGCCTCATGGCAGGCCTTTTCCTTCATGCTGACGTATACCTTGCTCGCGGGGTTGTCCCCGACGAGGACGACCGCCAGACCGGGGCGAACTCCCCGTGCGGTAATCCGGTCTACTTCAACTGCTATTTCACCGCGGATCTTTCTTGCGATGGCTTTTCCGTCAATGATCTGCGCCATTACCATCAACTCCTGTATAGTTTGCCGTCCGCTAGCTCAATGAATACGGACAGGGAGGCTCTTTTCCGCGGCGAAATGCCGGAGCCAAAGAAAAGCGTTTCTCTCGGACAAAAAAAATCCCCCGGATGGGGGACTTTTCTATTAAGGTCGGTTACGCGGCCGAGGGGCAGGAAGCGCAGGATCCTTCTTTCGGGCAGACCTGTGGTTTCGGCCCGGAGTCCTTTGAGTAACCTTCCTTATACCAGCCGCTTCCCTTGAGGGAGAAGCTCGTTCTGGAAATCATTTTTTCTATGGCGCCTCCGCAGGTGGGGCAATTGGTGGCAGGCGCGTCGGAAAACTTCTGGCGCAACTCGAATTCTTTACCGCAATCTGAACAATGATATTCGTATAAGGGCATTTCGTGCTTCCTCCTGTGACAGTGTCACGTTAACTATATGAATTGTCCCCCGCGTTTGTCAACCCCTTTGGCCCATCCGGGGTCGAACGACTACGTGAAGAGGCTGTTCGTCATGGCAAAGAGAATCGGCGTTCGATAGATGATACCCACGACTTTTTTCCCCTGCACCACCGGAATTCTCTGGAACCGGTATTTCACGAACAGATCCGCGATATCGAGGATCAGGGCGTCTTCGGTAACGGATATCGGTTCCCGCTCCATTACGTCTTCAACCAGTTTGTCTTTGATATGCTCGCAGAGAAATTCGAAACTTCGGGCTTTTTCTCTCTCGGCCGGATCCGTGACCGGCGTCCCTTCAAGAAGCGCCTGCATGATAGTGAGAGGCATCAGAACGCCGGCCAGATCTCCCCATTCGTTTACTACTATGAGCCCGGGAGCCGCATTGAGAAAGCTCTTGTCCCCATAGTTCTTTTTCAGCAGGTTCACCGCTTCCTTAAGAGTAGCCTTCCTGGAAATTGTCGGCACATCGGAAATCATTATGTCTTTTGCTTTCATTCAGTACTCCGTGCAGGCTGTAAGAGTTTACGAGCCGATTCTCCGGTAACCCCATGGATAGTTATGGTCTTATGCCTTGATTTCTCGCCGGCGATGATGCGTACATCCGATTTCGCAACACGAAAGAGTTTGGCGAGAAATTCACGACAGAGTTTGTTTGCGGCGCCTTCAACCGGAGGTGACGTGAGACGAATCTTCAGTTCGCTTCCGCTGAGGCCGCAGATTTCGTTGCGACAGGCCTTCGGTTGAACGTGAATTGAGAAAGTGACCCCGTCCGTCGTTTCGGTGACGCGGAAACTTTCGCTTTCGGTATTACTCATCAGGCACTGCGAGCATTTTGGTGTGAGAATCAAGCAGGGAGCGGAATGAGGATTCGAACTGGGTTTTCTGTCTGCGCAGTTCCTGGATATCATTTTTCAACTGAACGATCCTGTTCTGGGCGTCCGCAAGAATCTTATCGGCCTGCACCTCTGCCTCGGCAACGACCAGTTCCGCCTCCTTGCGGGCGTTGTTCTTCATTTCTTCCGTGATTTTCTGGGCAGCAAGCAGCATTTCACGCAGGTCTTTTTCCCTTTGGGCAAGTACTTCCGTCTCTGCCAGGGATTTCTGAACCTGCTCCCGAAGGCTCGTGTTTTCACGGTTCAGATCTTCCATCTCCCGGGAAACGGCCTGGAGAAAGGTGTCCACATCGTCCGGATTGAGGCCGCCGAGAAGTTTTCCCTTGAACTGCTGCTGTTGTATGTCGAGGGGGGTTATTTTCATGGTAGTCCTCCAATGCCCAGCTTCATTCGATACCCGAGGTCAAGGATGGATGCAACGGCAAATTTCTGAAAGAAGAAGATTGCTAGCAGAACGATGAGGGGAGACAGATCCACCCCCCCCATGGCGGGAAGTCTTTTGCGTATCCGGTAGAGCACCGGTTCGGTAATACGATAGAGAATGCTGACGATGGGGTTGTACGGGTCGGGGTTGACCCAGGAGATCACAGCGCGGGCAATAATGATGTACATATAGATGGTGAGGATGATGTCAAGGACCTTTCCGACAGCTATAAGAAAATTGGCCGCAATAAACACTATGTTCTCCCCGTGATTTCTTTCCCGTAAACAGAGTCAAAGTTATACAGAAAATGGCCGTGACTGTCAAGGTCGGCCGGTCCTACATGAACTTCCCGGTGTTGCAGCTATGTCCTGTTACCAGGCAAAAACCGGGCGGAAAAGAGTGCGAAAGGAATTTCCTGTTGTAACGCGGGTGAATATCGCTATACTGAACAGCCTGAAAAATGAAAGGGGTCACGTGTATGTCTCTTGCGAAGACATGGTATACGGTGGAAGAGGCGGAATCGAAGTTCGGGGTGCCCAAGGCACGGATACTGGAGTGGGTCGAAGAAGGTCTGGTGCGGTGCGAGCAGCGGGATCACCATGTAACCGTCGTCAATGGAGATGACCTGGAGCTGAAGCTCAAGGAACTCATCACGGCGAGGTAATCGGTTTCTCTCCCTGGAAAACCGTCACGATGCCGAGACTGAGATCGGTATGGCAGGTGTGCGCGAACCCGGCGGCGGCCATCAGCTTCTCAAAGGCTTCCCTGTCGGGAAATACACGGACCGATTCGGGCAGGTAGCTATAGGCGCCGACGTTGGAGAAGAGACCTCCTACCGACGGCAGCAGACGCCTGAGGTAGAAATGATAGATGGGTCTGAACCATGCTGCGCGCGGAGTGGAAAACTCCAGGACCACGAGTCTGCCCCCGGGTTTCAGGATCCTGCATATTTCACGCAATCCCATTTCCCTGTCAACGATGTTCCTGATGCCGAAGGCGATGGTTGCCGCATCAAAGGATGCATCATGGAAGGGAAGCGCCTCGCATGAGGCGATAGCCAGGGAAATCCTGCTCCCGTAAACTGACGCACTGATTTTCGACTGCGCGACGTCCACCATTTCATTACAGAAATCCGTGCCCACAATGCGGACGGAGCCGTTCGTCCGGGCAGCTGTCTCCAGTACCATATCGCCGGTCCCCGTCGCAATATCGAGAACCGTTCCGCCATCACGGCATGCAATCCTTTCAACGGCCGCCCGCCGCCAGCGCTTGTCGATACCGAGGCTGAGAAGCCGGTTCAGGAAGTCGTAGCGTGGCGCAATTGAGGCGAACATCTCGCGTATCCGGGCGCCGCTCTGTGTGAGGTTCTGCATGTGATTGGAATCCTTTTTGCATGAAAGCGTGTTCAGGGTATCTGCCCGTGCCGGTAGGCGCTGCGGGATAGTAGCATACGACGTTGGGGAAAGAAATTTCTGTTTTTCGTTAGTGAATCAATAAACGGTAGAGAGGTTCGATCGTGGCGCCCGTCATCCGCTGGCAGGACATTGCAGACATCATCATCATGAGTTTTCTGGTGTACCATCTGTACGGCTGGTTCAGGCATACAAAAGCTTTTCAGGTCGTAATCGGTCTCGGTTCCCTGGGAGTCGTGTACATTGTTACCAAAAATCTCGGTTTTTTCATGACGAGCTGGATCCTCCAGGAGTTGGGCACGGCGCTTTTCGTGCTCATTATCGTCATTTTTCAGTCTGAGATCCGACAGGCACTGTACCGTATCAGCCCGCTGCGCAGTATATTCGGACGTCAGGACCCGGTCCCGTCCGTCGACCTTGGTGAGCTGGTCGAAGCCGTCTCCACACTTGCGGATTCACATACCGGCGCCATTATCGTATTCCAGCGCTCGGAACCCATTGACGAATATCTTTCCAACGGTATCCCGGTTGAGAGCAGTATAACCGGTGAGCTCATCGGCTGCATCTTCAAAGACGGGTCTCCGCTCCATGATGGGGCGCTGATCATCCGAAACGGCAAAATCGCCCAGGCCTCCTGTCATCTGCCACTTTCCTCCAACTCCGAGATTCCCCAGCAGTACGGGACTCGACACCGCGCCGCGCTGGGACTTTCCGAGCGCTCCGATGCTGCGGTGGTAGTCGTTTCGGAAGAAAGGGGTGAGGTCTCCCTTGCGCTGTCAGGAGAACTGGAAAGGATGGAAACCGCGCAACAGCTTTCCGCGAGGCTTACGTCACTTCTTTCCCCTCCTGCTCCGGAAGCCGCGCATCT
>CAYSPF010000060.1:4901-12990 GCA_964432775.1 uncultured Geobacter sp.
GTCTGGTGTATAAGTGCTGAAATTTTCAGAATGATGTTTTGCATTATAGAACAAGCAAAGGAGGGAGCATGAATAGAGGTCTGAGACTTATTGTACTATCCATATTCCTGGCAGCCTTCCCGTCACTTGCCCTTGCCGCGAAGACCCATGTAGTCAAAAAAAGCGACAATCTGTATTCCCTTTCGAAGAAATACCATGTGACGGTACAGGATATCAAATCCGCCAATAACCTTGTCGGCAAGAAACTCAAACCGGGAAACAAACTGGTTATCCCTCCCAGGACAATCGCCGCAGCCGATGACCATGCCGCGAATCAGAAATTCAAAGGATCATCCTACAAGGTGCGAAAGGGTGATACCTTATCAAAGATCTCTAAAAAAACAGGGGTTTCGGTAGCAGAGCTGAAACGTCTGAACTCCATCCACGGTAAGACATTCAAGCCCGGAAAAACCCTCGCCCTGCGTGAAGCCGCCCCTGTCGAGGAGAACGTGACGAAGCCGGTCAAGAGGTACGTCGTTCGGAATGCCGAGCTTTTTACCAGCGAGGAATACGAGCGGACACTGGCTGAACTCACCGACACGGATCCCCAGAAACCGGTCGAGTTGGGTAAGAATCTTGAGCTTACGACGGATGCAACAAAGCGGTTGAAGAAGAGCGCATTCAGTTTCCTCGGCACCCGCTACCGTTTCGGAGGAAACAGCCGCAGCGGCCTGGACTGCTCGAGTTTCGTCCAGCACGTTTTCCGCGAACTGGACATAAACCTTCCGCGAACCGCACGGGAGCAATTCTGGACCGGCGAGCCCGTTACATCCTATGACCTGCAGAAGGGCGACCTCGTATTTTTCAGAACGTATGCGTCTTTCCCTTCCCATGTGGGCATCTATCTTGGCGAAAACAAGATGATACATGCCTCTTCCCGTGACAGGAAAGTGGTCATTTCCACTATGAACACACCGTACTACCGTTCCCGGTTCATCGGCGCGAAGAGATATCCCAAGCTGAACCCTGACACGATGCGACTGGACGATCTGTTTGCGGGCGCCGAATTGGTAGAGGAAAATGAGGAAGATATTGTGAAGAATGATACTCTGGGACTGCAAGTGAACAACTGACGGGAAACGCAGTTTTTCGGAGGGAACAACAGGGCCGGCGTCTTTACAGGGACGTCGGCTTTGTTGTGTCAGGCACGGCCGAAATAGGGGCGGGATATTTGATGTCCTTGTTGTTGTTGTAGATTTCTTCAAAAACCGGGGCGAGGACGGAAAATGCGTCCAGTACTTTCGGGTCGAAGTGTTCGGGCCTCGTTCTTCCATCGCCTTCCGTTATTATCCTCACGGATTCCTCGTGCCCCTCGGATTCCTTGTACGGCCGTCTGCTTCGCAGGGCGTCATACTGGTCCACCAACATGACGATGCGCCCTTCCATGGGGGTCTCCTCCCCTTTCAGTCCTCGCGGATATCCGCTTCCGTCCCATCTCTCGTGATGGTTGAAGGCAATGGACGCCGCCAATTGTAAGACGGGATAGGATGACCCCGAGAGCATCTTCTCGCCGATGACAGTATGAGCCTTCATTATCTCGAACTCTTCTTTGGTGAGGCTTCCCGGTTTGAGGAGGATGTTGTCGGGGATACCTATCTTGCCGAGATCGTGCATCGGACTTGAAAAGGTGATGTTTTCCACGAACTCGGCAGGCAGTTCAAGATGCTCCGCTATTTTGCAGGTATACAGACCAATCCTGCCGATATGGGAACCGGTATCGGTATCCCGGAATTCCGCAACCGCCGTAAGTCTCTCGATTATTTCCACGCTGATGTCCTTCACCATCAAAAGCGCGTCTGCAAGTTCCCTGGTCTTTTTCTCGACCATGTCTTTCAACATGAATTTGTAGTTCTTTTCCATCTGGAGAAGCCGGTTGTATTTTACCCCTTTTTCGATGGAATGGAGGAGATAGGTGGGTTTGTAGGGTTTAATGATAAAATCGAAGGCGCCCTTCTTGATCGCTTCAACGGCAATATCCAGTTCTGCATAGGCGGTCATCAGGATAACGGGGATATCGGGATTCAGGTTGTGGATTATCTCAAGGAGTTCAATTCCTGTCATGACCGGCATCTTGATGTCCGTCAGGATTGCGTCGAACTCGCGGTCCTGTATTTTCTGGAGAGCCTCTTCACCGTTGCGGCAGGGTACAACGGCATATCCGAATTGACTCAGCAGCGCAACAACCGATTCGAGGACATACATGTCGTCATCAACAACCAGTACTGTCGTCACCTTCGTATCATTCATCATCGCTAACCTTTCACCTTTGCCTGAGGCTGAAGTGTAGAGCAGTTTCCCCTGTTGTCAATTTGCCTGCTCCGGTAAGAAGCCTGAAAACAGGGCCAATTGCCTACCTCTTCCGGGTGAGCCCAAGCGCTTTCCTGTAGCCGCATTCATCATGCAGCCACGTGAGATTTCGGACCATTTCTTCCGTGAGGCTGATGCACGCCGGGTAGATAGCAAAGCGTCGGTGGTAAATCTTGCACTCCCTTGTTACCACGTCCAGGTAGCGGCACGGAATCGATGTGAAGAAAATGGCGCCGGATTCATCTTCTATCTTCTCGAAACAGCACAGTCCACATCTTTCGCACAGCTGTTCCCACGGATCTTCTCCGGTCTCGGTTCTTTTCATGGAGCGAGAATACCGAAATGCTTCCACCTCTGTCAATGACTTTACAACGAGGAACGCTCTTATGTCATGACCTCGATAGAGTACAACGGTGAAACATTTTCGTGAAAAAAGAGTAAAGCGCCTTTCATTTATTGAAATGTTCACTCTTTGCGGGTACTATTTCTCCGTACTTCTTCATGAGCCGGGCCGTTATGCCTGTTCCGGTCACGGTTCGGCAGCTACACGGTAATGCAACGGAGATCTTCATCACTGAACAGCATTCGGGAGGGGAAATGGACGGGGCACTGAAGGAGTTGACTCGATTGAGGGGGATAGGCCCTGTTCTTGGCCGACGATTCCTGGATGCCGGTCTTGACGGTTTTGAAAAGATTGCCGAGGCAGGCGAGGAAGGATTGAAAAATATCCGCGGTCTGAACCCACGTATGATTCCCTCCCTTCTCTCACAAGTGGCCGAGATGGCTACAGACGCGAAAGAAGCCCGGGAAAGCGCGCTCCGGGAAATGCGGCAGCGAATAGATTGTCTTGCCGCCACGGTGCGGGATATGGCTGCACACGTTAAGGACAGGCTGGGACCGGCGGGAATCTGCAGGCACGGGATAAGGATAGAGAAGGAGATCTTCCGGATTCTCGTGTTGCTGGACAAGCTGACAACCAGACTCGATACGAAGAGAAAGAGAACAGCGAAGGGTCTTGACCGCGCGGAAAAGCGTCTCCTGACCTTGAAAGATGCGGGGCTGGCCGCGATCGAAAAGGGTCTGAGAAAATCGCGAAAATCGCTGAAGAGGATTTTCGCGTAACCGTTCATGGATATAAAGGGCTGCATGATGATCCTGATGAAGAAAACACCTCTATGGATTGCGGCAAGGGGCCTTCTTGCCGAGCGGGGGGCGGAACTTTTCCGCTGTTGGGAGCAGACGGCCACATCCTTCGACACGGAAGATATCCATGATCTGAGGGTCGCATCGCGACGTCTCCGGGAAGGTCTGACACTGTTCGCACCCTGCTATCCCCCTGCAAGGATCAGGCGGCTCCGCAAGAGCATCAGAAAGATCACCGACATTCTCGGCGACCTGCGCAATATCGATGAGGGGCTGGCATTTTTCAGGGCCGAAGCGGTTGACCTGGGACCCGAACACGGGAAGGAACTGACAGGCTGCATTGCGCTGTACGAAAGAAACCGCGAAGAGTCCCGGAAAAAGCTGAAACGGGATCTCCGCAGAATGAATCCCGGGACTCTCAGGAAGTATTTTGTGCGGACCATTCACTCTCCCCATCTTTTCGATCCTCCGCCCGGCGCCGCGGACCCGTTCGCAACCATAGACGAGTTCGCACGGAAAAATATCGACCTCCGGTTGGCGCCGGTGCTCGCACTTGTTCCCCTGGCGCGTCAGCCGGAAGAGTCGGCGTCCCAGCACCGGCTGCGAATTGCCATCAAGCGCTACCGTTATCGCCTGGAGGTGCTGTCACCTCTTCTGGAAGAGGGGTATCGCGAAGTGCACGGTCAGGTGAAGGAATACCAGGAGATCCTCGGGCGTCTCCACGATCTGGATGTTTTCCGGGAACTGATAGCGGGCATCGGTCTTACTGCTGGTACCGAGCATGCCCTTGCCGACCTGATTGCCGTGAAAAGGAAGGACACTTTCGCGCTGTTTCTGGAAAAACTGGAGAGCGCGCCCCTTGACGCCATCGGAGCACGGGTCAGGAGCCTGCTGTGAATGCGAAACGGAAGCGGCTGGGGGCAGTCGACATAGGAACCAATTCCATCCGCTGCATCGTGGTGGAGGTTCTTGAGGACGGCACATTTCGGGTTCTCGACGACGAGAAGGCTGCGGTGCGTCTCGGCGAGAATCTGACTGCGGGTGGGAATATCGCGCCGGAGGCATGGCAACGGGCCATGGAAAATCTGCTGCGCATGAAGAAGATCATGGATGGCTACGGGGTCGATATTGTGGAGGCCGTCGCCACGAGCGCCGTACGTCGGGCGGCCAATGGTAATGAGTTTATCCGTAGCGTAGCGCAGGGTACCGGCATTCGGGTGGCGGTGATTTCGGGCGAGGAGGAGGCTCGACTCGTCTCACTGAGCGTCCTGAACAACTTCGACCTGGAAGGGGTGCGCTACTGCATGATCGACATCGGCGGCGGCAGCGTCGAGATTGTCACCGCCCTCGGTAATCATGTGGAGGAATTCTACTCTTTGGAGCTGGGAGCGGTCGCGCTGACCGAACGGTTCCTCCGCACCGACCCGGTCACCGATGACGACCTGGCGAGGCTCCTCAGGCATGTACGCATTTCCCTGAAAGAAACCTTCACTGAGCAAGAGGTGAAGGTTCAATGCCTCGTAGCATCCGGCGGAACGATAACATCCATAGCCTCGATAATCATGGCCATGAGACGGGAGGGATACCATACCGTCCACGGCTACGAGGTGCTACGCTCCGATATCGTCCATCTTCTTGCCATGCTCCAGAGAAAGGACCTGAAGGAGCGAAGGGTAATCCCGGGTCTCACTCCTGACCGGGCCGACATCATTGTCGCCGGTGTGGCCGTCATCGGGGAACTGATGCGCTTTTTTGACGCGAATATCCTGCGCGTCAATGAAAGGGGTATCCGGGAAGGACTTATTCTCGACAGTCTGCATAAGCACAACCTCATCGCGCAGAGCGGCCGACGCCGAACCTGGCGGGCAGCAGCGCTCGACTTCGCCCGTTCCTGTCTGGTCGACGAAGAACACGCCAGGCATGTGGCCAGGCTGGCTCTGGAAATGTACGACGTCCTGGCGGAGCCCTTCTCCCTGGGAGATCGGGAGCGGCGTCTTCTTGAAGCATCGGCGCTGCTTCACGATAGCGGCTACTTCATCAGCTACGCGAGCCACCACAAGCACTCGTACCATCTCATCCGCCACGCAGACCTCCTCGGCTTCACTCCCCGGGAGCGGGAGATAATAGCCAACACGGCCCGCTATCACCGAAAGTCCATTCCCAAAAAAAAGCACGAAAACTTTGCCCGTCTGACGGAAGAGGACCGCCTCCTGGTGTGTCGTCTGGGAGGAATACTGCGCCTTGCAGACGGCCTTGACCGCCGTCGGAGCAGCCTCGTCGCAAAGGTCAACGGCAACCTTACCCGGACCGCTTTCCGGCTCTCCCTTGAAGGCAATCAGGACCTTTCCGTTGAAGTATTCAGCGGCAGGGAAAAGGGCGATCTTTTCGAAAGCGCCTTCAACAGGAAGCTTGTCATCACCGTTTCATAATTTCTTCTATCCCGTGCCACCGTTTCAAGACCACATGGTGCTGAAACGGTCTGTTTTCCGGGAAGCAGAAATGGAAGGAACAGCAAGAACGACAGACCGAGAAAGGATTTTCTGAGTGAAGGAGAGTTTTTTCAACCGCATGGCCCAATGGAATCCTTTCGTACGGGAGGCCTCAGAGAAAAACCGGAAAACCATTGAACTCCTTGGCAGAAGAGAGACCCTGGAGCGTGCGGTTCTTGACGGCCTGTCGATTGTGCGCTATGGCGATGGTGAACTCTTTCTTGCCGCAAGAAGATACCTCTCCAGCTTTCGCGGAATAGTTTTTCAGAAAAAGGATCGCCAACTGTCCGCACGACTTCGCAGGCTGTTGTATACGCCCGTCCCGAATGTGCTGGTATGTTACAACAATTACTTCATGGCGAATGACGAATACCGTATCGTTCTCCCGTACGAGAGGACCAAGAAGGAGTATTCGGGGTACGAGACGGTCTTTTCACCAAACGATGTTGCTCTTCTTTCCAGGCCCCGGGAGCGCACGTTCTATGAAAGAGAATTCGAAAACATCAGGATGAAGACAAAGCTGCGTACCTTTGGAGAGGCCTCGTGCTTCTGGCTTTCACTCTGCCACGAAGAATACGCGACTGGCGCCATCGATGGCATTCTGTTGCTGTATCGTCGCCTTCTGCAGGGAAAGAGAGTGCTCTTTGTTGCGCCTGATGATCCGATTGCCGGCTCTTCTTTCAGAGCGCTCTGCCGGCAGGGAGTCATAGCAAGTCCAAGGAGCGTCGATTTTCTTTCAATCCCTGAATCAGACTGTTTCGACTACTATGGCGACATACGTACGAAGGTCGCCTCTTTTCCGGACGTGGATGCGGTCTTTATCCAGGGGGGGCCGACGGCTACCGTGCTGGCGGCGGATCTGGCGGCGAGGGATGGGCTTGTTGCCTGCGACGTGGGGTCGTGGAATATCTCACTCGAAAAGGCATTTCTCGTTCATGGGTTCTCTTTCTGAGGTTTTCGAGCAGGCCGGGGGAAGAAGGCGACGGGGGCGTACAAACAGTACGTTGAGGAGCCTTCGACGAGCCAACGAAGATAGCGCTTTGATTTGGAATTGGAATAACTCAACTTATCAGGTTGTGTTGACAAAACAGGGAGCAGGCTGCCTTTCCGTACCGGGCAGCCTGCTCCCTGTTTTGTCGATTGGATCCGGACCGCCGTCCGGGCAGGGCTGAGGGGGGAGGGGAAGCATCTTGTCTTTCTAATCTTTTGCCAATGTCCCGCAACTTTGCTAGTATTGCACACGGCAAAGGATGCCCCGATGAACGGAAATTTTTCCTGGTTGAAGAGTCCCCGGAAGGGGGTTACACGGCCAAGGCGTTCGGGAAAGTGTCTTTACCAGACCTGTCGGGTTCTCAGAGAGGGTACAATGAAACATAATTCCGGTTTGCAGAGCAGGGTCGTTGCGGCTGTGAAAAGCATTGAGAACGATTCGTCCATAGAAGTAGTGGTTACACTCTCGCCAAGAACTATCCGCCCGACAGTACCGATCCTTGCCTCCTCACTTGCAGTATTTATCATTATTCTGATCATCTACCCCATCTTTTTTGCAGAGGCATCCCCCTTTACCGTCACTGCGGACAGCTTTCTTGTCTCGGCTGTCGCAGCGTTGCTGACAGGGACCCTTCCGCCCCTGCAACGGCTTTTCTTCCCGGGACGGTTCATGCGCGATGCGGCATTGGCTGCAGCCCGGGCGGAATTTGTCCGCCAGGGGATACACAACACCATGCACAGAACAGGTCTTCTGGTATACGTATCGGTTTTTGAACGTCAGATGGTGCTGGTTCCGGACATAGGCGTCAAAGCGATGATCCCCGCGGAAGAGATGGATCGCCTTGAACAGTCGGCAGCGATGTACACATCTTCGGATCCGGACGCCCAACTAACGGTTTTCTTAGAACTCCTCCGGCAGACAGCCGGACGATATATGCCGAAGCAGGGCGATGATATCAATGAACTCCCGGATGATCTGAGGTGCTCATGAGATTCCTTGCACACCGCCACGTTCGAATTTTTCTTGCCTGCATGCTCTTTGCGGCTGTGCTGATGGAAATAACCGAAGCGTTTGCCCGTGCAGGCGGCGGTCACTCCTATTCCGGCAGAAGCAGCGGCCA
>CAYSPF010000061.1:0-11288 GCA_964432775.1 uncultured Geobacter sp.
GAGCAGGACATCCCGGTAACAGAAAGAGTTTTCTTTTCCATGTGACCTTTCCTTTGGCTCAGCTGCCGCAGTGGGGCAGGAGCAGAAAGACCTTACAGCTTCGCCAAGGAGATTGGCGAAATGCAATCCCCGGAGGCTGAAAAGTTATCTCCTCACACACCATGAAATGGCGCGTGAACAAGACATAAGGCCGACGTATTGATGAATACTGGTAAGGAAAGCTGAATGAAGCACGGATAGGGGAGCCCAAGGCGGGATGGACGCGGGACACCGTCAGGTTGTCTCATCGGACAGGAAAATATCGTTTATTTCCAACCAGTTCCTGATCCGCCTGGCCGTAAGTTCATCCTTCAGGGCAACAAGTCGTTCTTTCTCTTCCGGATAAAAAGAAAGAATTTCATCGAGGCGCCCGAAGGGACGTTTCCCCATAAATGACCGTTCCAGGATATCCTTCAGGGAGGGATGCGTCATGCCCTTGATAAACTCATGAAGAAGCTGCCTCTCCTGATCGTAGTCGAAATCCGGTATCTGGAGATACCGCTCCTCATTCACTTCAACCTCTTCCCAGAAATCATCATCCTCATAATCGATGGGCACGGAGAATATTTCTCCCGTTTCCCTGTCCAGAAAATAGACGGTTTCCGGATCGATGTTTTCGAATGCGTCAAGGAGGTCATCCCATGCTATCTCAACGTCACGCATAAATCCCATAGCTAAAACCATTCCCTCTGAAGGTGGTTACCCGCAAAGGACGAAGCGGAAATCAGGAAGGTGTCCGCCTTTACCTTTCATCTTTTTTTCGTTATAGTGCAGCGATGCGAAGGGTTTTCATTGCCGATGCTCACCTGCGAAATCCGACTGACGAGAACTACCGGCTTCTTTTGCGCTTCCTGTCCGAGTTGCAAGGCGCCACGGAAACGCTCTTCATTCTTGGGGATCTGTTCGAGTTCTGGATTGGCTACCGTACTGCCGCATTCCCCCAGTATCAGCCAATCCTGGAGCGATTACGGGAACTTTCATCCACCGGTACGGCCATCGTCTATTTTGAAGGGAACCATGATTTTCACATGGGAAAGTATTTTGCCGAAACCGTCGGGGCAACCATCTTTCCGAACCCCGCTGTTCTGTCCCTGGACGGCAGGAAATACTTCCTCTGTCACGGTGACCAGATAAATACCCGCGATTACGGGTACAGGCTTCTCAGATTTATCCTTCACAACCGGGTCACGAAAGCGGTTTTCCCGTTGTTTCCCGCAACCGCTGCCTGCCGAATTGCCGAGCACATGTCCGGTCACAGCAAAGGAAACCACGACAAAAGAAATGCGCGGTGGAACTATGAACTGCTACTCAATCAATTCGCCGATGCGCGATTCCGTGACGGCTGCGACGCGGTAATAAGCGCACACTTTCATCTTCCTCTCCTGTCGACACGGAACAGCGGGAATACTCGGACGCTTCTCTCGCTTGGTGACTGGATTACGCAGTACTCCTATGGGGAACTGCGGGACGGAAACCTTTCCCTGCACCAGTACCGCTGACGCCTCACAGCTATCTTCTCTTCGCGACTACTCTCACCCTCGACTCAGGGAACCCGGTATCCGCCTTGAATCAGCGTCTGCTGCTCCGGGCCCTTTTGCGCGAAAAACTCTTCGAGCGCCTCCGCGCCCAGACGCGACGCCTTTATCTTCCACCTGTTCTGATTGATTACCAAAGCGACAAGCGCAATCTGAGGGTCTTCAGCAGGAGCATACGCCGCAAACCAGGTATATTTGCCCTCGGGATCCGTGCCGTTGATTGACCCTGTTTTGGCGCATATGGTGACTGAGGGCAGCTTCGGACGGCCCTGACGATCATGAAAAGCCCTCCGAGAGGTGCCGTCCGTAACGGTTGACAAGAGCATCCGGGACAATTTATCCGCGGTCTCCGTTGTCACCAACTGTCGAATGACCCGGCTTTTTTCCGCGGGGAGCACCCTGTTGTTCCTGTCCCTGAACTCCTCGACCAGGATGGGGGACAGCATTGTCCCCTGGTTTGCCAGGGCCGCCATCATCATCGCCGCGTGGAACGGCGATATCTTCACCTCCCGCCCGAGCCCGCATCCCATCAATTTCAATTCAAGATCGTCCTTGGGCAACGCGGCGCGGCTCGGAACAACAGATGTTCCGGGGAAGAGGGTCTGATTGAACCCGAAACGTTGCGCATAGGACATGATTGACTCTCGCCCTACCACGTCACTGGCAAGCCTTCCAAAAACCGGATTAATGGATTTCGCCATGGCAAGGGAGAGCGGCATCTGCTGCCCGACCTTCTTCGGGTTTACGCTCCAGTATCTCGGATTCTCGGAATAGGAAGATCCCCTGAACGCGAACAGTGTCTCCGGCTCGACCTTTTGTTGTTCGAGGGCCGCACATGCGGTGACCATCTTGAAAAGCGATGCCATTGGATACACCTTGTAGAAGGCGTCTTCACCCCATCCGGGAATAACCGACGAATAGGCGGTTAAAGCCAGGACTTTCCCGGTCTTCGGCTCGATGGCGACAAAAACGCCGAACGGAACCCCGTTCTCCGCCATCACCCTCTCTACCCTGTTCTGCAGGGCCGTGGATATTGTATAGGAAATGGATCCGCCATCAGAAAGGGGGGCAACCAACCTGTCCCCCGAAACATGCGAGCCTCTCATTGCATCTGCCGCCCGGCGAAAAGACTGGAAGATGTCGGGCGCCCGTGACGCTGCATTCGCATTTCCTGCACCCTGACCTCGAGAAAGGGAGATACCGGATAATGCGGACTTGACGAGAAAAGCTACCGGATACAGGGCCAGAACCAGGCACAGGATCGGAAGCAGCAGCCTGAGGCGCTTTTTCGTCTTTTTCGTTTCCGCAAGCGCTTTAAATGAATTCCCGTTCTTTCTCTTTTTACGAGAGAACAGGGGAATGGAAATGTGGCGTTTACGTTCCGTATATTTTTTCAGATCTTGCATGGGCAGGTCATCAAATGTCGGGGCTAGGGGTGAATTTGTTTCACGGGATGTGAAAAGAACAGCATTCCAACGGATAATTGCGCGTAACTATATGCTACTTGCCCGGGTTTGTCAATTACAGGCACGTTACAGGCAGGGTACGGGAAAAGCGGTTCACGGGATCAGCAGGACGACCTTTTCAGTCTTTGACAGAGGATGTGATTCCCTTCGATTACATGGATTCTCATTGCCCAATGATCCTGATTGCGTGATCGGCATCGTCGGCATACCACGAGTTTGCACGGAACGGTCTCACATAGACCCCTTCGGGTATCAGCGTACCGGTCGAATCACGGACTTCCGCGCCGTGGCTGTCGAGAATCAGCGGCGGCCCCCCGGCAGGCGCGCCCCAGGCGCCGATCCAGATCACCACATGGGAGATGAAGTCGCCGTTGCGGGGACGGATAAAGAGCAGGTCACCCGGTTTCAGCACTTCCGCCCAATTGGTCGCCGAATCCTGGTGGGGAATAACCAGGACCGGAAAGGATTGATCGGCGCCATGGATCGTTGCGAACTCGGTTGCTGCCTGTTTGTGAATATCGGAACTGATGCCGATACCCAGACCCTGGTTGTAGACAAAAGAGGTGAAGTTGCTGCAGTCGACCCCCTTGCCGTCATGCCGGGCACCGCCCGGCTCGGGGGTATACCAGCCCGGAGGCGGATCCCAGTCGGGGAGGTAGTGATGACGGTAATGATATCCCAGAAAACGCAGTGCCGTCGCGATAATGCGGGCACGTTTCCATTCGTCGCTTTTCAATTGAGCCAGGGCCGGGGGCGGGAAGGCGCGGGGCAGCGGCCCCCACGGGCCTATCCGGGGATCGAGGTGACCATACCATTCGGATTGTGGGATTTTCGCTTCAAAGCGCGGATTCCCCCGTTTTCCCTCAAGCAGATCGGGGATCAGTTCCTGCGCGGACCAGGGCAGAATGACGCTATAGGGGGACTGGTACGAGATGTCGCTACCGCCGGCACTTTCATCTCCGGCCAGACAGAACGGGGCGGCACAGGTCACCAACAGCAGCATGATCGCAGGCACAATGAAACGCATCGCTTCTTCCCTTCCCCTAATTCTTTTCAATGGCCAAAAAAGTATAGAACGTGATGAACTCGTCAAGTGTCAGGGAGAAGATCCCCTTCTTGCGCTCGTAGCCGTTCTCCGGACCGGACGGACCATTCGGGGTGAAGTCGGTCCCCCAGGGGTTCCAGATGGTAACGGTATCCGTGGCCGGGTCGAAATCCATGATGGCATAGACATGATCAAAGGGGAGCTTTGCCGGGGGACGGTGCAGCAACAGAGCCGTTGCCAGGGATCTTCGGCCATGCATTCCGACAAGCCCTTTTCTGACCAGATCCCGGTCGGCCCGACCAACGAGCGGATAGACCTTCACCTCGTGTCCTGTCCAGCGTTTAATGACGCTCGAAATAGGCACGCCGGAGATATCGATGGCCACGGTGGGGTCGGGCAGTTCGGCCGATTTACGGATGGTGCGAGCCTGGATGGTACCGGTTGCCTTTTCCAGCACCGACATCCAGAGGCCGTCCTGCAGGGTTGAGTCCGAATCATTGATTGCCAGCTCGGCATCGGTGGGCGGAGTGACAACGGCTTCGTCACCATTGGCGAAACGGACCCGAAAGCGGCCGTCATCCAATGGAGTTATGGCGTTCATCACGTCATCCGGGCGATTTTTCGCCATCCAGCCGGATGCGGAGAAGAAATAGCAGTCGCCGGGCGGCCCCTGCTGGAGCAACTCAAAGGTGGGCCGGCCGTTGACAAACAGGGTACGCCTTGCACGCCGCAGCTTGAGTACGTTCTTGTCATACACCGTCAGGATCTTTTCGTCATCAATGGCAGCCGAGGTCGCCAGATCAACCGATGGGGCCTTGCGCAGGTAGACCTCCAGCGCCACCAACGCGGCGGCGTCCTCCCCCGTATACTCCGGATCGGCTATCCGGGCAATCAGGTCCGGCTTGCTCACGGTGCTGTCCCCCTGTGACCAGCCGGCCCAGTTTCGCCGCACCACCGCGCCAAAGGGGGTGATCCCCTGCAACTCCTTCGCGGTAGGCAACGGTCCGGCCGTATCCTTCGCCAAACAGGCGAACGGTACAAAGATCAGCATTGCCGCTACCATGATACCCAGTATCAACCGATTCATTTTTCGGTCCTCCTTCACTTCGTGATCTCAAGAGGGCGAGCGAACCGGGACCAACAGGCCCTGGTCGATCATCAGCGCCGGCAACTGGGGTCTGAGCGTGAAGGTACGCTTGCGGAAAGGACTCCAGAGCAGCTTCAGGATATCAGTCCGCTTCATGTGCCGGCCAAACCTGCGCAGCAGCCTGATTGTCTGGAACGGGCGCAGGAGCAGCCGCTTGGAGAACAACAACAGGTATCCCTTCTGGCGGGAGCGGTTCACCACCTGACTCGGGAGGATGGTCGGATCGATGTCGGAGCACTTGAACCACTTGTTCCAGTCGCGTTCATCATCGATGATTCCGCGCTCAACGTATTCCTTCCACAAAGGAGTGCCGCGATAGACGCAGAGGCGGTTAAAGCCGAACGTGTCCAGCTTCAGCCGCGCCGCGAAACGAAAACTCTCCAGAATATCATCTTCGCTTTCCCCCGGCGAACCAATCAGGAAGAAGCCGTGGGTGGTTTCTATTCCGTGTCGTTTGGCCTCACCCACCGTGCGCTTGACCTGCTCCAGTGTCTGCATCTTCTTGAGGTGATCGAGCACCTTCTGCGTGCCGGACTCTATTCCGAAAGCGAGAAAGGTGCAGTTGGCCCTGGCCATCAGGGGTACCTGGTCGGCGGCGACCGAGTCGACCCGCCCCTCGCACCCCCAGCTGAACTTCAGCTTGCGGTCGATAATCCCCTGGCAGATCTCGCTGATGCGCGTACGATTCAACAGGAACTGGTCGTCCGTAAGATAGATCGATCGGTACCCCTCATCGCTCAACTGCTGCATCTCGCCCAACACGTGCTCGGGGGAGCGGGATCGCCACGTGCGGTCAGCCAGGCTGGGGATGGCGCAGTAGACACACTGATTGGGACAGCCGCGCGAGGTCTGGATGGTGCAGAACCGCTCCAGCGAGAGAACGGCCGGAACGTCGAGGGGCATCGACTCGATGTAGTCGATGGGGAGACTCTTGCGGTCCGGGTAGGGGAACAGGTCGAGGTTCTTGATGATTGGGCGCGGCGGATTCTCGATGATTTCCGCACCCGAACGCCAGACCAGGCCGTCCACCCTGCCGGGAAAACCGAGGTTGTCCAGGAAGTCCGGCAAAAGCTCCTCGCCTTCACCCTTGCAGATATAGTCGGCATGGGGGCAGTCCTCGAGGATATTCCTTGCGTTGATGGTCGCGAACACGCCACCGAGGATAATCGGCGTGTCAGGAGCAGCCTGTTTCAGCAGGCGCGCCATGTCGCGGGTGGCAGGATATGAGGTTATGGACAGGAAAGAGAGAGCTATCACGTCCGGCCTCTCCTCGATGACCGCCTCGGCGATATGCTCCGCCTTCATCCGCGGATGACAGGTGTCGAACATCCGCACCTCATGGCCGTGCTGACGCACGATGGGCGCCAGGGTCTCGATCCCGAGGGGGGGGAAAGCCATTACCTGGACTCGCTCTTTGCTGAACCGCGAGTCGCCCAGTTCAGCCGGGAGAAGCAGGTAAAAGTCCTCGTCCCGGACGTAGATCATAAAGATCTTCATAATGTGTTCTCAGTTCTGAAATGTAGTGAAATCCTCCATCACCTTACAGGTATTATGGTAATAAAGATAGCATTAGAACCCGGCGCAGGGGAGTGAAACGGCAACCCGCGGGGTTGCCCCCTCTATTTTTTGCGATCGGATCCCGAGCCTTTCACTTTCAAGCAGATACCCTCATCGGTCAGCGCCACCAGGCCGTCCTTGTAGAGTCCGCCCACCGCTTTTTTAAAGGTTTTTTTGCTCATGCCAAGGGCCTGCAGGATGGCCTCCGGGGTGCTCCGGTCGTGGAGAGGCAGTGTGCCGCCTTGCGCCGCCAGGGCGTCAAGGATAACCTGTCGGGCGTCAGCCACCCCCTCGGCCCCGACCTTGCGCAGGCCGACATCCAGTTTGCCGTCTTCGCGCAGACGCTTCACATAACCGGTCAGATGCGCGCCGACTCCGGCCCCGGCCGGAATCTCATCCCGGTAGAGCAGCGCGGGATAGCGATTGTTGACGATGACCTTTGCGCCGAGGTCGGTAAACTGCCGTATGAGCAGGGTAACCTGGTCACCTTCCTGCAGATCGGGCCGCTCGCGCTCAAGGCAGTCATCGATCCGGGCGTTGGCAAAGGGACGACCCTGCTCATCGAGTTCGACCCTGACCAGGTAGCTCCAGCCAACCTGCATCCGCTCGGGCTGAAGCGAAAAAGGCGCAAGCAGATCCTTTGCCAGGCCCCAGTCGAGAAATGCCCCGTGCGGGCCGACCGACAGGACCGTCAGCACGGCAAACTCGCCGGCCCGGGCAAGCGGCCGACGGCACGTGGCCTGCAGTTCTCCGGCCGAGTCCCGGTAGAGGAAAACCTCCACCTGATCGCCGGGCGCTACCCGGGGGGCATCCCTCCGCGGGAGGTGCGCCACCTGTTCGCCGACCTCAAGCCAGATGCCCCGTTTGTCAATGCGGGCGACCTTCAGGGTGTGCAGACGACAAAGTTCCGGGTGTTCAACGTTCTCCATGTGCCCCTCCTTGGGGAAAGCAAAGCTTTTCAGGAAACAGCGCGCTCACGGGTCTTTTCCAGGTAGTAGCAGTAGTCTCCCTCAAACACCCGCATCTCCCCGTGGTCTATCTCGAAGACCCTGTCCACCAGGGAGCGCAGGAAATGCCGATCGTGGCTGACCAGCAGCACGGTGCCGGCGAATCCCCGCAGGGCATCCAGCAGGATCTCCCGCGAACGGATGTCCAGATGATTGGTGGGCTCGTCCAGCACCAGGAAATTGACCGGCCTGGCCAGGAGAGTGGCCAGCACCACCCTGCTCTTCTCGCCGCCGGAAAGGTTCTCGATTCTCTTGTCCACCGCGTCTCCTGAAAAGAGGAACGCCCCCAGCAGGTTGCGGATAACCCCGATATTCGCCAGGGGCATGGCGTTCTGGACGGTCTCGAACACCGTCCTTTTCGGGTCCAGCACTTCCATGGCGTGCTGGCTGAAATAACCGAGTTCCACCCCGGCACCCAGAGCGACACAGCCGCCGCTGGGTCCGGTCAGCCCGGCAAGTGTCTTCAGAAAGGTGGACTTGCCTGCGCCGTTCACGCCGACAACGGCTACCTTGTTGCCGCGCCTGACGATGCCGGAAGCGCCGCTGAAAACAGGGTGTTCGCCGCCATCCGCCAATTCCCAGGCCTTGGAGAGATCCTCGAAAACCGCCACGTCGTCGCCGCTTCTGGGAGGGTCGTTGAAGGCGAAGCGCACCACCCGCTCCTCGGCGGGAATCTCGATCCGCTCGATCTTCTCCAGCTTTTTCACCCGCGACTGCACCTGCGCCGCATGGGAGGCGCGGGCAGCGAAGCGGGCGATGAACTCCTCCTCCTTGGCCAGCATTTCCTGCTGCCGTTTGTGGCTCGCCAGCAGTTGCTCTAGGCGGATATCGCGCTCCCGCTCGTAGAAGTCGTAATTACCGCTGTAGGAGGTAATGGTCCTGTTGCCCACCTCGATAATGCGGGTCACTACCCGGTTCAGGAAATCGCGGTCGTGGCTCGTCATGAGCAGCGCGCCGTCGAACTCGCCGGAAAGCCATTCTTCCAGCCAGACAATGGACTCCACGTCCAGGTGGTTGGTGGGCTCGTCCAGCAGCAGCACGTCGGGCTTGAGGGTGAGAATGCCCGCCAGGGCGATGCGCATCTTCCAACCGCCGCTGAAGGACTCCACCGGCAGGTCGAAGCGGTCCGGACCGATGCCGAGACCGGTGAGCACGGTGCGGGCGCGGGTGTCCAGGTCATAGCCGCCCCGATGCTCGAACTCCTCCCGGGCAGCGCCGTAGCGCTCCAGCAGGGCCGCCATCGCATCGTCCTCCATGGGCTCGCACATGGCCGCCTCCATCTCACTCAACTCTCCCGCGAGGCGCATGGTCTCGGCGGAACCGGCCATGACTTCCTCCAGGGTCGAGCGGCCCGCCATCTCGCCCACATCCTGGGAGAAATAGCCGCAGGTGATCCTTTTGCCGCGGCTGATCTCGCCTCCGTCCACCGCTTCCTCGCCGGTTATAATCCGGAAAATGGTGGTCTTACCGGCTCCGTTGGGTCCCACCAGGCCGTTCCGGCTCCCCGGAAGTATCTGAAATCCGGCATCGCGAAAGAGAACCTGCGAGCCGTGTTGCTTGGTAATGTTTGACAGGTGAATCATGAAAAAGACTCCAAATCGATAGTATGCATACGACAATGCGCGGGCAATAGAAAAGGGGCAGGCCATTCGACCTAACCCCTTGCAAACAGCTGAAACGGAAACGGGATTCGACACCCGGCCGGAGAAACATACTCCTGGCCCGGCGCGGAGGAGCACTATAGCCAAGTAAGGAGTGTTTGTCAAAGAATCAGATCATTCCAACCACCAAAAGCGGGTCATTCCCGGCAAATATACCAAAATTCATGAACACTCCGCTCAATTATCCACAAGCAGAAATAATTCTAGATAACACCGGATATCACGAGACAAGCCAGTCGCTATAACCTGCTGTAATTACGTAAGTAATTGTATGTAATTAATATCATTGCCTATTTTAATCTGACTAGATATCAGGCAATCTGCTATTCAGTTTAATAAAGTAATACTTTCTTCTGTTTCAAACAGACTTATCAACAGGTTTTCAACAAATCCATGTTGAGATTCGCTTATCTCCCGGACACGACCTCGTTCATTCATAAGCGACTCTCTTGCAGAATCCCTTCCGCGGCCCTGATGCCGCTGGCCCAGGCGCCGGTTATGCCGCGGGATGTTCCGGCGCCGTCGCCCACCATGTAGACATTCCCGCTCACCCGGAAATGTCCGTCGACAAAGGCGGGCTTGTTGGCGTACATCTTGATCTCCGGATAGTACATGATGGTGCTCGGGTGGAGGATGCCGGGGACGATGGTGTCGAGCTTTTTCATGGCCGCCCAGATGGTGCGCATGATGTTGGCCGGTACCGCAAGCCCCAGGTCGCCGGCCGTGACCGGGCAGCTGGGGGGGAACGAGTAGAGATCCTCGTTGAAGGTTTCCGCGGTGGAGCGTTTCCCCATGCGGAAATCCCCGACCCGCTGCATGAGCGGCTTGCCGCCGCCGATCTCGTTGGCCAGCCTGCCGAGAAATACCGCCATCTGCTGGCCGCTCCTGACCGGGTCTTTCAGGCCGATGGTCTTGAGCAGGGCGAAATTCACCAGGCCGTTCCCGGCATGATCCTCGGAGAAGGCATGGCCGTTCACCAGGTTGAACCCCTGATAGCGTTCCAGCACCACCCGCGCATGGCCGGAGTTGGTGCAGAAGGTGCGCACCCCGTCCGGGAAGAGAAACTTCGGGTCGTAGTAGTCATTGACGATGGGGTAGTTGTTGGCCGTCATCTCCAGGCGGATGCCCACATCGACCACGTTGTCGATAAAGTCGATTCCCATCCGTTCCATCACCTGCTGGAGAAAACCGAACCCCTTCCGTCCGGGGGCGACAATCACCTTCCCGCCGCGCACCGTTTCCGTTCCGGCGATGACGACACCCGGCCCGGAGGAATCGTCAAAGACATCGGTCACCTCCCTCTCCAGCGCGAAGCGCACCCCCCGGCTTTCCAGCTCGTCCAGCAGGCGCCGGATGAGTGCCAGGCTGCGGTCGGTGCCCACATGGGCCTGGCGGATATCGACAAGGGTGACGCCGATCCGCTCCGCCCGCCGCCGGTAGACCTCCAGGTTCTGTTTCTCCTTGATCACCGGGTGCAGATGTTTCTCCACCTGCGGCAGGAGCCGCTCCGCTTCTTCCCTGGTCCAGTTACGGACCACAAAGCCGATGGGAAAGGTATAGTTCTGCTTGCAGTCGTTCAGCAGGCCGCCGGAGCAGATCTTCTCCCGGTCGACCATGAGAATGGAAAGGGCCGGGGAGACATCGGTGAGGTGAAATGCGGCGCCGAGACCGGCCGGGCCGGTGCCGACGATGATGACGTCGTAGTCGGAAGAGAGCATGGGTGACTCCTTGGGTCAGCTGGAACGGGTTACTGAATATCCCTTATCTTCCACCGCAGGTACATCTCCTCGACCTTGTCCCTGGCCCAGGGCGTCCTCCTCAGAAACTTCAG
>CAYSPF010000061.1:11388-12887 GCA_964432775.1 uncultured Geobacter sp.
CGCGCCCACCCCGTGGAGCGTTCAACCGCCCTGCTCCACCAGCCGCGCAGCTCTTCGACCCGCGCCCGGTCCATGGACGGGAGAAAGGTGCGTTCAGCGTGCCGCAGCATGCCGATTTCCGAACGATCGCGCCAGAAACCGACGGCCAGACCGGCCAGAAAGGCCGCGCCCAGGGCGGTGGTCTCACTTTCCCGGGGCCGCACCACGGGAATTCCCAGCAGGTCGGCCTGGAACTGCATCAGCAGGTTGTTGGAGGTGGCGCCCCCATCCACCCGGAGTTCCGAGAGGGGCACGTCCGCGTCGCCCTGCATGGCGGCCAGCAGGTCGGCGGTCTGGAAAGCGATGCTCTCCAGCACCGCACGGGCAATATGCCCGGCAGTGGAGCCGCGGGTCAGGCCGAACAGGGCGCCCCGCGCAAAGGGGTCCCAATGGGGCGCGCCGAGCCCGGCAAAGGCCGGGACGAGGTACACGCCGCCGTTGTCCGGGACCGAGGCGGCCAGCGCCTCCACCTCCCCGGAGCTGCGGATGATGCCGAGCCCGTCCCTCAGCCACTGCACCGCCGCGCCCGCCACGAACACGCTCCCTTCCAGCGCATACTCGGTGCGGCCGTCCATCAGGCACGCCACGGTGGTGAGCAGGTTGTGCTTCGACGCGACCGCCTGTTCACCGGTATGCATCAGCATGAAGCAGCCGGTGCCGTAGGTATTTTTAACCATCCCCGGCCGGTCGCAGACCTGGCCGAAGAGCGCCGCCTGCTGGTCTCCGGCGATCCCGGCGATGGGCACGCGGGAGGCGAAAAGGCTGGCCGCGGTTTCGCCGCACACCCGGCTGGAGGGGACGATCTCGGGCAGAAGCGACGCGGGAATCCGGAGGGCCTTCAGCAGGTGGGCATCCCACTCCCCCCGATGGATGTTGTACAGCAGGGTGCGGGAGGCGTTGCTGGCGTCGGTCACGTGGCGCTCTCCCCCGGTCAGGTTCCACACCAGCCAGGAATCCACTGTGCCGAAGGCCAGCTCGCCCCGCTCCGCCCTGCCCCGCGCCCCGGGCACGTTGTCCAGGATCCAGGCGAGCTTGGTGCCGGAGAAGTATGGATCCAGCACCAGGCCTGTCCGCTCCCGGAACAGCGGCTCCAGCCCTTCCGCCTTCATCTTCCCGCACTCCCCTGCCGTGCGCCGGTCCTGCCAGACAATGGCGTTGCAAATGGGCCGGCCCGTCGCCCGGTCCCATACCAGGGTGGTTTCCCGCTGGTTCGTGATGCCGATGGCGACGATATCAGCGGCGTGCAGTTCCGCGCCTGCAATGGCCTCCATGGCCACGCCCAGCTGGGATGCCCAGATCTCGTTCCCGTCGTGTTCAACCCAACCGGGCCGGGGGAATATCTGGCGGAACTCCTTCCGGGCTACACTGCGCACGTTCCCCTCATGGTCGATAACCAGGGCACGGGAACTCGTGGTCCCCTGATCAAGGGCAAGGATGAAACCCATTGCGCCTCCTTTCCG
>CAYSPF010000062.1:0-12516 GCA_964432775.1 uncultured Geobacter sp.
AGGGGGCGCCGGCGGCTTGCGCGATACTGCACTATCTTGAGGAGACCCAGAAGGGGGCTGTCAGCCACATCACCGGGATTACCTCCTACACTACCGCTGAACACCTGGTGCTGGATGAAGCGACGCGCAGAAATCTTGAGCTGACCACTACCCTTTCCGAAAACCGGAAAAAGGGATCCCTGCTCGGCCTGCTGGACCGTACCGTCACGGCGATGGGGGGGAGAAAGCTCAGGCACTGGATTAATTATCCCCTTGTATCTGTTGAAAAAATAAGAGAACGACAAGACGGCATCGAAGAGCTGGTTCAAGAGCCGGGACGACGCCGGGAGATCGTTTCCCTTCTATCGGGGGTTCAAGACCTGGAACGGCTGAACGGCAGGATCAGTCTGGCCGGCGCAGGAGCCAAGGACCTCGCGGCACTGAAAGAATCGCTGTTGCGCCTGCCGGCGCTTCTTGCAGAGCTTGCCGTAAGCAGTGCCCCGCTGCTGCACCAGATATGGAACGGGACAGACCCCCTTGAGGATGTGGTCGAACTGCTTACCCGAGGAATTGTGGAAAACCCTCCCTTCCTGCTGCGCGACGGAGGAATCATCGCTGACGGATACCATCCCGAACTGGACGAACTGCGCTCCGTAAGCCGGGAGGGGAAAGGCTTTATCGCGCGCCTCGAAGCCAGGGAAAAGGCCCGCACCGGCATCAACTCCCTGAAGATCCGCTACAACAAGGTTTTCGGGTACTACATCGAAGTAACCAAGGCAAACCTCTCCGGTGTCCCGGAAGACTATATCAGGAAACAGACCCTGGCCAACGCGGAGCGGTACATCACCGGGGAACTGAAAGAGTATGAAGACAAGGTCCTGAATGCCGAGGACAGGATTGCCGACCTGGAGTATTCCCTGTTCCAGGAGATTCGGGAACGGGTTGCGTCCCAAGGGCAGCGCATCGCACGGACCGCCGACAGCCTGGCGACTCTCGATGTTCTTGCCGCGCTGGCGGAACTGGCCCATGAGAGAGATTATTGCCGTCCCCTCGTGGACGATGGAGACCGGATATCCATCATCGAGGGTCGCCATCCGGTGGTGGAGGCAGTAACACTCTCGGAACGCTTTGTTCCCAATGACGTGCTGCTGGACACGAACGAAAATCAGCTCCTCATTATTACCGGACCGAATATGGCCGGGAAATCGACCTTTATGCGACAGGTGGCGCTCACGACCCTCATGGCACAGATGGGAAGCTTTATACCGGCAACGGAAGCTCACATCGGCATCGTGGACCGCATCTTCACCCGGGTCGGCGCAGCGGATAACCTGTCCCGTGGGCAATCCACCTTCATGGTGGAGATGATGGAGACGGCTCAGATTCTGCGTAACGCGACCCGTAGAAGCCTGATTATCCTTGACGAGATTGGGCGGGGTACATCCACCTTCGACGGGGTTTCCATCGCATGGGCGGTAGCCGAGTTTCTCCATGACAACGAATCCTGCGCCGCTAAAACCCTTTTTGCAACGCACTACCATGAACTCACCGAATTGGCGGTTACCCGCAAAAGGATTAAGAACTACACCGTTGCGGTTCGGGAGTGGAATGATCAGATCATCTTTCTGCGGAAGATAATGGAAGGCGGGGCGTCCCACTCATACGGAATCCAGGTTGCGAGACTGGCGGGACTTCCTGTGGAGGTAATCGAGCGTGCACGGGAAATACTGAGAAATCTTGAAAAGGGCGAATATTCCGAAGGCGGCGTTCCGCGAATTGCAAAGGGGAAGAGACAGGCCGTTGCACCGCCTTCACCCCAGTTGCCGCTTTTTGATGAAGTGGATGACCCTCTGCGAAAGAGACTCGATGCGATTTCCATCGCCGGCCTGACCCCCCTTGAGGCACTGAATATCCTGGATCAATTGAAAAGGATGGTGTGACGTGGTGAGAAGAACCGGATGTATCGCACTTTTTCTTGTATCGATCTGTTTCTTTTTCCCCTGTTCCCCGGGAGCGGAAGAAGGCGTGGTTACGGATGTCAGAACGTCGGAAGAGACTCTGAAAGGTCACATTCATCTCTCCAAAGTCCGGGCCGGAGAAACCGGACGCCGTTCGTCATCGGTGAAGGAGGAGGGTCGAACCACGGCATCCGGGCGCTCTCTGAGAGAGACGCCCGCCGCGACGGGATTTCCCTCCGCGCTCGTCACCGAGATGCGTTCCTGGTCGAATCCGGATTACAGCCGGGTTTCGGTGACGCTGGATCGGGAGGTGAAATATGAATACCACAAGCTGCGGCGGGACCCGACGGTAAATCTGCCGGAAAGGGTCTATATTGATATTTCCGGCGCTCGCGTCGCTCCGGGGGTGAAAGACATTCCCATCGGAGACGGTCTGCTCAAGATGGCACGGGTCGGCCAGTATCGACCCGACGTGGTGCGTGTGGTTCTGGATATTGAAAGTATCCGGGAATACAAGATATTCCCCTTGTCAGACCCGTTCCGGATTATCATTGACGTGAGGGGAGAGCGCAGGACGGAGATCTCCCGGCTGGAAGAAAGCATTCAGGCGATGGACCCCGAGTCCGGCACTCTGACGGAGCGGAGAACCGAAGAACAAAGCAGCCCGCCCGGCAGATTCAAACCGGGCAAGGTGAGGAGAATTGTCGTGGATCCGGGGCACGGGGGGCATGACCCGGGAGCTGTGGGTCCCACTGGATTGCGTGAAAAGGATGTGGTGCTGGACATCGGCAAGAGGCTGGCCAGGAAAATAAGGCAAGAGATGGGGATCGATGTGGTCATGACACGTTCTACGGATGTTTTTATCCCCCTTGAAGAGCGGACCGGTATTGCCAACAAGGTGAATGCGGACCTTTTTGTGTCGATTCATGCCAACGCCTCCTTGAACAGGTCGGCGGCCGGCATAGAAACCTATTACCTGAATCTCGCCAAGACCGACAAGGCTGCGCGGGTTGCGGCCCGCGAAAACAATACTTCGCTGGAAAAGGTCGGACTCCTTCAGGGGATACTGTTCGATCTCATGGCCAACTACAAGATCAACGACTCGGCCCGACTTGCCGAAGAAGTGCAGAAAAACCTGTGCGACAGGGTTTCGAAGAAGTACGACGGGACCCGGAATCTCGGGGTCAAGCAGGGGCCTTTCTATGTGCTGGTGGGCGCCACAATGCCCAGTATTCTCGTAGAAACGGCATTCATCAGTAACGAACACGAGGCCGGCCTTCTGGAGAATAAGGAGTATCAGGAGACGACGGCATCCGGCATTCTGCAGGGGATACGGAACTATATCAAAGGCCTTCACTGAGAAATAATCCATTACCATGAATTTCGATATAGACAGGTTTTTTCCCGACATCCATCAGACCCACGGTGACTCCGGCAGGGCCTCCTTTGAGGAAAAGCGCCCTTTGTACCTGGCCGCGGGCAAACATTTCCTGAACCGTTACGGCGAGGTCCTCCGCTGCGAACACGCTGCCGGCGCGGACGGTGAACGGATTGTCCGCTCCATTGCGGCAATGGTTGACACCCTCATGAAGAAGCTCTTCCAGTGTATTACGAGCGATGTGAGAAGCCCGGGCCGGGGCAAGGAGCAGATCGCCCTCGTGGCCACCGGCGGCTACGGACGTGGAGAGCTGAATCCCTATTCCGATATCGACATCATGTTCCTCTACAGCGGAAAAGACGGTCGCCGTGTGGAGGACATTGCGAACAAGATCCTCTATTTTCTCTGGGACATGCGGCTCGATGTCGGCTACTCGGTGCGGACAGTCGATGATTGCATCGAAATGGCCGAGTCCGACTCGACGGTGAAGACCGCCTTGCTGGACTCCCGCTTGATCTGCGGCAACCTTGCCCTCTTCAAGGATCTTCAGAGTGTTACCCTGACCCAGATCATGACTCGGGGAAGCGATACCTTTATCCGTCAGAAGATCGCGGAACTGGAGGCGCGTCGGGAAAAATACGGTTCATCGGTCTATCTGCTGGAACCGAATATCAAGGAGGGGGAAGGGGGATTGAGGGACCTTCATGCCGCCCTCTGGATCGGAAAGATACGGTTCAAGGTCTCGGACATCCGGGAACTGGTGATGAAAGGTGTCCTGTCCGAGGAGGAACTGGAAACCTACCGGGACTCCCTTTCGTATCTGTGGCGTATCAGAAATGAACTTCACTATCTGGCGGATCGCAGGAACGATCAGTTGACCTTCGGAGATCAGAGCAAGGTCGCCTCTTTCCTCGGCTACCGGGATAATGGAAGCGCACTCGGGGTGGAAGAGTTTCTTCGGGATTATTACCTGCACGCCACCCGCGTGGAGCAGTTCTGGTCCGTCATGGTTTCAAAGTGTCTGCACCGTGAGGAGAAAACGCGGGGGATTCTGGGATACCTGGTCCGAAGGCCGATCGGAGAGGGGTTCTTCATCATCAGGGGGCAGCTGACGATTCCCGACGAGAAGAGCATCGCGGATAATCCGGCACGGTTGATGATGCTCTTCGAGTATGCCCAGAAACATGGTGTCGAAATCGGCATGCAGGTGAAGGAACTGGTGCGGAAGAATCTTCACCTGGTGCATGACAAGTTTCGGCGCAGTCGTGAGGTCAACGCATCCTTTTTCGCCATTCTCCGCAGTTATAAACGGGTGGGGGAAACACTTCGCCTGATGCATTACCTCGGGTTTCTGATCCGTTTTATCCCGGAATTTGAACGGGTCCACTGCAAGGCACAGCACGACCTCTACCATATCTATACGGTGGATACTCACTCCCTTTTCGCGGTTGAGGAGATCGTCCGACTGAGAAGCGACGCGCATCGGGCTTCGCTCCCACTCCTTACCCGGCTTGCCGATGAAGTCGAGAAACGGGAACTCCTCCTGCTGGCTGTCTTGATACATGACATCGGAAAGGGTGAGGGGGGGAACCATTCGGAAATAGGCGCCGCCATGGTTCCGACCCTGGCGCGGCGCATGGGCCTCAGCAAGGAAGACAGCGAGCGGCTGGAATTCCTGGTGCGCCATCATCTTCTCTTTGCCCACATCGCCCAACGCCGCGACCTCCATGATGAAAAAATGATTATCCAATTCGCCCGGCAGATGGGGACGAGTGAAAACCTGAAGATGCTGTATCTCCTCACCTACGCGGACTTGAAGGCTGTCGGTCCCGATGTATGGACCGATTGGAAGGCCATGCTCATGGAGGAGCTCTACGAAAAGACTTTCGCCGTTCTGGAGCGAGGCGACTTCAAGTACGAAGCGCGCAGCGAACGGGTGAAGAATGTGAGGAAAAAAGTGCTGGAAATACTGGAGAGCGAGTATCCGCCCGGCCTTATCAAGGAGGAATTGAAGGCTCTGAGCACCCGTCACGTGCTGTCGAATCCGCCGTCCGCCCTTGCGGAGCACATCCGGATGCTGCTCGCCCTCGGTAGTTCCCCTTTTATTTCCCGAATCAGGCACGAGACCGAGGGAGGTTTTTCCAATTACGCCATCTGTACGCTGGATACCCCCGGACTGTTTTCCATGATTGCCGGCGTCATGGCCGCAAACGGTATTAATATTCTCGGCGCACAGATTCACACCAGCACCAACGGCAAGGCGCTCGATATTCTCCAGGTCAATTCACCCCAAGGATTCGTGATCACGGATGACGCCCGCTGGGAAAGGATGGAAGAGGATCTTCGCCAGGTTATCCAGGGAAAGGTGCGTGTCAAAACACTCGTGGCAAAACGTAACCGGCCGACCCTGCTGACCGAAAAAGTTAAACCGCGGTTCCCGACGGTTATTGAAGTCGATAATGACGTCTCAAGGGATTACACGGTTCTTGATATCTATACCCACGATAAGGTCGGGCTTCTCTACCGCATTACGAGTACATTGTCGGAATTGGGGCTGTATATCGGTGTCTCGAAGATCTCCACCAAGATTGATCAGGTTGCCGACGTCTTCTATGTGAAAGATATCTTCGGTCATAAGATAACCTCGGAGGATAAACTGGCGGAGATCCGTCAGCGACTTCTTGCCGCAATTGAAGAAGAATGACCTATCCATCTGTACATTCATGAATCAGTACCTGGATCTGTTCCTCAATTTTCTGATCGTTGAGAAAGGCCTCTCGGCCAATACCCTGGAAGCATACAGCCGCGACGGGGGAAAATATCTTTCGTTCCTCGAAAAAGAGGGATGCTCCGAACCTGACCGAATCCGCCCACTCCATGTCGCATCATTTCTCGCCGGGCTGAAGGCTGCGGGACTCGGTCCCGGGAGCAGGGCCAGGGCACTCTCCTGTGTGCGGATGTTTCACCGTTTCCTGGAGACGGAGGGCTTCTGTGAGGGCAATCCGGCGTCCCTTATCGACGCCCCGAAAACATTGGGAAAACTTCCCACGATCTTGAGTTTTCGCGATGTGGAGGCCCTCCTTGCAGCCTCTTCCGGCGACAGTCCGGTTGATCTTCGAGACAGGGCGATGCTGGAACTTCTCTATGCAACCGGCCTCCGGGTATCCGAACTGGTCTCTTTGAAGACACGGGAGGTAAACACGAGCGCGGGGTTTCTGCTTGCTTTCGGCAAGGGGGACAAGGAGCGACTGGTACCACTGGGAGAAACGGCGGTTGTTTTCCTTGAAAGATATCTGACAACGGTACGGCGAAAACTGGACAAAAGCGGCGATAACGAATATCTTTTCCTTTCACGTCTGGGTGAACCGATGACCCGCCAGGCTTTCTGGAATATTATCAAGAAGAGGGCCGCTCAGTCCGGCATCAGGAAGAACATTTCACCGCATACACTGCGTCACTCCTTCGCAACTCATCTGCTGGAGAACGGCGCCGACCTGAGGAGTGTGCAGATTATGCTTGGCCATGCGGATCTTTCATCCACCCAGATCTATACCCACATCACCAGGGAAAGACTGAAAAAGATTCACCAGGAGTTTCATCCTCGGGGATAGTGCGAGGGGAGATAACTTCTCACAATGTGAAATAAAGATAGTTTTGTACAGGAAGAAAGGATGTGACCATGAAATATATCGTTTTGCTCGGCGACGGCATGCCCGATGAAAGAATCGAAGCCCTGGGCGGAAAAACACCACTGGAGTATGCCGCGACACCCGTAATGGACTCCATGGCGAAGAGGGGGCGTCTCGGCCTGGCGCAGACCATACCGCCGGGATATCCGCCGGGAAGCGACGTGGCGAACCTGTCCGTTTTCGGATATGACCCCCGCACCTGTTATACGGGACGGTCCCCCCTGGAAGCCGCAAGCATGGGGGTTGCGTTGGGCAAAGATGACGTGGCCTTCCGGCTGAACCTGGTGAACCTGCGTCGTGAAAACGGAAAGACTTTCATGGGAGACTATTCCGCGGGCCATATCACCACTGAAGAAGGTAGCGAGCTGGTCGAGACCCTGGGGAAGGAGCTGGGTGGGGGCGAATTCGAGTTCTATCCAGGGGTGAGTTACCGTCACCTTCTGGTCTGGCGCAATGGGAGAGAAAAGCTTGAACTGACGCCGCCCCACGACATCAGCGGAAAATGCAGTGACGACTATCTTCCCAAGGGAGACGGCGCGGAGATCCTTCTGCGCCTCATGGGCCGTTCCCAGGAAATCCTCTCGCATCACGCGCTCTTTCGGAAGAGGTTGGAGACAGGAAAGGTCCCGGCGAATTCCATCTGGCTCTGGGGGCACGGCAAGGCGCCGAGGATGGATACCTACCGGGAAAAATTCGGACTGTCGGGAGCGGTAATCTCCGCGGTCGATCTGGTGAGGGGGATAGGGGTCTATGCCGGGTTGGAAATCATCAGGGTACCCGGCGCCACCGGCTACCTTGACACCAACTACCAGGGGAAGGCGGAGGCGGCATTGGCCGCACTGGGGCGACTTGATTTCGTGTATCTCCATGTGGAGGCGCCGGATGAGTCATCACACTCCGGCAGCATTGAGAACAAGATCCGGGCGATCGAGGATTTCGACGCCAAGATAGTCGGCCCTGTCTGCGAGGGGATGCGAAAATTCGGTGAGTACCGGATCCTCTGTACCCCGGACCATCCGACACCAATCCGTCTCATGACGCACACCTCCGATCCCGTCCCTTTCATCATCTACGGTGGTGAAACGGAACCTGTGGCGGATGTTGCGGGATATGACGAGATTTCCGCAGGAAAGACGGGACTTTTCCTGGAAGACGGTTGCCGGCTCATGGAAATTATGCTGGGGAGGGAATAGCCAGATCGAGCCCGGCCCTGCGCATGTCCGGAAACACATGGGTTTTTTTCCTGCCCTTGTCGAGGAAGATGATTTCGTCGGCGAGGGCATGCATTTCCTTGCGGCTATGGGTCACGAGGACAAAGGGTATCCGCCAGATCCTCTGCAGTTCCCGGAGTTCACCCTGGAGAGCCTTCCGGTTGACATGGTCCAGTGCCGAGAGCGGTTCGTCCAGCAGGAGCAGTTCAGGTTCCACCATGAGCGCCCGCGCCAGGGCGGTCCGCTGTCTTTCTCCGCCGGACAGTTGAGCAGGGTAGCGGTCCTGGAGATGTGTTATCTTGAGCATTTCCAGTACGTCGAGGGTGCCGACCCGATAGTTCTTTCCCTTTTTGCATCGGCTCGGGATGCCGTACATGATGTTGTCCTTCACCGTCAGGTGGGGAAAGAGGGCATAGTCCTGGAACACATAACCGATTCTCCTGCTTCTGGCAGGGATGGAGATGCGGTCGGCCGACGAGAAAAACACCCTTTCATCGAGCGAAATATGGCCCTCGTCCGGTTGCCGGAGCCCGGCAATACAGCTGAGGATGGTGGTTTTTCCCGAACCTGACGGCCCGAAGACCACCAGGATGCCCCTGTCGAAATCAAAGCTCACCTCAATGGTAATGCCGGGCAGCTTTTTAAATATGTTCGCCCTGAGCATGTTCCGTCCCCCCCTTTTTCCATGTCTGAACCTTTTTCCTGCACCACCAGTTGAGCCAGAATACCGCCGCGAAGGAAAGAGCCGTGATCACCAGCACCAGGTTCCGGGCCGCCTCCGTGTCGCCCGTTTCCACGGCGAAGTAGATTGCCAGGGGTATTGTCTGTGTCTTGCCGGGGATGTTTCCGGCCACCATCAGGGTCGCGCCGAATTCGCCCAGCGCCCGGGCGAATGAGAGGACAAGTCCGGCGAGTATCCCCGGCCAGGCCAGGGGAAGGGTGATGGTGAAGAATATGCGCGCCTCCCTGGCGCCAAGAGTGCGGGCCGCCTGCTCCAGGGAGACGTCCACCCCGGCGAAAGCCGCCTTTGCGCTCTGGTACATGAGGGGAAAGGAGACCACCGCCGAGGCGATGACCGCGGCCCACCAGGTGAATATCAGCTGGAAATCGAAGTACTCCAGAAGAAATCGACCCACGGGACCCCGTTTTCCCAGCAGGATCAGGAGACCATAGCCGAGTACCGTTGGTGGGAGCACCATGGGGAGGATAATGAGGGATTCCAGGACGTTCTTTCCCACGAACTCCTTGCGTGCCATGGTGCGTGCTACGGCCAGGCCGAGGATGAAGTCGATGCAGACGGCTGCAAGGGCTACCTTCAGGGAGAGAATAACGGGGTCGAGCATCAGGAGCACTCCATGGTTAAAAACTAGGCAGAATGCGACGCGTCTCTGATATGCCAACAGGCATCCACGGACGGAGGTTCACGGCCCGGACGGAGCAAAAAGCGCTGTCGCGTCGGAGGAGGTTGCAGCAACCGTAATCCTGTCCGAGGCGGAAGAGATTTCCCAGAGGCATCCCCAGCAGGTGACAGAGGAGAACCCGATTGACACCCGCATGTCCCACCACGAGGATCGGTCCGTTTTCACGGTGAATCAGTTCATCGAAGAGAGGAATAACACGGTCTCGCAGGTCAGAGAAGCTCTCTCCTCCCGGGATACGGTACTCCGCGGGGTCGTCTCCCCGCTTCGCATATTCTTCCGGGAACAATCGCTTCACCTCCTCCATGGGGAGGCCCTCCCATGAACCCATTGTTATCTCTCTGAGTCCGGGGAGGGAAGTAATCAAATCCTCTCTCCCGTGTGCGACATGGTGAGCGGTCTCACGGCATCGTTTCAGATCACTGCAATAAAAGCGCCTGAACGGCACAGGCGAGAGAGCCGTACCCCACCATTCGGCCTGGGCCGTGCCGATTTCATTGAGGGGGTCATCGGACTGGCCGATGTATCTCCGTACTCCATCACGGCGGGAATCCCCGTGGCGAAGCAGAAATATGTCGCATCCCCCCGACTTTCCGTTCCGGCTGGTCATACCTGACAAACCCCGGTGGATAGTCGTCTACCGTAATCCATTTTCTTTCATGACCTCCGTCAGGGAGGAACCGATTCGGGCCTCGATTTTGCGGCGAATCAGGAGTGCGTTTTCCAGTCGAACAGCTACTGCATCCAGCATATCGGGCTTGGCGCCGAGAGCTTTCAGGCGAGACTCGAAACGCTCCTCAACCGATACATATCTGTCCCGCAGTGTCATTTTGTCCGCCAGGTAGAGCACTTCCGCTGCACCAACGAGCTCTTCCCGCGCCACTGTGATGTCCATGTGGGCGGCAACGACTCTGGCGATATCGGGGTACCCCATTTCGTCGAGTATGCGGGCGCCTTCAGAGGCGTGATTCGGCTTTCCTTTTGCCAGATCATGGAGGAGGGCGGCGGCCTCAATCAGGTCCAGGTCCAGTCGACAGCCGGCCTCATTCAGCTGTTTTGCCAGGAATACGGCCAATTTCGCCACTCTGCGGCAATGGTCCACGAGGGGCATCTCCGCGGCGAACTTTTTTACCAGAAGTTTTTCGCATTCCTCGGTTGCGGGGATCGCGTTTCTTCGCCATGTTGACCGGAGCCTGTCATACTCCGCAAGGGTATCCATATCCAGGAGAATACTCTCGTCTTCCGTCTCGATGCTCACCGCTTCGCTGTCGTGGAGTGAGAGAAACGATTTCAGTCCGCCATCACCGCTCCAGGCAAGGATCTCTTCCCTGAAGCGTGATGCGATAAGGGGCGGGTGCCCGCGCTTGCCGTAGAAGGCTGGGTAGAGGATGCTTCCGGGTCCCTTCCTGAATGCCTCCGCAAGGAGAGAGATGGTCTTCCGACGAACGAGGGGGATGTCAACCGGCAACAGGAAAAAAGCCTCGACTTCATCCCCGAGACTTCCGACACCTGCCTGCACGGAAGAAAACATTCCGTCGGCATAGCGCTCGTTCATCACCGGATGGGCCTGGAGACGCTCCACAAGCGGCAGCAGGTCATCGGCCCGATGGCCGATCACGACCCGCACGTCTTCTATGCCCGCGTCACGAAAAAGGGAGACGTCCCGCTCCAGCACGGTTGCGTCGCCAAAGGGGAGAAGCGGCTTGAATTCCCCCATGCGAGAGGAATAGCCTGCCGAAAGGATTATAGCCGCAATGCTCATGCAATGCCTATCTGTGATCTGACCATGATAAGCTGCGCCACGATGCTTACCGCTATCTCCTCCGGAGTTTCGGCGTGAATATCCAGCCCGATGGGGTTGTGCACCCTTTTCAGGTCATCGGCAGTGAATCCTTTTCCCAGCAGTTCCTCATAGAGCAGGTGCTGCTTCCGCTTGCTGCCGATCATGCCGATGTAACCCGCTTTTGTTCGCAGCGATTGCTCGAGAACGGTCTTGTCGTGCATGTGACCCCGAGTGACAATCACCAGGTAACTGTCCCGGTCGATATCCAGGCCGGAAAAGAGATTTTCATAGGAGGGGATGACGATGATCCTGTCTGCTCTGGGAAAGCGCTCTTTGTTGGCGAAGTCGGATCGGTCGTCGAGAATCACGGTCTGAAAGTCAACAGTAGTCGCCAACTCGGCCACGGGACGGGAAACGTGGCCTGCTCCGAACAGATAGACCGTGCCCGGCAGAAAGGTCGGTTCAACAAAAAATCGCTTGCCTTCCACCGAGGCGATAACGGGACATTTTTTCCGGTCGGCCTCTCCGGTCAGGACGGGAATCCACGACTCAGGCCCCGTAAAACTCCCGAGCACCACTGAATCCCTCCGCACCAGGCAGCGTTCCATTTCCGAAACTGAATCACCCTTCGTGTCCAGCGCCTTGATCAGATAACCCTTCTTCCCCTCCTGAAGGGCGGTCACCAACTTCCTGAATGCCCTGCTTTCTTCCGGCTCTGCGGACAGGAATTCCAGGAGCAATTCCAGACGGCCGCCGCAGATCATCTTGTCCGTGGTTGCGGCGTCCTCTCCCGATAGATCAACGGTTTCAATACGCGCCTTGCCGGTCTCGAAGATCTCGCGGGCAAGCTTCTGCATCTCGAACTCCACGAGTCCGCCACCGATGGAGCCGATGACGGAGCCGTCACGCCGCACGAACATTTTGGAGCCTACTGAACGCGGCGTTGAGCCGGCATGCTTGATAATGGTCGCCTGGACCAAAGCCTCTCCATCTTCAAGTCGATGACAGATTCCCTGCAGCTGTTTAAGCATATCCCTGTTTCCCCTCCCTGCTGTCGATGATTTTTCTTTTGATGCTTCCCGTCGATATCCAGTTTTCGG
>CAYSPF010000063.1:0-1217 GCA_964432775.1 uncultured Geobacter sp.
GGACGTGCTCCTGTCCCGACGCGGCGATGTCACCAGAAATAGCATATTTTTCTATGGTTTTTCAAGTTTATCTTTGTTCTTCCAGGCAATGCGGGTTGACAGGTTGAAGACTGAAGACTGAAGGAAACCAGCCCGTACAACCAGGCTTTCACTCTTCACTCTTCGCATCAGGAAGAGACAGCAGATGCCTCCGCAGCCAATCCATGGCGGTGAAGGCGGTTACGGTTCGGATTCTGTCCCGGCTGCCGGTGAAAGTGTATTTCTTTGCCGTACAGTCGCTACGGGATGCAAGGGCCAGGAACACCGTGCCCACGGGCTTTTCCTCCGTTCCCCCGTCCGGGCCGGCGATGCCGGTTACGGCCAGGGCGATGTCACTGCCGCTTGCCGCGCGGATGCCGCGGGCCATGGCCATGGCAACGGCGGCGCTTACCGCGCCATTCTCCGCCAGGAGTTCGGGCGGGACCTGGAGCCGCCTGGTCTTGACCTCGTTGCCGTAGGTCACGGCCCCTTCCAGGAAATAGGCCGAGCTCCCGGCCAGGTCGGTGATCCGTTTGGCAATGAGTCCACCGGTGCAGGATTCGGCAAGGGAAAGGGTGATAGCCTTCTTCCGGAAGAGCCCGGCCACCACGCTATCGATGGTCTCTCCCCCCTCGGCAACCAGGTGCTCACCCAGCCGTTCCCGTACCTTTTCCGCCGTCGAGTCGAGGATCTTCTTCACGCGCGCCTCATCAGTACCCTCGCCGCGAAGCTTTATCTCCACCTCGGGAAAACTGACGCAGTAGGCGATGTCCAGCCCTTCCCGCGGCCTGGCCAAGTCCTTCACGCGGCTCTCGATATGCGTCTCCGAGAGACCGAGAACTCTCATGGCCCGGGTTTCGATGAACGTGTTTCGTTTGGCCCGGGAAAGGATGAAAGGAATAACCGTCTCGTCCAGCATCCGCTTCATTTCCGCCGGCACGCCGGGGAGAAAGAGCAGGAAACTTCCCTTGTGGGGGATGATGAAACCGCAGGCAGTTCCGGCGGGGTTCGGTATCAGGAGGGTTTTGGCCGGCAGGAGGGCCTGCTTTTCGGTCCCCGGGAGCAGTTCGCGCCCCATCTGCCGGTAGCGCTCCTTCAGATGGCGGAGGGCCTCCTCGTTGAGGATGAGACGGCGGCCGACCGCCTTGGCCGCGGCCCTGGCGGTGTTTCTTGGCTTTGAATGCTTAAGCGCCGGCCAA
>CAYSPF010000063.1:1227-2746 GCA_964432775.1 uncultured Geobacter sp.
GGCCCTGGCGGTGAGGTCGTCCACGGTCGGTCCCAGCCCGCCGCTGGCGATGACGAAGTCGTTATGGACCGCCAGGGTTTCGACGACCTCCATGATATCCTGTTCGATGTCGCCGACGCAGAGGTGCTGCCTGACCTTGAAGCCGACCTCGTAGATACGGGAGGCGATATGGGCCGCATTCGTGTCCGTGATCTCGCCGAAGATCACCTCATCGCCGATGGAAAGGGTGGAAATCTTCATAGGAACCTCAGAAGGAGATGGAGTGAGATACAGGAATAGAGCCCGGCGACCACGTCGTCAAGCACTACTCCGTAGCCGTTTTTCATCCGCCGGTCGAAGAATCGGGCCGGTGGAATCTTGGTGATGTCAAAGAAGCGGAACAGGAGAAAGCCGGCGACGACACTCTGCCAGGAAAGGGGAACCGCCGTCATGGTAATGAAATAGCCGATGACTTCGTCGATAACGATCTTACCGGAATCCTTCTCCCCGAAGATGGTTTCCCCGTGCCCCGATACCCAGCAGGAGAAAAAGAAGAAGGCCAGGAGCGTGAGCAGGTAGAGCGGCAGGGGGAGGCCCGCCAGGAAGAACTGGAAGGGGATTGCGGCCAGGGTGCCGACCGTGCCGGATGCTACCGGGCTGAAACCAGCGCCGAACCAGCTTGCAAAAAGAATGATGAATCGCCTCACCTGACACCCGTCTCCCGTTCAATAATTTTGTACACGTCCTGCAGGGGGATGCCCCGTTCCCGGGCAATCGCCCGGCATTCCTCGAACTCGGGCACAATCCGCACCAGGTTTTCCCCGTCACGGATCACCTTGACGCGGACCGTCCCCAGGCTCGTGGCACGCACTTCCAGGGAGCGCTCCAGTTTCAGCCGCTTCGCCGCATAATAGCGTACCCCGATGGCGCTGGTCTCCAGGAGGACCATGCGGGCAAGGGTGTCGAGAAGCTCCGGAGGGGCGAGGACAGTGAGGCGCACACCGGGGCGGTTCTTCTTCATCTGCGCGGGCGAAAACGCCACGTCCAGCGCCCCCGCCTCCAGGAGACGGTCCATCAGGAATCCGAGGATCTCCGGATTGCCGTCATCGATGTGTGTTTCCAGCACCCGGATCTCGTCCCCGGCCGGTGACGGCGCCGTTGTGCCCAGAAAAAGGCGGAGCACATTCGGCACATCTCCGAAATCCCGGTCTCCGGCGCCGCAGCCGACCTTTTCCACGGTAAACACCGGAGGCCGTTCGAAGGCGGTGGCAAGGGATGCGAGAATGGCGGCGCCGGTGGGCGTAACCCGCTCCCCTTTTCCCAGTTCGCCATGCACCGGCAGTCCCCGCAGCAGCTCGGCGGTTGCGGGCGCCGGCACCGGCAGCCTGCCGTGGGACGTTTCAACGAAACCGCCTCCCAGGGGAAGGGGTGATGCGCATATCTCCCGGATATTCAGGTGGTGGAGGCAGACGGCGGTTCCGACGATGTCCACGATGGAATCGAGGGCGCCCACCTCGTGAAAATGAACATGGTCGACCTC
>CAYSPF010000063.1:2846-12478 GCA_964432775.1 uncultured Geobacter sp.
GCGCCGACGGTCATATCGCCGGAGATGCCCGCGTAGCAGTCGAAATAGAGGATGTTCAAACGGGAAATCCTTTTCTGCAAAGCGGCAATGACTCTCTTATTGCCCTTTGCCTTATTCTTTCCGATTCATCAGACTCGCCGCATACGCCGCGCCGAACCCGTTGTCAATGTTGACCACGGTGACCCCGGAGGCGCAGGAGTTGAGCATCCCCAGCAGGGCCGCGATGCCGCCGAAGGAGGCCCCGTAGCCGACCGACGTGGGCACCGCAATCACCGGCCTGCTTACCATGCCGCCGACCACGGAGGGAAGAGCGCCCTCCATGCCGGCCACCACTATCAGGACCGAGGCGGAGAAGAGGAGATCCTTCCTGCCCAGGAGACGATGGATCCCCGCAACTCCCACGTCGTAGAGTTGCCCCACTTCATTCCCCATCAGCCGTGCGGTCACCACCGCCTCGGCAGCCACCGGGATGTCGGAGGTGCCGGCGGAGATGACGAGGATCTTTCCTTTTCCCCGCATTTCAACCGGTTTTTGCTCGATGGTGAGACAGCGGGCGTCACCGTGGTAACGGGCAGCGGGGAATGAACGCGTCACCCGGAGGGCCTTGTCTTCGGCGAGCCGGGTGACGAGGACGTTGTTGCCCTTCTCGCTGAGGGCGCCGACAATCCGTTCTACCTGCTCCACGCTCTTGCTCTCGCCGAGTACCACCTCGGGAAAGCCCTGGCGGAGAGCCCGGTGATGGTCGATGCTGGCGCATCCGATATCCTCGAACGGGAGATGGCGAAGCCGCTCAAGAACGTCGTCAATCGTCATGTCGCCGTCTCTCAGGTGCTGCAGGATGGTGCGCAATTCTCTTGTTTCCATGAATCAGACCCCGACGCGGAGAATGGAGAATAAGGTGGATAAAATACCATCGATTCGTCGGGAAGCGAAGTGATAAATGCCGCTGATGGTTCGCGTCAGTTATTCGTCGGGAAGTTGCCGGGCTACTTTGCTGAATTCTTCCTGAACCGCAAGGAAGGCTTCCACCACGACCGGGTCGAAGTGGGTACCCTTGTTCCGGGAAATAATCTCGACCGCTTCCTCGTGGGTAAAGGACGGTTTGTAGCGCCGTTTGCATATCAGGGCGTCATACACATCCGCGACCGCCATGATCCTGCCGAAGAGGGGGATGTCTTCCCCCGCGAGTCCTTCCGGATACCCGGCTCCGTTCCACTTTTCATGATGGGAATATGCGATTTCTTTTCCGAACTGGAGGAAAGAATCCTTGACGTCTTTCCCGTAGAGATGCTCCGCCCTCTCGATCGCCTCGCGACCGTAGAGGGTATGCTTTTTCATCTCCCGGTACTCGTCTTCCGTCAGGCTGCTCGGCTTCAGCAGGATACTGTCCGGAACGCCTACCTTGCCGATGTCGTGGAGGGACGCGGAGCGGTAGAGGAGGTCGATGGTTTCATTGTCCAGGATTTCCGCGAATTTCGGGTTGCTTGCAAGTTGGTTGCAGAGAATTCTCACATAATGCTGACAGCGCTCGATGTGTCTCCCGGTTTCGCTGTCCCGCGTCTCGGTGAGGGCCGCCAGGCACTGGATGGTGAAGTTCTGCATGACCACCAGTTCCCGGTTGCGGGTCTTCACCGTCTGTTCCTCCCGCCAGTATTTGATGAAGGTGAGGAGGGAAAAATTGCCGCTGAAGATTATCAGGGGAAAGAGGGGAGAGACGAAGATGCCCCTGCTCCCGAGCATCCAGCCGGAGGCCAGCCACAGGCCTGCGCCCCCGGCGACGATAATGGAAAGACCGAGGATTGACCTTGTCCAGCTCAACAGGAGCGCGGAGACGATGCCGCAGGCGAGCACCAAAATAAATTCCACCCCCGGAACCCAGTAGGGGCGGGAGATGAACTGCTTTTTCAGGATATTGTCGATGATGGTTGCATGGATCTCGGCGCCCGGAAAAATCGGCGAGAGAGGTGTGGCGTGAAGCTTTTCCAGGCCGGCGGCCGAGGATCCCAGTATGACTATTTTGCCTTCTATCCGGTTCCGCGGAACCCGGTTGAGCAGAAAGTCACGGGCCGGGATAGTGGTGAAATGCCTGCCCGTTTCGTGAAAACGGATCAGCAGGTTTGCCCGGGAATCGACCGGGATGCCGGTGTCGCCCACAACGATGCTCTCCAGTCCCCGCGACGTTACTTTCAGGACTGGCCGGACGGTTCCCATGGACCGAAGGGCCGTGGCCAGGGCAAGGCTTGGATACAGTTTGCCGTTGAACTCTATCAGGAGCGGCACGCGTCGCAGAACACCGTCGGGGTCCGGAATGACATTGAAAAAGCCCGAAGAAGGGACGGCTTTGTTCAGAACCGGCAAGCTGCACACGGCGCCGGTCGCCCGGAACAGGCCCGTCGGGGTACCGTGCGTTTCGGGTTTTCCCATGACCGCCGCTTGCAGCGGATGGAGCGGGCAGCGATCCGAGGCCTTTCCCTTCCCCGTGAAGAGGAAGTCGTAGGACAGGACAAACGGACCTCGCGCCAGTACAGCGGAAAGCGCCGTATCATTGTCGGTCAGATACGCGGGAATCCCCCGCAGATCCACGGTAGCGCCGAATTCCCGCCGCATATCCTCCCGTACAACGTCCAGGGATGTTCGGTCGGCCTCGGGAAAGAACATGTCAAGACAGACGCTCGCCGCGCCCTGTTCCTGAATGTTATTAAGAAGTTGTGCCACGCGATAGCGTGGCCATGGCCATTGGCCGAACCGGGCGAGGCTTTGCTCGTCGATGTCCACGATAACGGGATTCTCCAAAGTTTGTACGCCATTGGAAGAGTATCCGGATCGGAGGAGAGTGTCATAGATCTTGGAGTCGAGAAAGCGGAAAAAGACAGGCTGCCAGATGGTGAGAGCGGATATCAGGAGCGTGACGCAGACCCCGGCAAGGAAAATCCAGCCGCGCATGGTTTTCGGCTTCGCAAGCAGCGCAGCCCGTACCGCCAGAAAAGTCATTATTCTCTAGTCCTTCCAATGGCGCCCCTGAACGTTCTGCAGCCTGAAGCGCCCGAGTTGTGCTACAAGGGAGTCTCAGCGCACGACAACCTCGACCCGCCGGTTGCGGGGTTCCTGAACCTCATCCGCTGTTTTTACCAGCGGATTGTCCTCACCGTGGGAAGTGATCTCGATGAGTCGTTGATCGATGCCAAGGTTGACGAGCATCTTTTTGATCAGGAGCGCGCGCTCCATTCCCAGGTTGTAATTATACTCCCGTGTCCCGACCCGGTCGGTATGGCCCACGACACTCACATCGGTGGATTTGCGGTCCACCGTCGCAGGGAGCACCTTGGCCAGCAGCCTCCTGGATTCATCCGTCAACTCGGTGGTGTCCGTCTTGAAATACAGGCTGAAATGAATAGGGGGAAGGGGAAGCACGGAAAGCGCCTCGCCGAAGTTCCGTTGAATGGTTTCATCATCCATGGGCGTCGGGGGGGACGGCGCGGCCGTCGGTGAAGAAATCATCGTGGCCTGATTCTGTTCGCTGATGAGCTGTGATCCGGCCAGGTTGGATACCACGATGCTGCCGGTTTTTCCGTTCGCATCGGGCAGAAGGACGACAACGTTCCTGTCTGCCGCGCAGGATGCCAGTAACAGGGTGAAACCGACGAAAAGTGACGTGGTGATGCTTTTCATGGGGATTCCTTTCCCGGCGCACCGGCAGGGGAACCGGCGGCGCGTCTTTGTGAGCGCCTCGCTCCGGGCGCCGGCTTACTTGTCGGGGTCTTCGACTCTTACCGCGAACGAGGTTCCGCGAATGCCGATGTTTGCAACGGGTGTCTCAAACCGGACCGATTCCGGCGACAGTTTGCCGATAATGCCGGTCACGCAGGCCGCGGATCCCCTGAGCAGACGCGTAACGAACGACAGCTTCCCCTCGGCGGGAGAGAAGAGGAACTCGTTGATGGTAACCTCGCTGTCGGGGCCCATGGAGAGAAGGGTGTCGTCACGGAAAACCATGGCCAGGGAACCATTGGCGCCGGTCTTCAGGGAGTCGTTGCGGAAAATTCTGGCGCCTGCCTTCGTGTCAATGGGGGTTCGGTTCCTGATGATGGATACCGTGCCCTGTGCCGTCTTGATGCTGCCCACCGGCATCTCGGACCCGTAAGCGAGAAAGGGGGCAAGGATGCAGATGGCTGCCGTACATGCCAAAAGCTTTTTCATGGTTGGTTCCTCCTGAAAGCGCCCGCTTCCGGTGTAAATCGGTTCGCTGGGATGCGCTCCTTTGTTGATAACCGGTATCCAAAGTGCTTTTCCGTCTTTTCCAGTATAGCAGGATTGCTTTTTCTATCCAGCAGCGGGCTCCTGAATCATCCGACACGGCATGGTCGAAGAGTCGGTGCGGGGTATTATTAATGTTCCCTAAATTAAACCGGTGCGCCAGGCAAGTCAAGCGGTTAAAGTGGAACGTCGAGGCAGGTTTCCGCCCTACAGGATCGCCCGGGCGACGGTAATGACCCATACCTCTGTCGCACCGGCGCGCTTCAGGGTACGGGCGCATTCTTCGACGGTGCTGCCGGTGGTGTAGACGTCGTCAATCAGCAGGAGGCGCTTCTCTCTGAAGCGTACGGTATCGGCGACCGCGAAGGCGCCGCGGACGTTCCGCTCCCGTTCCGACGCCGAGAGGCCGACCTGCGGCTCGGTCCAGCGGACTCGTCGCAGATTGTTGACCGACAGGGGAATGGACCACTGTTTCGCGAGCACGCGGCCAAGAAGCTGGGACTGGTTGAACCCCCGCTCCCGGAGCCGCTTGCGGTGCAGGGGAACGGGGACGATGAAGTCGGGGGCGGCCTCTTCGGCGAAGTCGGCGAGGCTGCGGGCGGTTAGGAGTCCCAGGGGGCGGGCCAAGTGGATTTTTTTGCCGTACTTGAAGCGGTGGACGAGTTCCTGAACCGGGCCTTCGAAACGGGCAGCGGCACGGGCCCGGGCAAAAGGGGGGCGGTTCGTCAGGCATGGTCCGCAGGGATGGTCGATTCCGTCTTCTGTTGCAAAAGGGACGCCGCAGACCGGGCAGAAGGGAGAGCGTATCAGCGCCACCTTTTCCCGGCAGGGAGCGCAGAGGTGGATCTCCTCCTGTCCCGGGACGAAGGTCCGGCACACGTGGCAGAGGGGAGGGAAGAGTATGTCGAGAAGCGCCCTGAAGAACATTGCCTCAGAGACCCATATCCTCGTTGACCACCAGGACACGCAGGTCGGTGTATTTCGGCTTGCGCTCCAGCACGGTGACGGCCCTGCAGATCCGCTCCGGTGATGAGCAGTCGCAGCAGAAGCCGGTCTCGGCGCAAGGTGTCCTGTAATTCAGCCGTCGGGCGTTGGGCGGAGACGCCTGGTTTTTCACCCTGCCGACTGCCGCGGCCACGTCGCCGTCCACCAGCTTGTTGCGACCGGCGACCACGATGACCTTGCCCGGTCCGAAGATCATGGAGGCGACCCGGTTGCCGGCGCCGTCGATGTTCACCAGGAATCCGGACAGGGTGAGGGCGTTGGTTCCGGTAAGGAACAGGTTGCAGGTGAGCTGGCGGCGCATGATCTCCATTCGCTCGTCGAAGGAGAGACCGGGCGCGCCGTGGTTGAGGATCTCTTTGCCGCGCTCCAGAAGGCGGGGCTCGACCTCCAGGTCTTTGACAGTCATGGAGCCGCCGAATCCGACGGAACAGGCGTCTTCGGCCGCGGCAAGGATATAGTCCGCCGCCTCCCGCGACGTCTTGCAGTAGATTGCGGTAAAGCCGTTCTTTTCCAGGGATTCCACCGCCTTCAGGCACTTCCGTTCCCAGGTCCAGGTAACAAGTTCCGTGGTCAACGACATGACTAATCCCCCTTTTTCGATGGTTGTGATGAGACTGCTTACCACGTTCAATCCTGCTAGGCGTCCGTGCATCCTCGTGTAGAGAGGGTTCTTTGCACCATGAGGTTGAAGAGATCCTCCAAACCAGACTGAACAGCAGGTGATTCAATGATGCCGAGGGCTCTGGCAATGGCTTCGAAGGTCGACAATCCCTCCGGGTGCAGCTCTCTCCGGATACCCCACCGGGTCCCTGGTCCCTCGGGAAGACGGACCATTTCGGCGTGTTCGAGTCCGGGAAGCCGTCGTCCCATTTTGGCCGCCTGGCGCCAGTTGCCGTCAGGAACCACCAGGGTGACGGGCCGCGTGTCCTGATCCAGAAAACTCCTTTCGAGGATGGGAACCTCATCACCCGGGTACAGCAGGATGGTTCTCCGTTCGGGGATGGTGAGATCGCTCATATCAAGGGGCCGGTCCTGATGACCGTGAATGCGCACTTCACTGTTGGGGAGCGCTTCAAGGGCGAGCGGCCCGGTTGCCGAGGGCTTTGCCTGTTCGCGATGGTGCATCACGAGCACGAGGCGGGTAGCAAGGGAATACCGGGGGATCCATTGGCAGATGCAGAGGTGGAGATGCATCCGGCACCGTCGGCAACGTTCACTTCGTTTTGATCTGGTACCCATATCTATGAATCCTTACAAATGTAAATGGAAGATCCCGGAATATCATTCTTTCTCTTTCGGAACACTTCCCCTGACGACTTCTTCAATCCATAACGAGAGGGCCTTGCCGGTCGTTAAAGACTCCTCGGGAATGACGAGGCTGTTTTTTGCCGCGAGGTCGTTGGCGTACTTCAGTTGAGCCTCGCTCGGGCCTCCCCCCGCAACTCTCGTCGGCGGATTGAAAAACCCCATCTTGCCGTGGACGCCTTTACAGAAGCGCTGCCATGTTTCCTTGTTCTCGACTACCAGATCCAGGAAATTCTCCATCCTGCTGGTCAGTTCGTAATCTATCACCCAGGAATGCTTTTCCCGGAGATAATCGACGAGAATCTCACCGTGCTGCAGAGGGACCACCTTACCTTTTTCCTGCTTCACATAGCCGCGATCACAAATGTTTTTGGTAATGGCGGCATAGGTGGACGGGCGGCCGATGCCGAGCCGTTCCAACTCCTTGACCAGCGAGCCCAGGGTAAACCTGCCCGGCGGTTTGGTCTTTTTTTCCGCAAGATTCTCCCGCACCTTCGGCACCAGTTCGCCGACCTCAACCGGAGGGAGCAGTTGCAGCTTGTCCTCCTCACCTTTCGTATCGTTTTCCTCGTCAGCCTCGGCGTACACCTTGAGAAAGCCGTCAAAGGTGAGTACCCGCCCGGCGGCCTTGAACTTTTCCTCTGCTATTTCAAACAACATGGTTGTGGAGTCGTAGAGTGCCGATGCCATCTGACTCGCCACGGCGCGCCTGAATATAAGATCGTAGAGCCTGGCATGGTCGGGGGTAAGCCCTTCTTTGCCGATTATGGCCGGGATGTCGGCGGTTGAGTGCATGCGTGTCGGACGGATGCCTTCGTGGGCATCGGCCTGGGAATTCTTTGACTTATGCAGGGTGGGTTTTGCCGGAAGATAGCGATCGCCGAGGGCTTTGCCGAGGAATTCCCGTATCTCGGCGATGAACGCCTCATCCATGCGCACGGAATCGGTTCGGTGGTATGTTGTGATGCCGTGGTCAAAAAGCGCCTGCGCAAGCTTCATGGTATGTTCCGGGGTGAACTTCAGGCGGGAGGCCGCGGCTGCTTGCAGGTCAACTGTCGTGAATGGCGGCTTGGGGGATTGCCGCGTCTTTTTCCTGTCGACCTTTACGGCCAGGGCATGGGTTTCCCCCCGAATCGCATCGAGGATTGATTGCGCATTCGCACGCTGCTCGAATTTTCCGTTGACATGGCGAGCCAGGAACAGCGTTCCGTCTTTATCCAGCTGGATATCCAGTATCCAGTACGGGGATGGGATGAAAGTGCGGATCTCCCTCTCACGGTCAACTACCAGACGAACCGCGGGGGATTGCACCCGACCGACGCTGTACTTTCCGCGCAGACTTTTGCTGGCAATGGGAGAAAGTATATAGCCAACCAGCCGGTCGCCGATCCTTCGCCCGAGAAACGCGTTGTAGAGACCGGCGTTTGTCTCCTCGAAAGGCGCCGCCTTGGCAAGGGATTCCCGGAGGCCCTTTTCGGTCACCTCGAAAACCTCCATACGCAAGCATTCCTTGGCGACTGATTTTACTTCTTCATGGATATGGCAGCTGATGGCATAGCCTTCCCGATCCGGGTCACCGGCCAGCATGACGGTTTCCCCCTTGGCCGCCGCACGAAGCTCTTTCGGCAGATGTTTTTTCTTGTCGTGGTAGACGAAGGTAGGTTCATACGTCTTCAGGTCGACACCCATCCGGGAGTCCGGCAGGTCTTTAAAATGTCCCACCGTGGACATGGTTTTCACCTTGAGGATCGACTGTATCTTTTTCGCCTTGGTCGGCGATTCAACAATGATAAGCATGGAATTCCATCGAACGTGTGTGAGCACTCGATCTGTTTCAGCCGACGGAGTGCTCACCCCAGGTTTCGTTACAGGTGATTTGATGGCATCAGGGATGCGGGTTCAGCAAACAGCAGCCGGTTCTTCGCGGTGATATCTCCCGGTATCAACTGGGTAACGACCCGGTACCCATGGCAGCGCAGGCGCGCGACACGTGCCGCATCCATCGCGAGCGGGCCGTCCAGCCACCCCTGCAGGCCGCCCAGGTCGGCGCCGTCGAGGTCGTGGCAACAGGGAAGTACCGCCAACCTGGCCCCGGCGCCCAGTGCCAGCTCGATGACCAGGTCGGTCAGTCCGCCGCATGCGTGTACCGAGACTATCACATCGCCTTGCTGTAGCGGTACTTTCTCCAAATCCGCTTCCACAAACCGCACCCGGCCCTTGAGTCGCGGCCAGGTTTCCGTCAGGGATGCGGCAAGTGTCGCCGCGCTTTCCGGAATGCGCCGATCGACTGCCAGGGCCTCGGGAGAGCTGTCGTCGAGGAGAAGGAGGATCATGGCCAGCAGACCGTGCCCTGCTGCCATATCCACTATCCGGCCTCCCCGGAAACGGCGCCGCACCCGCCGCGCAACCTCCCACGCCTCGTAGAGCTCTTTGCGCGGCAGGCAGCCGGCCAGGCATACCGCCCGGGCGATTGCATCAAAAAGCGTGTCGCCGGCAAAGTGGGGAAGGAGTCTCATTGTTAAGCGGTTGCGTGACGACCTGTCCAGGGTAGTCATGCTACGCTTCCCCGTCCATCGCCGAACTCTCTTGGATGGCATGAACTCTTCCGATCTGACCGTCTTCCAGTCTGACCTTGATTCCCCGTGAGTGGAACGGAGCGCTGGTGAGAATGTCCCTGACAATCCCCTGTGTAAGCTTTCCGCTGCGCTGGTCTCTCTTCAGGACTATTGCAACCGTGAGGCCGGTATGGATATCTTTTCTGTGCTGGCCGTTCATATCATTCTCCTGCCGAATGGAGCCTCTTTTTCCAAGTAACCGAAGATACGCATGATTCCGCTTGCGCCCTTCCGCTTGTGCCGGACAGGATGAAGGAATTGCCGGAGCAAATCAATTTTTTTATTTTTTCTGTTTTTATTTTCTTGACAGGTGGGAGAGGTGTTTGGTATAAACGCACTCCCTCGACGGGAAAGATTCTTTTCCAGGAAGTTTCGAGCTGACTTTTTACCTCGAAAACTCTGTCGCGGTTACTTGGTCTTTGAAAACTAAATAGTAGACGAACAGTGGGTTCC
>CAYSPF010000064.1:0-12427 GCA_964432775.1 uncultured Geobacter sp.
GAAATCATCTTCGAAATCGGCGGCGGTTGCCCCGACGGCAAGGAGTTCAAGGCAGTTCAGACCGGTGGTCCCTCCGGTGGCGCACTGACCTTCAAAGACTGCGATGTGCCCATCGATTACGACAACCTCCTCGCGAAGAACTCGATGATGGGCTCCGGCGGCATGATCGTCATGGACGAAGACAACTGCATGGTTGACATCGCCAAGTTCTTCCTGGATTTCACCATGGACGAGACCTGCGGCAAGTGTACTCCGTGTCGTATCGGTTCCAAGCGTCTCTGGGAGATTCTCGAGAAGATCACCCAGGGTAACGGTACCGAAGCAGACTTCGAAAAAATGAAGACCCTTGCCGTCAACATCAAGGACACCGCCCTCTGCGGTCTCGGTCAGACCATGCCCAACCCGGTTCTGTCCACTATGAACACCTTCGCCGACGAGTATCTTGCCCACGTGAAAGACAAGAAATGTCCGGCCGGTGTATGTACGAACCTGCTCGAGATCGTCATTCTCCCCGAGAAGTGCATCGGCTGTACGCTCTGCGCACGCGTCTGCCCGGTGAACTGCATTTCCGGAAAGGTGAAGGAAGTTCATGTTATCGATCAGGCCGCCTGTGTCAAGTGCGGCGCATGCATCGACAAGTGCAAGTTCGACGCAATAGTCAAGAAATAAATTGATATGAAAAGGAGCACATATACATGTCTATGCTAAAAATTACCATTGACGGTAAACAAACCGAGGTACCGCAGGGCAGCATGATCCTTGATGCCGCCAAGAAACTTAACATCGACGTCCCCACCCTCTGCTTCCTCAATCTCGAGGATCTGGCGGTGAACAACATGGCGGCTTCCTGCCGAATCTGTGTCGTTGAAGTGGAAGGAAGGAAGAATCTTGCCCCGGCATGCGCTACCCCGATTACCGACGGGATGGTGGTAAAAACCACCACCATGCGTGTTCTCAATGCCAGGAAGACCGTTCTTGAACTGATGCTCTCCGACCACCCCAAGGATTGCCTCACCTGCCAGAAGTCCGGTGAGTGTGACCTGCAGGCGGTTGCCGAGAAATTCGGTCTCCGTGAAATCCGGTATGAGGGCGTCATGTCCACCTACCGGAAAGACATCTCCCCCTCCATTATCCGTGACATGGACAAGTGCATCATGTGCCGTCGCTGCGAAACCATGTGCAACGACGTGCAGACCTGCGGCGTTCTCTCCGGTGTAAACAGGGGCTTCAATGCAGTCGTTGCACCGGCTTTCGAGATGAACCTCGAAGATTCCGTCTGTACCTTCTGCGGTCAGTGCACCGCGGTGTGCCCGGTAGGCGCGCTGGTTGAAAGAGACCACACCTGGGAAATAGTAAACGCCATTGCCGACCCTGATAAGGTCACGGTCGTCCAGACAGCACCGGCTGTCCGCGCCGCCCTTGGCGAAGACCTGGGCGTCGAGCCGGGCGTATCCGTCACCGGCAAGATGGCGGCGGCTCTTCGTCGCCTTGGTTTCGACCACGTATTCGATACCGACTTCGCAGCCGACCTTACCATTATGGAAGAAGGCAGCGAGTTCCTCGACAGGCTGACCCGCTACCTTGACGGCGACAAGACCGTCAGGCTGCCTATCCTTACCTCCTGCTGCCCGGCATGGGTCAAATTCTTCGAGCACCAGTTCCCCGACCTTCTCGACGTTCCGTCTTCCGCCAAGTCTCCTCAGCAGATGTTCGGCGCCATTGCCAAAACCTACTATGCCGACATCCTCGGTATTCCCAGGGAGAAGATGGTTGTTGTTTCCGTCATGCCCTGCCTCGCCAAGAAGTACGAGTGCGCCCGTGAAGAGTTCAAGGTCAACGGCAACCCGGATGTCGATTACTCCATCACCACCCGTGAACTCGCACGTCTCATCAAGAGAATGAACATCGACTTTGCCAACCTGCCTGATGAAGATTTCGACGCTCCTCTCGGTGAATCTTCCGGCGCGGCGCCGATCTTCGGCGCTACCGGCGGTGTTATCGAAGCCGCCCTCAGAACCGCGTACGAACTGGCAACCGGCCAGACGCTGGAAAACGTCAACTTCGAAGCGGTTCGTGGTTTTGCGGGCATCAAGTCCGCCAAGGTTCAGGTCGGTCCTCACACCCTGAACATCGGTATCGCCCATGAGCTCGGCAATGCCCGCAAGCTTCTCGAAGACGTTCGCGCAGGCAAATCCGAATACCATGCCATCGAGATCATGTCCTGCCCCGGCGGTTGTATCGGCGGCGGCGGTCAGCCCTATCATCATGGCGACGTGGAACTCCTCAAGAAGAGAACCAAGGTTCTGTACGATGAGGATGCCGGCAAGAAGATTCGCAAGTCCCATGAAAACCCCTATATCATCGAGCTGTATGAGAAGTATCTCGGCAAACCGCTGAGCGAAAAGTCGCATCACCTGCTCCATACTCACTACTTCAAGCGCTCCAAGCTTGGGGGGTAATGAAGGGCTCTACCGCTTCCGGTTTCGGCTGAGCATATCAGCCGGAGTCCGGTAGCGGGGTACGGAAAAGGTGTCCGGATGTCAGTCATCCGGACACCTTTTTTCTTTGAAGGAAAATATTTTTCAAAACCGCAAAAATTGACCCAGGTCAAAGAATTCTCGATTGTTACGTGAGATTGTCATACACGCCAAAGAGCGTGGCGGTATCGAACCGTCGCACTAAAGGCGGCAAATGCCATAAACACCCGGAGCAAGAATGAAGAAGGACGAGATACTCGCCTGGCTGAAAACTGAGGATGAGAACCGGCTTGAAGAGTTGTGGCATAGTGCGGATACCGTACGTCGGGAGAATGTGGGTGATGAGGTTCATCTGCGGGGACTGGTAGAGATATCCAATGTCTGCGCCCGTGATTGCGGGTACTGCGGAATCCGCGTGGGTAATCCCGGTGTACGCAGGTACCGCATGGGGGCCGATGAAATACTGGACTGCGCCCGTCTCGCGGTCGGTTTCGGCTATGGTACGGTGGTGCTGCAGTCGGGCGAGGATTACGGCATTTCAGCGGACTGGCTCGCCGAAATAATCCGCGGGATCAAGAAAGAAACCGGTCTCGCCGTAACCCTCAGCCTCGGGGAACGGCAGGACGACGATCTGGTCGCATGGCGCCGGGCCGGGGCGGATCGTTACCTGCTACGATTCGAGACTTCGAACCGGGAGTTGTATGACCGCATCCACCCGCCGCTGCCCGGCCGTCACTCGGACAGATTTCAAATTTTACGAAGACTGCGGGAGATAGGTTACGAGGTGGGGAGCGGGATCATGGTCGGCATTCCCGGCCAGACATGGGACGACCTGGCGAACGATATTCTGCTGTTCAGGCAATATGACATCGACATGATCGGAATCGGTCCCTACATACCCCATCCGGACACACCCCTTGGCAGAATCGCGGCGGAAGGGGCGGAGACCTCGCCGGAGCAGGTCACCGCAACGGAACTGACAACCTGCAAGGTGGTGGCGCTCACCCGGATTACCTGTCCGTTGATCAATATCCCGAGCACAACCGCCCTGGCTACGATCAATCGCGTTGAAGGGCGTGAGCACGGGCTTTCGCGCGGGGCCAACATCTGCATGCCCAACCTGACGCCGCGCAGATATCGTGAACTGTATGAGATCTATCCCGCCAAGTCCAGTTGTGACGAGAACGCGGATGAAAGCAACGCCCGCATTCAGGCGCGAATCCGAGCCATGGGCAGAACCATCGGTACAGGGCGGGGTGATTCCCTGAACAAGACCAAATCTGTATAGCAGGGTGAGAATAAACAAGAGAGGTGCACGCGTATGAGCGGAATGCCTGCAGTAACGTTGAGTGATTGTGCGGTTGATTTCATCAATGAGGATTTTATCAACGGGCTTCTGGTCGGGAAAAGGCCCGATGCGGACCGTGTTCGCGGGATTATTGCCAAGAGCTTGGCAAAGGAGGCGCTGAGCGTCGAGGAGACGGCGACCCTGCTCCTTGCCGACACCCCGGAGCTGAACGAGGAGATCTTCGAGACTGCCCGACAGTTGAAAAAGAACGTGTACGGCAACCGTATCGTGCTTTTCGCCCCGCTCTATATCGGCAACAAGTGCGTCAATGACTGCTCCTACTGCGCCTTCAAGCGGAGCAACACCATGGCAATCCGGCGCACCCTGAACCAGGATGAGATCCGCCAACAGGTGGAGGCCCTGGAGAACAAGGGGCACAAGCGACTCATCCTGGTGTTCGGTGAGCATCAGGCGTACGACCCGGAATTCATCGCCAGGTCGGTCCGCACCGTGTATGAGACCAAGGTCGGCCACGGCGAGATCCGTCGGGTGAACATCAATGCCGCTCCCCTTGACCACGAAGGGTATGCAACCGTAAAAGCTGCGGGCATCGGCACCTATCAGATATTCCATGAGACCTACCATCATGAAACCTATGGCCGCATCCACCCGGCGAACACACGCAAAGGGAATTACCTGTACCGGCTGGACGGCCTGAGCCGCGCCTTCGAGGCGGGCTGTGACGACGTGGGACTCGGTGTCCTCTTCGGCCTCTATGACTGGAGATTCGAGGTTCTGAGTCTCGTGACCCATGCGCTCCACCTGCAGGAGCGGTACAACGTCGGTCCCCATACCATCAGCTTCCCTCGGCTCAGACCCGCCACCGGTGTCGATCTGGACGAGAAATTCCTGGTGAAAGACGATCAGTTCAAGAAACTCATCGCGGTGCTCCGCCTTGCCGTTCCCTATACCGGCCTGATCCTCACCGCGCGGGAGAATGCCCGGATTCGCCGCGAATGCATGTCCTTCGGCGTATCGCAGATAGACGCCGGGAGCAGGATAGAACTTGGCGGCTATACCGAGGCGGGCGACGCCCAAGTCATGGAGCGGGAGCAGTTTCAACTGGGAGACATACGGTCACTGGACGATGTCATGCGTGAACTGATGACGGACGGATACGTGCCGAGTTTCTGTACCTCCTGCTATCGGGTCGGCCGGACCGGGGAGCATTTCATGGAATTCAGCATCCCCGGATTCATCAAGGAGTTCTGTACCCCCAACGCGCTTCTGACACTGGAGGAATACCTTTCGGACTACGCCACTCCGGAAACGCGCCAGGTCGGCGAGAGGCTTATCGCCGAGGAACTGGCCAAGCTGCCGGACGGCGACACCAAGGACATGGTGGTGAAGCGACTCAGAAGCATCAAGGAGAACGGAGATCACGATCTGTATTTCTGATCTTTAATCATAGATGGATTCCAATCGCATTCGTAGGGGCAAACCTCGTGTTTGCCCTTGTTTCGGGCGCGCACAAGGCGGGCGATCACAAGGATCGAGGGCGATCACAAGGATCGAGGGCGATCACAAGGATCGCCCCTACGCATCGGCATTCCAATAACGTTCGTTATCAAGAAAAGACTATGACCGAATACCGATCTGAAAAAGACCTCCTAGGCGAGCGGGAAGTGCCTGCCGATGCACTGTACGGCATCCACACCGTGCGGGGGGTGGAAAATTTCCCCCTTTCCCGGCGAACCGTAAATCCCGCCCTGATCCATGCCTGCGGCGCGGTGAAGCTGGCCTGCGCCCGGACCAACCATGAGCTCGGCTGGTGGGATGATTCCAAGTCCTTCGCCATTGAAAGCGCCTGCGCCGAGATGATGGACGGGAAGCTGGACGGACACATCCTTGTCGATGCACTTCAGGGAGGGGCAGGCACCTCCACCAACATGAACGTGAACGAGGTGCTTGCGAACCGGGCGCTTGTTCTGCTCGGTCGCTCGCCGGGCGACTATGACGTGGTCAGCCCTCTGGGGGATATCAATCTCCACCAATCCACCAACGACACTTATCCGACGGCCCTCAAGGTGGCGGCGATTCAGCGGCTCCGGGACCTGGAGCGCGAGGTCACTGCCCTGCTGGAGGAGTTTCAGGGCAAGGAAAAGGCCTTTGCCCATATCGTGAAGGTCGGGCGGACCCAGCTGCAGGATGCGGTTCTCATCACCCTGGGGCGTGAGATGTCTGCCTATGCCGAGGCCTTCGGCCGTGATCGCTGGCGGATCTACAAGTGCGAGGAGCGGTTGCGGGTTCTCAACCTGGGAGGTACCGCCGTCGGCACCGGACTGGCCGCGCCGAGACAGTATATCTTCCGGGTGACCGAGCACCTGCGGAGCATTACCGGCCTGGGCCTGGCCCGGGCGGAAAACCTTGTTGAAGCGACCCAGAACAACGATGTCTTCGTCGAGGTGAGCGGCATCCTCAAGGCCTGCGCAAGCAATCTGCTCAAGGTGGCCGGAGACCTGCGGCTTCTCTCCTCAGGTCCCGATGCGGGTATCGGCGAGATTCGTCTGCCGCCGAGGCAGGCCGGCTCGTCCATCATGCCGGGCAAAGTCAATCCGGTCATCCCCGAGGCTGTTTCCCAGGCTGCCTTGGTAGTGATGGCCCATGACCAGTCCATCACCTTTGCCGTCTCCCTCGGCAATCTGGAACTGAACGCCTTCCTTCCCCTTATCGCCGACTCCCTGCTGGGGAGCCTGGATCTGCTCACCAACGCGTGTTCAATCCTTCGCAGGTTGTGCGTCGCCGGTATCGAGGCGGATGAGGAGCGGTGCCGACGGCATGTTGACGGCGCTACGGCAACTGTAACCGCGCTGGTGGACCGGATCGGCTACCAGTCGGCCCAGGAGATCGCCGCGGAGGCAAAGGCTTCGGGCAAGGGAATTCGCGCCGTGGTGCTGGAGCGCGGCCTTCTCACGGAGAGTGATTTTGACGACATGGTATCGGCGGAGAGCGTGACTCGTCTCGGTTCCCCGCTCAGGAAGGAGAATAGTACCAGATGAAGACCACGCCCAAGGGATTCCGACTTCATATCGGCCTGTTCGGCCGGAGGAACGTGGGGAAATCCTCCCTGCTCAACGCGCTGACGCGGCAGGCCGTTTCCATTGTATCCGATATTGCCGGGACCACTACCGATCCGGTGGAGAAGCCGATGGAGTTGCTCCCCATCGGACCGGTCCTGTTCATCGATACCGCCGGTATCGATGATGTGGGCGCCCTTGGTGAGATGCGCGTACAGAAGACGCGCCAGGTGTTCGACCGGACCGACGTGGGAATCATCGTCTCCGTGGCGGGAGACTGGGGGGAGTTCGAAGATGCAATCCTGTCGGAACTCCGTGAGCGGAAGATCCCTGTTATCGTGGTATTCAACAAGACGGACATTGCCGGGGTCGATTCCGCCCGGGAGTCCAGGTTGAAGGATTTGTCGATTCCCTGCGTCGAGACATCGGCGGCCCGGGGCGAGGGGATTCTCGATCTACGAGAGGCGCTCATCAGGTCGGCGCCCGAGGAATTCATCAATACCCCGGCAATTATCGGCGACCTCGTCCCGGCGGGCGAAATGGCAGTCCTGGTGATACCTATCGACCTGGAGGCACCCAAGGGGCGTCTTATCCTTCCCCAGGTGCAGTCCATCAGGGACATCCTCGACAACGACGCATACTGCATGGTGGTGAAGGAACGGGAGCTGCGGGATGCCCTTGATCGGCTGAAAAGGCCGCCTGCCCTGGTGGTGACCGATTCTCAGGCTTTCCTCAAGGTGGCGGGCGACACGCCCGACGATGTCCCTATGACCTCTTTCTCCATCCTGTTTGCCCGTTTCAAGGGCGACCTGGTCGAGTTCGTGCGCGGGGCGCTTGCCATCGAAAACCTCGTCCCCGGCGATCGGGTGCTGATCTGCGAGTCCTGTTCCCACCATCCCATCGGTGAGGATATCGGCAGGGTGAAGCTTCCCCGCTGGCTGCGCCAGTATGTGGGCGGAAAACTTGAGTTTACCCATGTGCAGGGACACGATTTTCCGGAAGACCTCTCTTCCTATAAGCTGGCGGTCCACTGCGGCGCCTGCATGTGGAACCGGCGCGAGGTCCTGTCACGCATCATCCGCTGCCGGCAGGCCGGGGTGCCCATAACCAACTACGGACTTGCCATCGCCTATTCGCTCGGTATCTTCGAACGGGCGCTCAAACCTTTCCCAGCCGCGCTGGAAGTTTACCGGGGCGCCATTTCCTGAAGTGTGCCCGGGCCAACCTGGTATCAGGATACGTTCCCGGGAAATCAACCGGGTGCATCTGTCAAAATTGCTGTGTCCCGGTTGCCCCCATTACAAGAGTGTCGCTCTATTCCCCGGCATATAGCCTCTCCTCATTTTCCCTTGTGACACAAATAGTTTTCATCTGATTTTACGTACTAAATAGGTGTGCTTTCAGTTTGGCTAAATAAATTGTCAAACTGCTTGATCCGAAGTGATGTGTCGTGCTATATGATAAATGAATATCGATTTGCTCTCTTCCCGAGGATATCTTTCCGTGGCTGCATGAATCCTAAGACGCTTAAAATCGACAAGTTGCCCACAATCAGGCGCCTGCCCACCTACCTCCAGATCCTTCGTGGCCTCTCGGCCAAGGGCGAGGAGTTCGTCTCGTCGGCGTATCTCGCGGAGCAGATTAGTATCGAAGCAATTCTGGTGCGTAAAGACCTGGAATTGACCGGTATCAGCGGCACACCGCGTGTCGGATTCCGCATCCGGGATCTTATCACCGCCATCGAAGAATTCCTGGGGTGGGGGAAAACGCTGGATGCATGTATTGTCGGGGCCGGACAGCTGGGAACCGCGCTTCTCGGCTATCGTGAGCTGTCAAAGTTCGGCGTCAGGATTGTCGCAGCCTTTGACACCGACACCAAGAAGACGGGCACCTCGATTCACGGCGTTACGGTTTTTCCCGTTTCCAGGCTTGAGGAATTACTGGCAAGGCTCACTATCTGCATGGCAATAGTGTGCGTGCCTCCGGAAGATGCGCAGCAGGTAACGAATCTTCTCGTACAAGCCGCTATCCAGGCCATCTGGATATTCACCTCCGTAAATATCTCCGTTCCGGAACATGTTATCCTCCAGAAAGAAGATCTCTTGTCCGGACTGGCTGTGCTTTCCACACGATTGACACGGGGCAGGCCGACCGCAGGTTCCGAGTAGGAGGATTGCCGTGAAACCGAGAATAAGGATCTGCATGGGGAGTTCCTGTTTCCGCAGAGGGAACAGGAAGAACCTGGAGTTTATCGAGAAATACCTGGAGGATCACGGCTGTACCGCCGAGGTGGAACTGGTGGGAAGCAGATGCGAAGAGGAGTGCCGCAAGGGGCCGAACCTGCAGATAAACGGCCAGATGTTTCACGAGGTGAACCAGGAAATACTCGTCGACCTTCTGGAGCGCTGCATAGGAAAGAATTCGGGTGAATAGCATGGAATCGAGAAAGCCTGTCTATACGGAAAAGACCGAGTGTCAGGACTGTTTCAAGTGTGTTCGCAAGTGTCCCGTCAAGGCAATCGAGATTGAAGAGGGGCGGGCCTCCATCGCCTCCGACCTGTGCATATTCTGTGGGCACTGCGTCGATGTCTGCTCGACAAAAGCGAAGAAGGTTCGTGACGACCTCTATCGAGCAAAGGATCTTCTCAAGGAAAAGCAGCGTGTCTACGTATCAATCTCCCCCTCCTATGTTGGAGAGTTTGCGGGCCTGGAACCCCCGTTCCTGATAGCAGCCTTGAAAAAGCTTGGCTTTGAAGCGGTGAGTGAAACCTCCCTCGGCGCCCAGCAGGTTTCGGCGCGCGTTGCCGAGCAGCTTCGGCAGAGCGATGCCAAGCTGACGATTTCTTCGGCCTGTCCGGCGGCCGTGGATTTCGTTCAGAAGTATCTCCCTGAACAGGCGGATTCCATTACCCCCATCCTTTCACCGCTTCTTTCCCATTGCAGGCTGCTCCGCAAGATCTACGGCAATGAGATCGGCATCGTCTTCATCGGTCCGTGCGCTTCGAAAAAGCGGGAGGCGGATCGCCACCCGGACCTCCTTGATGTTTCCTTGACCTTCCAGGATTTGCACCGCTGGTTTAATGAGGAAGGAATCGACCCCCTGAACATGCTTCCGGGAGGGGATGACCAATTCGTTCCCGAAGAGGCGAACGAAGGCGCACTGTATCCCGTTGAAGGGGGCATGAACGAAACCATCAGGCTGTTCGGTGATTTCAAGGATGTCCGGTTCATGACCCTGGCAGGTGTCTACTGCATCAACAGGGCGTTGACCGGCCTTCAGATTGACGAGCTCAATACACGGGTCTTCGTGGAGATTCTCGCCTGCCAGGGAAGCTGCGTGCATGGTCCCTGCACCAGTAAAAAAAGACCGTATCTCCTCGACGAACTGGAGGTGTACAGCCGAGCCAACCTCCCCACCGAGCGAATCGCGCGGAACGTTTTGGTGGAGATTGACGGTCTGCACCGTGAAGCGCCGCTGCCGGTCCAGCATCATACCGAGGAACAGATCCGCAAGGCGTTGAACCAGGTAGGGGCTTTCATGGAGGAAGACGAGCTGAACTGCGGCGGGTGCGGTTACGATACCTGCCGGACATTGGCACGGGCGCTGCTCACGGGACGGGCCGAACCTTCCATGTGTCTGTCTCACCTGCGCAAGCTTGCCCAGAAGAAGGCAAACGCCCTGCTGCGCTGCATACCCATGAGCGTCGTAATCGTCGGCGCGGACATGAAGGTAATCGAATGCAACGAGAACTTCATCCAGATGTTCGACGAGGAATCTCTCTTCACCAACCAGGTGCATCCGGGGCTTGAAGGCGCCTGTCTCGAAAAGCTAGTGCCGTTCTCGGATCTGTTCCATCCGGTGCTGCTCACGGGGCAGGATATACACCGGGATGCGCTGCATATAAATAACAAGATTTACAATGTCACCATCTTTACCATTGAGACCAATCAGGTGGTCGGCGGGGTTATCCTGGATGTGACCGGAACGGAAATGCACCGTGAGCAGATCGCCCAGCGGGCCAAGCAGGTAATCCGCAAGAACCTGGAAACCGTTCAGGAGATTGCCTTCAGGTTGGGAGAGAACATGGCGGACACGGAAATTCTGCTCAGGTCCCTTGCCTACGGCTTCTCATCCAAGGACATCGCCCTCCTTGAACAACCGGAGGACGATGCGGATGCTTCCTAGAAGACGCTCCTTGCCGGAGAACAATGAAGTCAAGGAAGACAGCCTGCCTGACGACCTGTTTATCGAGATCGAGTCGTGCCAGAAGAACAGGCACGGACAGGATATCTGTGGCGACTCCTTTATGACTCACAAGCTCGTAGAAGAAGATCGGGTGATATCGGTGCTTTCCGATGGGCTCGGTCACGGGTTGAAAGCGAACATCCTTTCGACCATGACGGCGACCATGGCGCTGAAATTTACGGCCAGCGATGTGGATCTGATCTGCTCCGCCGAAACCATCATGAATGCCCTGCCGGTGTGCAGGATACGCAATATCAGCTATGCCACATACACTATCGTCGATATCAGGATGCAGACGGACATCAGTATTGTCGAGATGGATAATCCTCCGTTTCTTCTCATCCGAAAGGGTGAAGCGCTGGCAATACCTTTCAAAGAAGTAGAGTCCCCGGCTCTCGACGGGAGGAAGATGAAGACCTACAGCCTGAAGGCATTGCCGGAGGACCGTCTGGTGATTATGTCGGACGGCATTTCACAGTCAGGCATCGGCACCGAACAGCTGAAGCTGGGCTGGCGGGTCGAGGGCTGTAAGAGATTCGTCCTGGATCAGGTATGCCGTGATCCCCGCATCTCCGCGCGGTCCCTTGCCGGCAAGATCCTGGCAGAGGCTCTGGACAAGGAAGTGGGCGGCAAGGCCTATGACGATATGACTGTCGGGGTGTTCTACTTCAGGCAGCCCCGGCGCCTGCTGGTATTGACCGGTCCCCCGTTTCACCAGAATCGGGATGCCCACTTCGCAAGCATCTTCGATACCTTCAAGGGCCGGAAGGTCATCTGCGGCGGAACAACGGCAAATATCGTTGCCCGGGAACTGAAGCGAGAGCTCGTGGATCACCTGGAGACAACGGACGGGGACATTCCTCCGATTGCCACCTTTGAAGGCGCCGATCTGGTTACCGAGGGACTTCTTACCCTTACCAAGGTGGCGCAGTTCCTCGAAAAAGGGGAGACCACGTCGAGAAGGAACGCCGCCAGCATGCTGTTGGAGCGTCTCCTGGAGAGCGACAGTATCATCTTTCTCGTCGGGACGAAGATCAATGAAGCACATCAGGACCCCACCCATCCCATGGACCTGGAAATACGGCGCAACCTTATCAAGAGAATAGCCAAGATCCTTGAGCGGAAATACCTGAAGGATACGTTTGTCCGTTTCATCTGAGTCCCTGACCGGACTCTGCCGCTGTACGTTGGGCTACAAGGGCTTTTCCGGGAAAGATATCCACGTCTACAACGCCCCGGCAGGAGCCATACACCATAAACCACAGGAGGAGGAGAGAATCATGGCAGTATGCAAGTGTACCGGCGAACATGTTGATTCGTCGCAGGATGTACAACTGGC
>CAYSPF010000065.1:0-9911 GCA_964432775.1 uncultured Geobacter sp.
CTTCTCTCGCGGGTCCGGATCTGTTCGATCTGTTTGTAGCGGCAAGCCGGATAAAAGAGCATTTCGTGGGGAACCGGGTCCACCTCTGTTCCATCATCAACGCAAAATCGGGACGCTGTCGGGAAGACTGCGCATTCTGCGCCCAGTCTGTGCACCATGAAACCGATGCACCGCTGTATCCACTTGTAGAAAAGTCCAGGATACTCGAAGCAGCACGAGAGGCTGAGGAGAGCGGCTCGGGCTGCTTCGGTATCGTCACGAGCGGTACGACTATCGGGAGCGACGAGGAACTTGACAGGGTCTGCGCCGCGCTTCGGCTCATCCGGAATGAATCGGACATTTCCCCTTCCTGTTCCCTGGGAATCATCGACCTGAAGACGGCCGTTAAGCTGAAGGTGGCCGGAGCGGTTACCTACCACCACAACCTGGAGACCTCACGCTCATTTTTTCCGAGCATCTGCACCACCCACGACTACGAGGAGGACGTTTCAACGGTCAGAAATGTCAAAGAGGCAGGACTCCGGGTGTGCTGCGGCGGTATCTTCGGCATGGGGGAAAGCATGGCCCAGCGTATAGAACTTGCCTTCACCCTTCGGGAGCTGGATGTGGATTCCGTACCGATCAATTTTCTGAACCCGATCCCCGGCACACGACTGGCTGATGCGAATTTCCTGACTCCCCTGGAATGCCTGCACACCATCGCCCTGTTTCGTCTGATTCTTCCGGCGAAAAAGATAACCATATGCGGCGGACGTGAAAAGAATCTCCGCGACTTGCAGTCCTGGATGTTCCTTGCCGGCGCCAACGGTACCATGATCGGCAACTACCTGACCACCAGCGGCAGGGATGAGGCCCGGGATCGGCAGATGCTGAAGGATCTCGGCCTTGAAATAGCGGTCTGCGGCTGCTGAACCGAGAGTTTACAAGGAAGAGGATATGCGCTCCAAAGGAATCTTCGTTACCGGCACCGACACCGGGGTTGGAAAGACCATCGTGGCGGCGGCAATCGCTCGTTACCTGCGCGACCAAGGCGTCAATGTCGGCGTTTTCAAACCCGTCACGAGCGGCGCGCTGGAAAACGGAGGAAAACTCGTGTCCGAGGACGCCGAACTGCTTCGCTGGGCCGCAAAGTGCACTTCGTCCGCCGGCGATGTGTCCCCCTATCTCCTGCGGGAACCACTTGCTCCTTCGGAGGCGGCCCAGCGTGACGGCGTGACAATCCGCTACGAACGTATCAGGGAGTCTTTCGACCGGCTCGCCGCGCACCACGATTTCCTGATAGTGGAGGGTGCGGGTGGTCTTCTGGTCCCCCTTACCGACGATCTGTTTGTGGCCGACCTGGCGAAACGCCTCGAGCTGCCGCTCCTGATTGTGGCGAGACCCGATCTCGGAACCGTCAATCATACCCTGTTGACCTGTGAATGCGCCCGTTCACGCGGCATCGAGGTGCTGGGTGTCGTCATCAACGGGCAGCCGGAACAACCCGGACTGCCGGAGTCATACGCTCCGAGAATCATCGCGCGGCTTTCCGGTGTACCGCTGCTGAGCGTGCTTCGGCGTCATCCGGGCATGGATGAGAAATCTATCGTGGAGAAACTGGCAGCGTGCATCGAGGGAGAACCGCTGGCAACTGCGCTGAATGGAGAGATTGCATGATGCAGTATGATACCGAAACGCTTCGGCACTACGACCGGAAATACGTATGGCATCCATTTACCCAGATGCGGGACTGGGAAGCTGAGGCCCCGATCGTGATTGCACGCGGCGAGGGGTCTTATCTCGTCGACACCGATGGAAACCGTTACCTGGACGGTGTCGCGTCCATCTGGACCAATGTGCACGGGCACTGCCGTCCGGAGATAAACGAAGCAGTCAAGGCCCAGGTGGACAGGCTGGAACACTCCACCCTGCTGGGGCTGGCAAGCGAGGGGTCGGCAATCCTGGCGAAGCGTCTCGTGGAGGTAGCGCCTCCGGGGCTTAGCAAGGTATTCTATTCGGACAACGGCTCGACCGCCGTGGAGAGCGCCGTCAAGATGGCATTCCAGTACCAGCAGCATCGGGGCGGCCGCTACCGGGAGAAGACCCGATTCATCACCTTCAGGAACGCCTACCACGGAGACACCATCGGCGCGGTGAGCGTGGGCGGCATCGACCTGTTCCACGAGGTGTTCCGCCCCCTCCTCTTTCCAACTATCCAGGCCCCCTCCCCGTACTGCTACCGCTGCGAATCAGGGGGAAGCGGTGATGAGAGCTGCGGACGTCATTGTCTGCGGGAACTGGAACGACTGATGGAAACCCATGCCGACACAACAGCCGGCCTTGTCATCGAGCCGATGATGCAGTGCGCCGGGGGAATGATTGACCAGCCTCCGGGCTTTCTGAGAAAAGTGCGGGAATTGTGCGATCGATACGACATCCTGATGATCGCGGACGAGGTCGCCGTAGGGTTCGGCAGGACTGGAGCCATGTTCGCCTGCGAAAAGGAAGGGATCACCCCCGACCTGATGGCGCTGTCCAAGGGGATCACCGCCGGCTATCTCCCCCTCGCGGCGACCCTTGCGACTCAGGGAATATACGACATGTTCCTGGGGGAGTACAGCGAACTGAAAACCTTTTTTCATGGCCACACCTTTACCGGCAATCCCGTGGCCTGCGCCGCGGCTCTTACTAGTCTCGACCTGTTTGAAAAAGACGAACTCCTGGCGCGGCTTCCCGCAAAAATATCGTATCTGGAAGAGAGGTTCCGACGAATTGCATGCCTGGAACACGTGGGAGAGACCCGTCAGATTGGGATGATTGGAGGGATTGAACTGGTGCGGAACAGGGAAACGCGGGAAGCGTATCCGTGGGAAGAGCGAGTCGGCGTCAGGGTCTGCCGGGAGGCTCGGAAGCACGGGCTGTTCCTCCGCCCGCTCGGCAACGTCATCGTGGTTTTCCCTCCCCTTTCCGTGTCCCTTGATGAATTGAAGAGCCTGATGGACGGAATCGAGGCGTCAATCAGCGCAGTGACGGAACACTGAAAGGAAGAATCGCCTGCTCCCTCAATGACATATCTCACTTTCCAGAATAACGCGTGGTACGATATGAAATAGAGAGGAAAAGCTAGAATTTTCCCTTGATAATTTGCGTGGTAACCACAACGGAGTTTGTTCGCGATGAGTCCTTTTTGTCGGGCATTACGGTTGGAATGGCAAATTTTACCTTGCCGTTTTCCACTTCCATCAACGCACGCGAGGAGAAGTAGCCGTATGTCGCGCCACCCACCAGACCCGCCGCGGCGCCGTATGCCATGTACTCCAGGTGATCCCCCGGTTTGTGGGCAAAAGCGAGAGTAGCCGCGCCAATCAACGTCCCGGCGATGCCGCCGTATACAGAATCCTTGGCAATTTCCTTAAACATGGTTTCAGCCGCGTGGCAGGGAACCTGTATCAGACAGAAAGACAACGTACACAAAACCCTTACTACGAGCACTTGCAGCTTATTCAAATACCACCCCTGGGACTACGTCCGGCCGCCCCGCTTCCACGTCGCGAGTGCAGCGTTAAGGTTTTACAGCCCCGTTATTTCCCATCATCCGGACCCGGCGGTTTTGTTTCAGCAAACAACATAACGGTTACAAGTTCGATACAGACTAGCAGACCTGTATATTCTGTCAAGAAGAAACCTTCGCCTCCCTTTTTGCAATGCGCATCTCATCGTCGCGGGTTAGAGCTTCATTGTCCAGTCGCGCCCGAAAGACCCGATTAAGAATCTTCTTGAAATCCGGTCCCGGAGGAACGCCCAGCCCCTTCAGGTCTTCGCCGTTTATAGCACAACGAATCCCCTGGAGTTGGGTAAAGTAGAGGGAGACGCATTTGCGTACGCCATCGACCCTGGCCTTCGCCATGAGGTAGAGCAGGACCTCCACCGGAAGCCCTTCCAGCCAGAAATAGATCTCGCTCCGCTTAATCTCCGATCCCCGTACAACCCTGCGTTGCATGGCTTCCAGAACGGAATCAACCCTTTGCCGCATCTCGAACAACCGTTGCCGATAGTGTTCCGAAAGGGAAAGCCGCTTGCAGGTCTCCGTAAACTGGTCGGGGAGCAGTGGTTCACAGAGGACAAGGAAGTAGATCACCCATTTCTCGTAGTGTCGATCAAGAAACAGAAGCTCAAACCAGGAGACGATCTTTGCCGACTCCTCCAGCATTTTCCGTATTTCCGGAGTCAGTTTCAGGTCCGGGTGGATGAACTGGAGAAGACCAAGGGAAGCAATGCGTTCCACGGCTCTGAGGGGTTCCTTCTCCTTCAGAATGATTACCAGTTCCGTGAGGAGCCGTTTCCCTCCCAGCTTGCTGAGAAAATTCATCTTGACGGCGTTACGGATGAGATTTTCCGTATGTTTAGAGATGCGGAAGTCGAGCCGTTGTTCGAAGCGCAACGCCCGGAACACCCTTGTCGGGTCTTCCACGAACGAAAGGTTGTGGAGAACCCGTATAATCTTGTCCTGCAGATCCCGCTGGGCGGAAAAGAAGTCGATGAGAAGCCCGAAATCCCTGCTGTTCAGGCTGATAGCGAGGGTGTTGATGGTAAAGTCGCGGCGATAGAGGTCCATCTTCAGGGAAGAACGTTCCACTGTCGGTAGCGCCCCCGGAGATGCGTAGAATTCCAGCCGCGTACTCGCCACGTCAATCTTGAACCCGTCGGGAAAGACGATGACCGCGGTGCCGAATTTCTGGTGGCTCTTCACCCTGCACCCGTGTTCACGGGCAAAAGTCTCGGCAAAAAGAATTCCGTCCCCCTCCACGGTTACATCGATATCAAGATTCTCGTTTCCAAGAAGGAGATCCCGCACGAACCCGCCGACGGCATGCACGGAAAGGCCGAGCCTGTCGCCGGTTCCCCCCAGTTCCCGCAGGTTTGTGATCACCCGTTGCGAGAGATGTTTGTTCATGATTCCATCCAGGCGTCGCCGACGGACCGGAATGTCGTCACTGGCAATGTCATAGACATTCTTTTCACGGTCATGGAATCCCGCATACATAACACGGAGCAGATCGGTTCTCGTGATGACGCCGAGCAGGCGTTCTCCGTCAAATACCGGGACAAGTCGCCGCTCCCGTCCGACGATGTACTCCTGGATCTCCGAAAGGGGTGTTTCCGGCACGGCCCGCAAAAACTCGGTGTGCATGTACTCCGTGACGGGCACGCTCCCCAGGTTATGGTAGAGCGCCTTTTCCACGATGCGCCGCGAGATGATGCCGGCCATTCTTTCTCCTTCGAGGACCGGCATGGCATTCACGTTGTAACGGGTGAGAAGTTCCCGGGCCTCGGTGATGGTGGCCGCGGAAGGCATGGTTTTTACCGGCGAGGACATGATGTCCGCCGCGGTCCGCTTCGGGTTGACACATGTCCGAAGGATTTCCTCAAGACGGCTCACCACCTGGATGATGGTAAAATCCTTAATCGTAGCCGAAGCGGCATGGGCGTGGCCTCCGCCTCCTAATTCCCTGAGAACGGCGCCCACATCCACCTCAGTGATGCGACTCCGTGCGACGACATACACCCGCTTTCCCATGTCGACGGCGAGAAAAAGAACATCGAGATTTTCCATATCCCGAATCATGTGGGACAGAACCGCTATATCTCCTATGTAGTAGTCAACGGACGCCTTGGCGATGGTTATCTCCACCCCGTTGATACTGATTGTCTTCAGAGATTTGAGGAGGTCGTTGAGGAGGGAAACCTGCTCAGACGTCAGTTCCTGGGTAATAAAATCACCGACCGTATTAAGGTTCGCTCCCTGCTCCAGGAGCCATGCTGCGGCACGATAGTCATCCACCGTTGTAGAGGGGAAAACGAGGTTGCCCGTGTCCTCATAGATACCGAGCATCATCAGGGTTGCCTCGACGGGAGTAATCGTGATCCCTTTGTGCATCAGAATCCCGGTCAGGATGGTTGTAGAGGAACCGCACTCCCGGATTTCTCCGCAGGAGGGATGGAGATCTCCCCGAACGTCCGGGTGGTGATCAAAAATATGAATTTCGACCCCCGGTCGGCAGGCGGCCTCGGCGAGCCTGCCGATACGGGATGAGTGCTGGCAGTCCACCAGGATGAGACGGGTGATGAGGGATGTGTCCACGTCTTTCAGCCGCTTGAAATCAAGGGCATAGCCGGTGGACTTCAGGAAAAAGTCGCGCATGCTCTTTTCCTGGGAACCGGAGAACACCATCATGGCATCGGGGTAGAGTCTTTTTGCGGCAACCATCGCCCCGAGGCAATCAAAATCGGCGTTTACGTGGGTGGTGATGACATCCATAGTTTTTCCGGGAGGGGAGTTCTGAGATGAGGTGAGATTCGAAACGAAACCGCTTATCCCGCGGTCTTTTTCTCCAGCGAACTGAAGATCATGTCCAGCACGGCCTTCTGCCCCGCCTCGAATTTATTCAGGACGGCCAGACAGGTTCCCATGGGGAAATGGTGGTGCAGGTAGTCCGCCTCGTGGCTGGAAAGGAGGATGATCCTGTTCTTGTTTATCCCCGTCTCCGCCGCGTATTTCAGCAGCTTCGAACCGTCAAGATGGGGCATTTCCAGATCGATGATCATCAGGTCCAGTTCCTTGTTCATCGCCCGGAGCCCCTGCAGCGGATTGGTGCAGGTCTGTACATCGAGCAGTGGATAGTACCGCTCGATGTAAGAACTGAGAAGAATAAGAAAGGATGCGTCATCGTCAATTATCAGTATCTTTCCCATGTTCCCCTCAAACCGCGAAACCGGTTCGTCTCTCCGCCGTATTCCGGGCAATGATGGCGCAAATAGCGGAATGTGTCCATCATTATCTCCGCCCTCGCCCTTCGCACTGCTGCCTGCCCTGTGAATCCGGATGCGTGACGAACGTGTGCGTACTCATTCACCCTTGATCCCCTTGGTCGTGGTATAGACAAACCCGCGAACGATGGGGTTGACGCTCGCCTTTATCTCCGCCGGTGTTCCCGTTTCGATGATACGGCCGTCGTGCATCATGGCAATCCTGTCGGAGACGTAGAGGGCGAAATTCAGGTCGTGGGTTACAATAACGGTGGTGTTCCGCGTCGTCTCCCGCACCTTGATAATGGTGTTTGCCAGTTCGTCGGAGTTTATGGGATCAAGCTCTGCTGTGGGCTCATCATAGAGGATCAGGTCCGGGTTCATGGCCAGGGAGCGGGCAATGGCCACCCTCTTTTTCATTCCGCCCGAGAGTTCGGAGGTCTTCAGGCTTTCCGTTCCCTCCAGGCCGACCATGGCGAGCTTCTCCCGGATTATCTCACGGATACGCACCTCCTTGCAGACCCGTTTTTCCCGGAGCCAGAGGCCCACGTTCTCACCGACGCTGAGCGAGTTGAACAGGGCGGATGACTGGAAGACCATGCTGTAGCGATAATCACGTTCGGAATCACGGCTTTTTTCCCCAAAAACGGGAACACCGTCGATAAATATTTCTCCGCTGTCCGGGGAATCAAGTTTCACTATCAGTTTCAGGAGAACGCTTTTTCCGGTGCCTGACGGACCGATGATGGAAAAAGTCTCTCCCGGAAGGATCTCCAGATCTACATCCTTCAGTACGTGCTTGTGGCCAAACGATTTGTTTATTCGAGCAATGCGTATCCCGACCGCCCTCGTATCGCGCAGGTTGATGCACGAATTCTCTTCATCGCGCTCAAAAACGCTCCCCACCAGTCCGTGGGTAATCTTGTGAAACAGGCTCTCTCTCTCTCCGACATGTACTCTCAGTGTTTTCGAAAACATCACGATATCCCCGGCTGCTCAATTCTTTTGCTTATTCATACCGCTGAGGAGGACACAAATAAAGATGATGCCGCATACAACGGCAATGAATATCCAGTCCGCGGCGCTGAATCCGAACATAGGCTCTTTCTCCCCTCGATTGTTGAAAAACCGGATAGCGGCGTTTCTTACATGATACACATCGTACAAACTTACTTTTGAGGGGCGGAATTCCGCGCCCGTTCCGGGAAGGTGTCAATCCCCGCATTTCGCCCCACCTGAAGATATATCCTGATATCGTCCCACGGCCTGTCGAGGATACCGTCGTGTATGGCCCAACTCCTGCCGAGAACGGTCCGCTCGGAACCGGGCCGACGGAACGGCGTCGAACCGTCCAGACGCCGGTGGTAGATGTGTCCTTCCCTGAACCCCTCGTTGATCTCCTGCATCAGCTGTTTGCCGGTGATGTAGTCGAAACCGTATTTTTCGTAACGGATTGCATTGTCGTAGGACAACGGTTCCGCGATGATTATTTCCATGCCGAGAGAATCGACGAAGCGCTCGAATAATCCAAGGAACTCGGAAAACATGCGCATGCCCCGGTGGGTCTGGTTGGGGAAGAGCCCCGCTTCCATGGCTCGTATCTCCTCCGGGATATTCCTGCCGAGAGTGGCGAAGCTGTTGTCCCTGCCTGCGAGGTCAACATCAACGTCATACCGGGGAGAGGATAGATCTTTGATAATGCAGAACGCGAGTTCCATCTGGTTAAACTGGGTGTCCGCAATCTCAAGAAAGAACACGCAATCGCGAACACCGGGAGTGAGGCGCACCTCTACGCGGAGAAAACCGAGTCCTTCAGGGGCGATGAATCGGACCTTGCGGTCTCCGTCCGCTCCATGGAAGGTTTCGGGGGAGATCTCGAACCGCTCGAACAGCCGTGGCGGCAGGATGCCGCGGTAAATGATTTCCTTTTCCCTTTGCTCAAGGGTGTTGATATCCCTCAGCGTATAGAGCTGTCTGCCGCGCGAATCCTCCAACTGCCTGTTGCCGGGAAGTCTAGCCATACGTGCCGATGATAACGGGAAAGACCTTCTTCCTGATTGTCGCAATGCTTTTCTCCACTGCATCGAGGGCACGGTTGCGGTCGTCGTCCTCTGCCCAGTGCATGGCGTCCAGGAGCATCCTGTTAGGATATCCCAGTTCCTGAATGGTCCTGATGAACCGGGCAGGCAGCCGCGGAGAAAGATCTACGCCGTTCATGATGGCCCAGGCCAGGGTCCACGCCCTCGCCACATTGATGTTTTCGTACCCTCCGCCTCCGACTGCTACCCAGGGAATTTTCAGGGCCTTGAGCTTTCTCACCACGTAGCTGTAGCTGTGCGTGGTGATCTCGAGACGGGTGAGCGGATCGGTCCGGAAGGTGTCTGCACCGAGTTGGGTCAGCAGGACATCCGGATCAAAGGCGGCTATGAGGGGAAAAGCGACCTCGTCGAAGGCCTTCATGAAGAGGGCGTCGTCCGTATGTTCCTTGAGGGGAACATTCACCGAATAGCCCTTTCCCTTTCCGCTTCCGGTCTCCTTTTCCGACCCCGTGCCGGGGAAAAAATGGATCCCGCTCTCGTGGATGGAGATGGTGAGGACACGATCCGTGTCGTAGAAGGCCTCCTGCACGCCGTCTCCATGGTGTGCGTCCAGATCCAGGTACACAACCCGCTTCCCTTTTTCCAGGAGTTTATTGATTGCGACAACACTGTCGTTGAGGTAGGAAAAGCCGGACGCCCTGCTCCGGTGGGCATGATGCCACCCTCCGGCCAGGTTGAAGGCGATGTCATACCCTTCCTCTGTTACCAGTCGTGCCGCTTCTACCGTTCCCCCCGCGCCCAGCCTTGCCCAATCATAAAGACCACGGAATACAGGGTTTTCGATATCTCCGAGACCATAGCGGAAGTCGGCCCGCGGCTCATCCGAAGAACTGAATTCCTTCAGTTTCGCCAGATAACCATGGGAATGGAAGGAAAGAAGGTCTTCCTCGTCCGCCGGGATGCAGTCGAAAATCTGCGCGTTGGGATGTCGGAGCAGGCCGTACGCGTCCATGAGCTCATAGGCGAGACGAAACCGCTGCACCTTGAAGGGGTGCTCCTCTCCGTAGCTGAACCTGCTGAAATCCG
>CAYSPF010000065.1:10011-12288 GCA_964432775.1 uncultured Geobacter sp.
TGGATCCTCGCCGTGGGTTGGTTCGGTTTTAATGTAATGAGCGCCGGCCAGATCCAGGGCATCTCCGGGTTGGTGGCCGTAAATTCCCTGCTCGCCATGGTGGGCGGAGTACTCTTTGCCCTTGTCGCCGGCAAGAACGATCCCGGTTTTATCCATAACGGCGCCCTTGCCGGCCTTATCGCCATCTGCGCCGGAAGCGACCTGATGCATCCCCTTGCCGCGTTTCTAACCGGGGGCATTGCTTCGCTGATCTTCGTGTATGGCTTTACGTTCGAGCAGGAAAAGCTTCATATCGACGACGTTCTCGGTGTCTGGCCCCTGCACGGGCTCTGCGGAACCTGGGGGGGGATTGCGGCCGGTATCTTCGGCTACAAGGAATTGGGAGGCATGGGTGGTGTCTCCTTCGTTTCCCAGTTGGCGGGAAGCCTTCTGGCCGTTGCCTTCGCCCTGACGAGCAGTTTCGTGGTGTATACCCTCCTCGCGAAAACCGTCGGCATTCGTCTCGACAAAGAACAGGAATTCATCGGTCCGGACCTGGCAATTCACAGCATCGACGCCTACCCGGAAGATCAGGTGAAATAGCGATCGGCGCAGCACCGAGGAATCCCTGGAAAAGGCCCGTACGCGGGCCTTTTCCTTTTGAAGGCGGATTGGTTTCCGAAGATTGACATTTCCCGGTGCGAAGGGTTTAATAGCCCATCAATCACGCCGATGAAAGGCAGTACACATGAAAACAGAAACCGACGGCTTCAGCCGTCTCATGGAACTGATGCGACGACTGCGTGCCCCCGGTGGGTGCCCATGGGACGCCGAGCAGACCCATGAAAGCCTGAAGAGATACCTCCTGGAGGAAACCTATGAGGTTATGGAGGCCATTGATTCAGGGTCCCCCGAGATGTTGAAGGAAGAGTTGGGGGACCTCCTCCTGCAGGCCGTCTTTCATTCGGCTATTGCCGAGGAAAAAGGCGAGTTCACCATGAAGGATGTGCTTCAGGTCCTCTGCGACAAACTGGTTCGCCGCCATCCCCATGTATTCGGGGACCTGCGGGTGGATGACATCGATCAACTCGTCGAAAACTGGGAACGGATTAAAAAATCCGAGAAGGGTGAAGAGAGGCGTTCCGCCCTCTCCGGAGTCCCCTGCAACCTTCCCGCCCTGCTCCGAGCCCAGAAGATAACCGAAAAGGCGGCACGGGTCGGTTTCGACTGGGACCATGTGGACCCGGTATTCGCGAAGGTGCTGGAAGAATTGAAGGAACTGGAGGAAACACTGTTCACGGGCGACCAGGAACGGATGGAGGCGGAACTGGGGGACCTTTTGTTCGCCATCGTCAATCTCGGCAGATTTCTTTCACTGAACCCCGAGGAAGCCCTGCGGAAGACCATCGCCCGCTTTATGCGGCGCTTTTCCCATGTGGAAGATTCTCTTCATGCACGGGGAAAAAAGTTGCAGGAGTCCTCGCTGGAGGAGATGGACGGACTCTGGGAAGAGGCGAAACGGAAGGAACAAGAAATGGCGCAGCCCGTGGAAACCGCTCACCGATAGTCTCGTTTTCCGGAAAACACGCATGGTATCGGGAGAGTAGCGGATTCTCCACACCAACTGTGGAAAAGCTGTGCACAATGATGTTGATAACTCCTGTTTATGACTTTCTTCAAGGATTTTTCACGATCTGCCTATATTTTACTCACAACCATATTGACTATAATATCAATATGTTATCAGCGAAATCAACTATTCCAGCTAGTTGCACTCTTCCGTGGAACAGTTCTTCATTAACAAGACAAATCCGAGAGTATTCCTGTGAACAACTGAAGGAATGACGGATGTCATCAGTGTTCGCCTGCCCGGAATTTTTCACTTCCTGAATCTTCTGCGGACCATTTCCATCGCACGTCCCGTCTCCTGACAGCGGAGCAGGTGGGCGCACAAGAGAAAGACGGCGATGCCGCCTGCGATGGAAGCGAAAAGCACACCTCCCTTCAGGAGCTTCTCGCCCGATCGTGACCAGTCGATAAGGCTCACTCCCCATGCAACCGCAAGCGACATGGGCAGGGATGCGAGAAGGGTTTTTATCCCTTCCAGAGTGATCTGTCTGCCGCCAAAGGGACCGATCTTCCTTCTAAGGAACCACAGGAGAAGCGCCAGGTTGCAGATGGCGGAAAGGGTGGTCGCCAGGGCCAGCCCCCCGTGGAGGAGTGGTCCCATGAGAGCCAGGCTGAAGCCCGCGTTGAGCAGGAAGGCGATAAAGGCGGTTATCACCGGGGTCCTGGTAT
>CAYSPF010000066.1:0-2585 GCA_964432775.1 uncultured Geobacter sp.
AGGGTTATCTTCTGCCCTGACGTGGAAACCACCTTAATGGGCGGGGCAGGCTTTCCCGCCTGCGGCAGAGCATAGGAAGAAACCGGGACGGCCATACCCACCGCCAGAATAACTCCCCATATAAATTTCTTCATTCGAAGCAAATGTAACCATCCTTTCTAGACGACTTCAGGGAAATCGTATACATGCCGGTGAGCCACACCGTGAGTCGCCTGACCATTGCTCGTTCCGAATCCAATCTCTTTCCGTTCGCGATTACAGAGCCTTCTTGAGAAGCGCCTCCAACTGGGCCTTCGGCACGGCGCCGACCACCTGATCCATCACCTTGCCATCCTTGAACAGGATGATGGTGGGAATCCCCCGGATACCGTACTTTGCCGGTGTTGCGGGGTTTTCATCCACGTTTACCTTGCCGATCTTCACTTTGCCTTCGTAGTCTTCGGCCAGAGCATCGATAAGAGGGGCTATCGCCTTGCAGGGGGCACACCATGATGCCCAGAAATCCACAAGCACGGGGATCTTCGATTGAATCACTTCCGTCTCAAAATTGCTGTCGCCAAAGGCGAGCACCTTTTCACTTGCCATATGAATTCTCCTCTTGTCCTTTATTCAAATGAGAATTGAAATCTTCTACGACTATAAACAACCAAGAGAAAAAATCAAGCCGTTTCCTGTCGCGGCGCCATCGTAACGATATGGACGTTTCCCCATGACTTCAGTGACAACACCGCAGTCCTATCTTCCACGTCGTTGCTCATCCCTTGAGCGGATAGGAAAGCAGGCGATTGTGAATGGCGCCTCGCGGGGAGAGTGTGCTGGAGAAGAGATGAAACTCGACCACCGGGACGGGAGGTGCGGCAAACAGCCTGTTTCTCTCCAGGAAAGGAGCAATTATTGATAACGGTATGTCCTTCAGTCGTGCAAGGGTAATATGGGGGTTGAATTCCCTCAACTCCGGTTCAAGGCCGCATCTCTCCAGCGCTTCCTCGATGAGTCGCTGAAGGGAAAGCAGCCCTTCGCTCTGTTCGATGCCGGCCCAGAGGACCCTTGGATCCCTCTTCGGGGGAAAGCGACCGACTCCCCGCAGGACCAGGGAAAAGGGGGCCGCGGCAACGCAGGTTAGCTCCTCCCGTATCCTGTCGCACAGGGAATCATCAGCATCACCGATAAACCGGAGGGTCAGGTGGAGTTGTGCCGCTCCGACCCATTTCACTCCCGGGATTCCGGTACAGATGCCGGATATGGCTTCCTTCGCATTATCATCAAGGTCAACTGCCACGAACAGTCGGTGCATACCTTCCTCCGTTGGCGCACGACGCTTCCGTATCGTCAGCGGACAGTCGGGCGACGGTCCGCGGGATCCATTTTCACCAGGTAGCGCTCTCCCTCTGCGATAATCTCCGTATTCCAACTGCGGGAAAGTTCATTCAGCCTTGAAATCACCGCCCTTCCCCGGGCGCCGTTCAGGATTTTCGGCTGGAACCGCACCTGGCTGTTCAGCACGTTCAAGGGAAGAAGTTCTACCTCTCTGATAGTACCGTCCAGGGTAATTCTGGCGATGATGCTGGTGTCGGCCTGGCGACTCGTGCTGCCGAAAGCAAAGTTTCCCAGGCTATAGAGAATCAGCCCCCCGCGATACCGCTCAACTCCCTGCAGAACATGGGGGTGATGGCCGATGACCAGGTCTGCTCCGGCATCGATGGCCCGGCGACCGGCATCTACCTGGTATGATTTTGGAAATGTCGACAACTCCGCTCCCCAATGAAAGGACACCACCACATAATCCGCGTTAGATTTTGCCTGTCGGATATCTTCCCGGAAAAACCGCGAATATCCGGGCGCAGTCCCGGCCCGGCTCTCGGCGGCGAAAAACTCCAGGGGCTGGGTGAGGGAATAGGCAAGAAAGGCAATTCTCTTCCCCTTGCGCTCCACGAAAGCCGGCCGTCGGGCCGCGGCAAGGTTCGCTCCCGCTCCCACATGGAGGATCTTCTCGGAGGCCAGGTTCTCCATGGTCTCCTGAAGCCCGACCGTTCCGAAATCCATGATATGATTGTTCGCAAGGGTGACCACGGAAAATCCGGCCGCTCTGAGGGAGGAGGCTGCCTTCGGGTTTGTCTTGAAGCGATACTTTTTTCCGAGGAACTCGCTGCCCCTTCTGGTGAGGGGCGCCTCCAGGTTGCCGACCGCAATGTCGGCGCGCCTCAGTTCCCGTCCCGTGGCTGCAAAAGGGTAGTCGTAACCCCTCTTGGCAAAGGTTGCGACACCACTTCCCGCCAGCATGATATCGCCTACGGCGGTGAGGGTGATTTTTTCAGCGCCGGCGGTATGGGGCGCGGCAAACAGCAGCGCTATGCAAAAGCAGATACTAATTCCAGGAGACATGGGGTTCCGTGATAAAAAAAGCTGATATGAAAAAAAAGTTGAAAAAGATTGACTATTCGTCGGGCAAGTGCTAGAAAATATAGCTTTGTTTAACTACTTGTAAAGGCCTTTTTCATGCTTGACGCCAAATACATACGGGAAAACCTTGAAACCGTAGAGGATCGCCTTAAAACCCGCGGCGAGGCCGTGGATCTTTCCGGCTT
>CAYSPF010000066.1:2685-12050 GCA_964432775.1 uncultured Geobacter sp.
GCCTCCGAAGCCGACAACGTGGAAGTCAGGAAATGGGGTGAGATCCCGGAATTTTCATTTACTCCAAAACCCCACTGGGAAATCGGGGAAAGTTTGGATATTCTTGATTTTGAACGGGGAGCGCGGCTGACCGGCGCACGGTTCACCCTCTATAAAGGGGCGGGCGCACGACTGGAAAGGGCGCTGATAAACTTCATGCTCGACCTCCATACGGAGCGGCACAATTATGTTGAAATGCTTCCGCCCTTTATGGTAAACAGGGAAAGCATGACCGGCACCGGCCAGTTGCCGAAGTTCGAAGATGATTTGTTCCGTATTGACGGAGTTGACTTTTTCCTGATACCTACGGCTGAGGTACCGGTAACCAATATTCATCGCGGCGAAATTCTCAAGGCTTCCGATCTTCCGATCCGCTACACGGCCTATACTCCCTGTTTCCGCAAGGAGGCTGGCTCCTACGGCAAGGATACCCGCGGCCTCATACGACAACACCAATTCAACAAGGTTGAGCTTGTTAAATTTACCCGGCCCGACCAGTCGTACCAGGAACTGGAACTGCTGCTGGCCGACGCGGAAAAGGTCCTGCAACTCCTCGGGATCCCCTATCGGGTAGTTGAACTATGTACAGCTGACATCGGCTTTTCAGCGGCCAAGACCTACGATATCGAGGTCTGGCTTCCCGGACAGGGAACGTATCGAGAGATATCATCCTGCAGCAACTTCGAAGATTTTCAGGCTCGCAGGGCCTCCATCCGCTTCCGGGAAAACGAGAAGTCGAAACTGGAATTCGTTCATACCTTGAACGGTTCAGGCCTTGCGGTCGGCAGGACCGTCGTCGCCATTCTGGAGAACTTTCAGCGGGCAGACGGAACGGTTGTCATCCCCGAGGCACTTCGGCCCTATATGGGTGGAATGGAAAAGATTGGCTAGAATTTCGGAGGGATGGCCGAGTGGCTTAAGGCGGCGGTCTTGAAAACCGTTGAACGAAAGTTCCGTGGGTTCAAATCCTACTCCCTCCGCCATACGTAACAGGGCTCATGGTTCCCGGCTCACTGTTTGAGCCCGCAGTACGCGGCATTACGAACTTTCAACGGTCCCACGGAGAGATGGCCGAGTCGGCCGAAGGCGCTCGCCTGCTAAGCGAGTATACTGGGAAACCGGTATCGAGGGTTCGAATCCCTCTCTCTCCGCCATACAACTGAAGTACTATCATTGATACTCACCCTTGGGGTATATACACCTGCAGGGGGCTGAAAGGAACGTGCGCTCGTAGCTCAGCTGGATAGAGCAACGGACTACGAATCCGTAGGTCGGGGGTTCGAATCCCTCCGAGCGCGCCATAAAATCAAGGCCTTACGCAACCGAGCGTAAGGCCTTTTCTTTATAACCGAAAGCCCTCCTTCGGTTGACAACTTTACCGCCTCGTCAACGAAACTCCCTCAAGTAACGGCCATTCGGAACTTTCTTCATTCTGACACCTCCTGTCGGCCACACATTTTTACATTTGGTGTCAACTTTTTCCAGCAAACCTCATTCCACCTTCCGACCTCACTGGGGCAGAAAAAACGTTCATGGCAAACAGCCTGTCGATGTGCTATCACAAACGAAAAAGTGATCGGTTCCCCGTCATCCCGGGAGCGGGCCTGCTCTTTCCCTTCTGCCGTGGCACTACAGGTTTTTGTCATGAAAGTTACCCAAAAAGACGATCAAAAGGACGTGAAAGGGGCTTCGACTACCGTCAGATTTCCTTCGCCGGGGGGACGATGTAGCATGTCCGGTCGCCTGCGGCTTGTGTTACGGGCGTTCCGCTACCGGAACTACCGGCTGTTTTTCCTGGGCCAGAGCCTGTCCCTGGTGGGTACGTGGATGCAATTGGTTGCCGTGGGATGGCTGGTGTATCGATTGACCGGCTCCGCGCTGCAGCTGGGGATTGTCGCGTTCGCCGGGCAGATTTCCACCCTTGTACTTCCCCCTTTTGCCGGTCTGCTGGCCGACCGCGTAGACCGGCGACGCCTGCTGATCTGGACCCAGTCGCTCTTTCTTGCCCAGGCGATCCTCCTTTCGCTGCTGGTTCTCTCCGGCTCGGTCAGGGTCTGGCAGGTTGCCCTGCTCAGCCTGCTGAACGGCGTCATCAATTCCTTTGACATGCCTGCCCGGCATTCCTTTGTCGCCGATCTGGTACCGGAACGGGAAGCCCTTGCCAATGCCATCCCTCTCAATTCGGCCATGTTCAATTCGGCCCGCCTGGTCGGTCCTTCTCTGGCAGGCATCCTTATCTCCCGATATGGTGAGGGGGTGTGTTTCCTGATCAATGCGGCGAGTTATCTGGCCGTGCTTGCCGCCCTGTGCGCCATGAGGCTTCCGCCTGCCTCGCCCCGGAAGAGCGACGACAGGCATGTCCTTGGTGAGATCCGGGACGGTTTCGGCTATGCCTGGCGATCCCTTCCTCTACGAATGATTCTGCTCCTGCTCTGCCTGCTCAGTCTTGCGGTCATGCCGTATACTACTCTGCTGCCGGCGTTTGCCCGGGATATTCTGCACGGCACATCACGGGATTATGGTTTCATGATTACTGCTTCCGGTGTCGGCTGCCTTGCCTGCAACATCCTGTTCGCCGCCCGCCGCAATGTGAGCGGCCTTGCCGGGATACTGCCGTCGGCAAGTGTCGCCGCCGCCGTCTGCCTTGTCGGACTTTCTCTCTGTCGCGGCTTCTCCGCGTCTTTTGTGATTCTCTTTTTTCTGGGTGGCATCACCATGGCGCAATTGACCGCGAGCAACGTCATTCTTCAGACCGTTGTTGATGAGGACAAGCGCGGCCGCATCATGAGCCTGTACATCATGTCATTCATCGGCATGATTCCTGTCGGGGGCCTGGTGGCGGGCGCAGTTGCCGAGAGTATCGGCGTTGTCCGCACCATGATCGGCGGCGCCTGCATCTGCCTTGTGGGATCCCTGGTCTTTCTGGCCGGTTATACACGCTTTCGTTTCGAGCTGGGCGCAATGTACCGGATAGTGGGCATTGCCGGGGAGACCTCCGGCCGAGACAGTGAAGAGAGTGTCCACTGAAGCCGCTATCAGCGGGTTCACAAGGAAAGCGGACGGGCTGCCGGGACGGAACTGATCGCACATGCCTGCCGGGTGAAACAGAGGTGAAGAGCATTGTTTTTGTGAAATCCGACAGTAAACTTACCGTTACTATCATCAAGGTGGATGGGAATAGTCCGTTGCTCGTAGATGAAATCCGGAAATTTGATTTCACGGGAGGGAATGCATATGCTTCGGATCAACGGTTTGTCGGTCTTGTATGTCGTTGTCTGCCTCATCATGCCGGGCGTTGCCTGCGCCAAGGCGGGAGTGGCCGCCGCAAAGAACGCGGATGTCGGCGATGCCGGGTCGGCCGTGGTGCTGGAAGAGGGGCTCGCGGTCTACCCCCGGCCCCTGCAGGCGGGCGTCGCCATAAAGCATCTGAAAAAGGGTGATGCGGTGTTCACCAACCTGGAGATTGTGGGCTCCGACGGTGAAGCATGGTGTAGCATCGTGGCCGGAGCTGACGGGGATGTGACCGGTTATGTGAAGTGTGCCGGCCTGAAGATGAGTAAACCGCGGGCGCCGGAGATGTGGCGAGAACTCCCGGAACCATCGTTGCCGGGGCCGGAGGCACGGGGTGCGCCTGCATTGCCGCCCGCTGCCCTTCCCCCGCCTTCTCCCCGGATTCCGGCAGCAAAGTAGCGGAGTGCGCGGGTGGACAGCGGTTGGCATGATGAAAATCCATTTAATTCAAAGGATTTATTTGGTATTATCTGCCACGGGATGCTCCGGGTGACACATAAACCCGTTCATTTTATTTGCAAGGAGGGTTTACCAGTATGTACTGTACGCAACGATTGTCACGGGTTTTCGTGCGGCTGAAGAAGCTGGCGACGCTGATTCCGGCTCTTCTGATCTGCCTGTCGGGGATCAGCGCCCAAGCGGCGGATCTGCCCGGCGCAAAGGACCACCCCCTTCTCAAGCGTTTCGCAGGGTCTGAGATCGTGGGATACCAGGTGAAGCGGTTTGATGAATACGAGCTGCAGACATCCACCTTCAAGGGAACGAACCTGAGCAGTTACAAGCGTGAGTTTGTCAAGCCGCCCCTCAAGATTGAAGGGAAGCTGACGCGCATCTGGTATGAGGCCACGGGAGACGCAAGCGCCGTGGAGCTTATCCGCAATTACCAGAACGAACTGAAGGCCAAGGGTTTCCGCATGCTCTATGACTCCGGACAGGATCCGAAAGCGCTGAAGGGGTACAATTTCCTCGCCCCGTTCAGTCGCATGGAGGTGAAGACCAACCGGAGCTATTACGTGTTTTTTGCCGCGAACGACAAGACCGTCCGCAGCGCCAGCGCGGAACTGAAAAGGCCCGAGGGCGATGTGTACGTCCACCTGATAGCCGTGGAATGGGCGAAGGACGACAAGACCTACAAGGCGCGGCGGGGCGCCTATCTGGCGGTGGATATCGTCGAGGTACGCCCCATGACACAGAACATGGTGGTGGTGAGCGCCGACGAAATGTCCCGGGCTATCTCCTCATCGGGCCGGGTGGCCCTGTACGGCATACTGTTCGACACCAACAAGGCGGACATCAAGCCGCAGTCAAAGCAGGCGCTGGAGCAGATAGTCAGGCTCATGAAGAAGGAGCCGAAACTGCGGCTGCATGTGGTGGGACACACGGATAACGTGGGCGGTTTCGAGTCCAACCTGGGACTTTCCCGACGGCGGGCCGAGGCCGTGGTGGCGGCGCTCACGAGACAGTACGGTATCGCGGCGAGTCGGCTCACCGCAAACGGCGTAGCCTATCTGGCGCCGGTAGCCGTGAATACCACCGAGGAGGGCCGTTCCAAGAACCGGCGTGTGGAGCTCGTGCCGCAGTAGCAGGCAGTATTCGGGAAGAATTTCACTCCATTCGGATCGACCAGGCGGGCGCGGATCATTTCGCGCCCGTTGCTTTTTCGGGCACAAAAAGGCTTCGGGAGGGTCCCTTCTCCGCTGCGCGACATGGTGTTTTCGCCGTCGGCCTTGCGGTTTCAGCCGGCAATGCTTATACTGTCCGTGGAACTTTTCCGGGGATCCTTCCCGTGAAGGAATCGCACGAAGTCCGAAACAAAACAGTTCAACGGTAAAAAAGAAAGAGGCTGTTCAATGAATACCCTGAAAACGACATTTTTACTCACCCTGATGACACTGCTGCTGATATTTGCCGGCGGCGCCATCGGCGGGCAGGGCGGGATGCTGCTCGCCCTCATCCTGGCCGGGGTGATGAATTTCGTGTCTTACTGGTTTTCCGACAAGATTGTGCTGGCCATGTACGGCGCAAAGGAGGTCACCGAGGCGGACAGCCCCGATTTTCACGGACTCGTCAGGCAGCTGACGGACCGGGCCGGTTTGCCCATGCCCCGGGTGTATATCATTCCGTCGGATACGCCCAACGCCTTCGCCACCGGGAGAAACCCGCAGCATGCCGCCGTGGCCGCCACCGAGGGGATCCTGCGCATCCTTTCCCGCGAGGAGCTGATGGGAGTAATGGCTCACGAGCTGTCCCACGTGAAGCATCGCGACATCCTCATCTCCACCATAGCCGCGACCGTGGCGGGCGCCATAACCTATCTGGCTCACATGGCCCAATGGGCCGCCATTTTCGGAGGAGGGCACGACCGGGACGGTGAAGGGGGCGGCATTCTCGGCATGCTGGTAATGGCGATTGTAGCGCCGCTTGCCGCTCTCCTTATCCAGATGGCTATTTCCCGTTCACGGGAGTACGAAGCGGACAAGGGGGGCGCTGAAATTTCAGGTAATCCCCTCTACCTGGCAGGCGCGCTCAGGAAACTGGAAATGGCGAACCGCCAACTGCCCATGCAGGAGGCGACCCCTGCGTCGGCCCACATGTTTATCGTGAACCCCCTGACCGGCGGCGGGCTCATGTCGCTTTTCTCCACCCACCCACCCATGGAAGAACGGGTCCGCAGGCTGGAGTCCATGGTATACGGAATCCGGCCCTGAAAAGGGGGCGGATACTTTCCTCTCCAAGGGGCGACTGCTTTCGCGGCCGCCCTTTTCAATCGACAAGGGACAATGAATCCTTTGCATCCGCCCTTGGCAGGAGTCCCCGTGAACAGGAAAAATCCCCGTCAATCCGCCTTTGAGATACTGCTGCACCTTGAAAAGGAAACTTCCTTCGCAGATGCCCTGGTTGATCGCGAGTTATCCTCGGACGCTCTCCAGGGTCCTGACAGGGGGTTCCTCACGGAGCTTGTGTTCGGTGTGCTGCGCCGCCGGGGAACGCTCGATCACCTCATCGACTGCTGCTCCACGCAAAAAGCCTCGAAGCTGGAGAGACCGGTGCTGATCCTGCTGCGTCTGGGGCTCTACCAGATGTATTATCTCGATCGGGTCCCGGTCTCCGCCGCGGTTAATGAGACGGTAAATCTGGCGAAGCGCTTTGCAGCGCGGGCTGCCGGCTTCATCAATGCAGTTCTCCGTCGGGCCGATCGGGAGAGGGAAACTCTTCCCTGGCCCGATCGGGAGTCCGACCCCATCGGTTTCCTGGCGGCACGCCATTCCCATCCACGCTGGCTGGTGGAGCAGTGGAGCAGTCAGGTCGGCCCGGCCGATGTGGAGGCCCTGGCCGAGGCCATGTCCGGGTCGCCGTCGCTGACCGTTCGGACAAATACCCTCAAGTTTTCCCGGGAGTGCCTCCTGGAACACCTCGCGGAGAGAGGGGTTCAGGCGGAGCCCACCGCTTTCTCACCCTTTGGTATACGTATTCTCTCTCCAACATATCCGCCCTCCCTTCCCGGATTTCAGGAAGGGCTGTTCACGGTCCAGGACGAGTCGTCCCAGTTGGCGGCTTTATTCCTCTCCCCGCTTCCGGGAGAAACCATCCTTGACCTGTGTGCGGCGCCGGGGGGGAAGGCGACACATCTGGCCCAGCTGATGGAGAACCGTGGTTCGATCCTCGCCTGCGATCGGGACGATCGAAAGCTGCGTCTTGTGCGGGAGGCCGCGGCCAGACTGGGCATCTCCATCATCGAAACCAGGAAGCTCGATGCCTCACGGCCCCTTACCGAACTGGGAGGCCGTCGTTACGACCGCATTCTCCTCGATGCCCCTTGTACCGGGCTCGGGGTGTTGCGAAGAAACCCGGAGGCAAAGTGGCGCCTGAAACCGGAGGATCCGGCACGGATGGCCGTACTGCAAGGCGCCATCCTGCGCAATGCGGCTGAATGCCTTGCCGAGGGCGGGGTACTCCTTTACTCAACCTGCTCCACCTCCGTGGAGGAAAATGAGCAGTTGATCGATGAATTTGTTTCAGAACGGAACGATTTTGTGGTAGAAAATCTACAGCGGGTATTTCCTGAACTTTCCTGCCTTTTCACCGAACGTGGTTTTTTTCGCGGGTGGCCTCACCGGCACGGCATGGATGCTTTCACTGCGGTTCGCCTGCGGAAAAGATAGAAGAATCGTTGTCCGGTATCCGTGTCCGTTATCCGTGAGACAGGAAGAAAGTACGGGCACGGAAATCGGGCACGGACTACAGGGTTTTACCGGAGGTTTCATGAAGAAGATAGCGCCGTCACTCCTGTCGGCAGATTTTTCGCGGCTTGGGGATGAGGTCCGGGCCGTTGAGGCGGCAGGCGCGGACTATATACATGTGGACGTCATGGACGGACACTTCGTGCCGAACATCACCATCGGTCCGCTGGTGCTGGATGCAGTCAGAAAGGTTACGCGGCTTCCCCTTGACGTTCACCTGATGATCTCCAACCCGGACTGTTACGTTCCCGCCTTTGCCGAGGCAGGCGCGGACATTATCGTTGTCCATGCCGAAGCCGCGGTCCACCTCCACCGCACGGTGCAACTTATCAAATCTTTCGGAAAGAAAGCCGGTGTTGCACTGAACCCGGCAACGCCCCCGGGGTGCCTGGAGTATGTCCTGGATGAACTGGACCTGGTTCTGCTGATGACGGTCAATCCCGGTTTTGGCGGTCAGTCGTTCATTGAGGCCTGTATCCCGAAGATTCATTCCCTGCGGGGAATGCTGGACCGACGGGGGCTGGAAACGGAGCTGGAGGTCGACGGCGGCGTAAAGACGGACAATATCGAACGCATCTCCCATGCCGGGGCCGATGTGTTTGTAGCGGGTAGCGCCGTCTTCGGCAGTCGGGACTACGTTGCCACCATCGCGGAACTGAAACGACGTGCCCGGGAACCGGCTCTGTAGGACGCCGGAAGGCCTCCTCTCGTGGTGTGCGCTGTGTTCGGGATAAAGTTACATCCCGAACACAGCTGGTCCCCGGCTGATACGGGTGAAAGAAAATAAAGGGAAAGTAACGGCAGGCAGATGATGGAAACAAACATCCTCGTCATTGAAGACTCGGAACCGGTTCGCAGGGAAATCATCCAGATACTCAGGAACTATTCACTGGCGACTTATTACCATGAAGCCGGTGACGGTATAGAGGCTCTGAAGCTGCTTCTCGAGATCAAGATGGATTTGATTATCTGTGACGTGGTAATGCCCCGTCTGGACGGTTTCAGGTTTCTGTCCATGGTCCGGGCGCGCGATGAGCTGCGAGGTATCCCCATTATCTTCCTGACGGCTCGGGATGATAGGGATTCCAAGCTTCAGGGGCTTGAGCAAGGGGCGAGCGACTATATCACCAAGCCGTTCGATTCAGCTGAAATGATTGCACGTGTCAGAATTCACCTGCAGATCAGGCAGCTTCAGGAGGAACTGAGGCAGGCGAACGAGAAACTGATGCTGGTCTCCCATACCGACCACCTGACCGGGCTGTATAACAGGCGCTACCTGATGGATGTTCTGGAAAGGGAGCTTTCACGGGTGCAACGCAGCGTCAGCTTTCTCTCCCTCCTGATACTCGATATCGACCATTTCAAGGAGATTAACGACCGGTACGGCCACCAGGGAGGTGACATGGTTCTGGCCGAGGCGGCTTCGGTCTTCCGCAAGGAACTCCGCGTCTATGATACCGCCGCCCGGTACGGAGGGGATGAATTCATTGCTGTTATTCCCGGCGCCTCGCTCTCCGAAGCCTTGGCCGTTGCCGAGCGTATCCGTAGTTCGGTCGAGCAGAGCCGGTTCTCCGAAAGAATGGAAGACGTGAAACTCACCGTTAGTATCGGTGTAGCCGTGTATCCCTGCACGGGAGTAGAAGTGTTGGAGGATTTCATCCGCGAGGCCGACGGCGCTCTCTACCGGGCCAAGGCCGGCGGCAGAAACCGGGTGGAAGGTCCTCTTTCCCAGGCTCCGGCAACCGTCTGATAACAGATTCCACCATGACAAGGCCTGCCGGGCTTTCGAAACCC
>CAYSPF010000067.1:0-9768 GCA_964432775.1 uncultured Geobacter sp.
TTTCATGTCGGCGTCTCCCCTCCCCCGGCCGGCTTCTTGCTCCGGGGCCGACGGCGACGTTTCTTCTTCTCCGCTGCCTCGCCGCCTTCCGGGTTCGGCAAGGATTCCGCCGCAGCTGAAACTGGCGCCGCTACAGCTTTTTCGGGCGCCGTGCGCCTCTCCTGCCTCGGCTTGCCGCCACCGCCCTTGTTGCTTCCATCCTTGCCGCTGCTACGGTTTCCGCGGCCATCCTTCCCCTGGGAGCCCGAGGCCTTGACCCGGGGTCTCTGCTTGGCGCGGACGTAGTCATGAACATACAGGTCATCATCGGCCCATTCCACGGGTATCCTCTGCTTCGAGTACTCTTCGATGGCCTCCAGGTGGAAGGCGCCGTTTTCATCGGCCAGGGAAATGGCCTTTCCCTCGGCGCCGGCCCGGGCGGTACGGCCGATGCGGTGGACGTAGTCTTCCGCGTCCTGGGGGAGATCGTAGTTTATGACGTGGGAGACCCCGTCGATATGGAGTCCGCGGGAGGCCACGTCGGTGGCGATAAGGATCGGCAGCTTTCCCTCCTTGAAGTCATCCAGGATGCGGAGTCTTCTTTTCTGGTCCACATCTCCGGAGATCACCTTGCAGGGGAAATCATTGGCGTTCAGCCGGTCGCAGAGGAACTCGGTCTCCCGCTTCGTATTGACGAAGATCATGGTCCGGGTCATCCCCTCTCTCCTCAGGAGTCCCAGGAGGAGCGGAAACTTCTCCTTGGTCGACACATGATAGAGCACCTGTACGACCCGCTCGGCGGTCATTGTCTCCGGTGTCGCGGAAACCTTCTCCGGCAGGTTCATGAATTCGTAGGCCAGTTCCATGACCCGCTGGTTGAGGGTCGCGGAAAACATCATGTTCTGGCGCTTGTCAAAGGGGGGAAGACGGCGCAGGATGAAGCGGAGATCAGCGATGAACCCCATGTCGAACATCCGGTCGGCCTCGTCGATGACCAGCGCCTCGATCTGTTTCAGGGTGTAGACCTTCTGCTTCAGGTAGTCGATAAGCCTGCCGGGAGTACCGATGATGATGTCGGCGCCCTCCTTGAGTGCGTTGCGCTGCTTCTGGTAGTCGACCCCGCCGTAGATTGCCTGAATGGAAAAACCGGTGTGGCTCCCAAGAAGCTGTGCATCATTCTCAATCTGTACCACCAGTTCCCGGGTGGGGGCCAGGATGAGGGCTCGCGGATGGTTCTCCTTCGTCTCCCTCGGGCGAGCCAGCAACCGGGTAAAGAGGGTGACGAGAAAGGCCGCTGTCTTGCCGGTTCCGGTCTGGGCCTGGCCGGCCACATCCTTCCCTGACAGGGCAATGGGGAGTGTCTTCTCCTGTATCGCGGTACATTCGGTAAAGCCTGCGTCTGCTATGCCCCGCATCACCTGTTCCGGTAGATTCAGTTCATCGAATTTCATGGTTACGTATCCTTTTTTTTCGCTATTTCAAGAGGATAGCTATAGCACAGCAGGCGGCAAATGGCAAGGAAGACGGCGGTCTCCCGGTGCAATCAGACCCCGGACAACGGGGCGCGACACACAAGCCGCTTCTCCACGGGGTTTTGCTGTGGTAGAGTAGGCCCATTTCACGAACAGGGGAAGCATTGATGCAGTCTTTCATCCATATCGAGTCACCCACCTACCTCCGGGCGGAAAACCTGGAAAAGCCGTCCGACTGGGCGGCAATCTTCGGCAATAAAAACCCCCTTGCCCTCGAGATCGGCTGCGGAATCGGCGACTTCATCGCCCTGACAGCCGCGGAGCGTCCGGAAACGAATTTCATCGCCATCGACTTCTACAACAAGGGATGCTACAAGACCTGCCGCAGGATAGACGTTCGCGGGCTGAAGAACGTGCGCGTCCTGCGGGAGGAAGCCCGACAGTTCATCACCGAGAGAATTCCGAAGGGGTCGCTGACAGCGGTCTACATCAATTGCCCCGATCCCTGGCCGAAGAAAAAGCACCGGAAGCGGCGGCTGGTGAACCGTCCGTTTCTGGAATTCCTGCGGGAGTACCTCTCCCCCGACGCCGACTTCTTCTTTGCCACCGACTTCGACGATTACGGTATTGATGTCGCCGGCATGATGGCGGGACTGGACGGCTTCGAAAACCGCCTGACGCCGGACCTCTACCGCCACGAACTGGATTCGTACCACCTGTCGAAATACATGAGAAAGTTCATGGCCGAAGGGAAGAGGATCTATTTCGTCCATTACCGAAAAGGCAGGGAACAGAGGACAGGGGACAGAACACCATAACCGCTTTCCCCTATGGCTCCATGCCCTTTGCCCTTTGCCCGATTTTAAGGAGATTCCCCATGCATGCATACCTGACCGCCGACCTGCCCGGCATCGGCGGGGTTATCAAGGAAACGCCCGAAGATTTTCTTGTTGCGGAGATCCCGCTCTACCTGCCGGCCGGTGAGGGTGAGCACACCTATGCGGAGATCGAAAAACGGGGCGTGACCACACTGGACGCCATCCGCCGCCTCTCCCGGAGCCTCGGCATCCCGGAGCGGGAAATCGGCTATGCTGGAATGAAGGATGCCCGCGGGGTAACCCGGCAGACCCTCTCGTTTCCCCGGGTCGAACCTGAACGCCTTCTGTCCCTCTCCCTGCCGGGGATCAGAATCCTTTCCGCGGACCGTCACCGGAACAAGCTGAAGATGGGACACCTGGCGGGCAACCGTTTCACCATCCGCATACGCAATGTGGGCAACGATGCCCCGGTAACGGCAGCGGCGGTGCTCGCCGTTCTGTGCGAACGGGGCGTTCCCAACTACTTCGGCCGCCAGCGGTACGGAAGCCTCGGCAATTCCCACCACATCGGCCGCGCTCTCCTGAACGGTGATTTCAAGACAGCGGTTGACACCATAATGGGTAATCCTGATGCGATTCGCGATGAGGGGTGGCGGAATGCCGTAGAGGCGTATCACCGGGGAGATCTGACCGGAAGCCTTGAAAGTTTTCCGGGACATTGCCGGACGGAACGGGAAATACTGAAGCGGCTGATGAAACGTCCGGACGGGTACGAACGGGCGCTGGACGCCGTTTCTCCGCGGCTGAAGAGACTGTATATGTCCGCCTGCCAATCATCGCTGTTCGACCGGGTGCTGGAACGGCGGATTGACCGCATCGACACGGTTGAGGAGGGGGATCTGGCCTTTCGCCACGATAATGGCGCCTGTTTTCTCGTGGAAGATGAAACCGCTGAACGGGAACGGGTACGGGATTTCGGCATCTCACCCAGCGGACCGATGTTCGGCTGCAAAATGAAACTCCCCGGAGGAGCGCCGCGCGAACGGGAAGAGGGGGTGCTGCGGGAGGAAGGTCTCTCCCTTTCATCATTCGACCTGCCGGGCCCTCTCAGGATGGAAGGAGAGCGGCGGCCGCTTCGCGTTCCCCTGCGGGATCTGTCAACGTCCATGGATTCCGAAGGATGTATCCTGACCTTTTCCCTGCCAAGGGGATCCTATGCCACATCCGTTATGCGGGAAATAATGAAAAACCATTTTCTGCCTTGACAACAATAAAACAATATTCTATCTATTAGAAAGCTGACTCCTCCACCCGGTAAGAAGGTTTTTATCAAATATCACAATGAAATTGATTTTCACAGGAGTAGGCGCTACCACCACTAATAAAACAGCGTGATTACAAGCAACCTATTAAATAGTTTCAATTTAATCCACAGATCGGCGGTTTCTTTCGTCTTGCACGGATTCACGGTTCTCCGGACACTGCCCGGTGACGTACCGTGCCTGATCTTCAAGGAACTACCACCCGAAGGGTAGCGCGACATGGCGAAAAAAGAAAAAACCGATTATCTCATCCAGTCGGTTTCCCATGCACTGGACCTGCTCGAACAGTTCCATGAGGAAGTTGACGAACTGGGCGTCACGGAATTGAGCAAACGCCTGAACCTCCACAAGAACAATGTCTTCCGGTTGCTGGCCACCCTCGAGTCGAGGGGCTACATCGAGCAGAACAAGGTAACCGAAAATTACCGGCTCGGCCTGAAGACCCTGGAACTGGGGCAGACCTTCGTGAAGCAGATGGGACTTCTGCGACAGTCCCGGCCGGTGCTGGAAGCGATGGTACGGGAATGCAACGAGACATCCTATGTGGCAATCCTCAAGGATTTTTACATAATCTATCTCGACGTAGTGGAAACCGACCTCACCGTGCGCGTCGTCCCCCGGGTCGGCTCACGCCTGCCCGCTTACTGTACCGCGGCAGGGAAGGTCCAGATTGCCTACCTGAACGAGGAAGAGCTTGAGCAGTACATACCCACGAAAGAACTGAAAGCATATACCCCGAGTACCCTGACCGACCGGAAAGAACTGGTACGCATACTAGGGAAGGTCGCGGAGCAGGGCTACGCAATCGACGACGAGGAACTGGACATCGGGGTCAGATGCGTCAGCGCCCCAATCCGGGACTACACAAGAAGAATAGTCGGCGCGGTCAGCATATCCGGTCCTTCCATGCGGCTGTCTCTGGAGCGGATTGACAAGGAACTGATTCCCCTGGTCAGGAGGGCGGCCGAAGAGATTTCAATCAAGCTCGGTTTCCACAAATAGTACATCACTTCATGTTACGTTCCGCTTCTCCAACCGTTCCAGCAGCTTTTTCCATTCATGCCCGACACGGCGCTCGGTTTCAGCAGGCGTTGCGCTGTTGTCGATTACCACGTCGGCACGAGCCACCTTTTCAACCATCGGCATCTGGGCCGCCATCTTCCTGAGGGCCTCCTCACGATCGATTCCGTCACGTTTCACGAGACGCGCAAGCTCCGTCTCTCCATCCACGGATACAACCCAGATCTCGTCCATCATGGATGCAAGCCCCGCCTCGAACAACAGCGGGACCATGTAGAAAACCACCGACGAACCCTTGAGCCTCTCTTCGGCGATTCTCCGGGCTGCCCGTTCCGCCACGGCAGGATGAATAATATCTTCAAGGACCCGACGGGCCGCGGCATCGGAAAACACAATCCGCCCCAGAGCCTTTCTGTCGAGAGATCCGTCCGCTCGCAGGATCCCCTGGCCGAAGGTACGAATCACGGAATAGTAGACCGGCTCACCCGGCGCCACGACTTCTCTGGACAGCATGTCGGCATCGATAATCACCGCACCGTACGACGTGAGGATTTCCGCCACAAAACTCTTTCCGGAGGCAATGCCTCCCGTAAGACCGACAACCTTCATGGGGTTTTTCCCTCCTCCCGCACCCACCATCACCGTACTCCCGTTACGTGGTTTCCCCAAATGGAAAACCCCCGAATCGGGGGAAACGGGGGTTTTCCTGGTACGCACGCACCGCGAACATGCACTGCGAAGAAGAAATCAGAGACCAAGCTCCAGCTGTCTCCACTCTTCCTTCCTGAACTTTGGTCCGGGATAGTAGCGCGGGCAACTGGCAATAACCGCCGTGGAAGATTGTTTGCAGTGCCTGCGGCACGAAAGACACAGCCTGTTTGCGTCGGTTTGCTGTTTCATGGAAATCTCAGTGTATTTTGCGCAGCCAGCCGAACGTGTCGGGAAGCCTGCCGTACTGGATTCCCGTAAGGGTATCATACAGCTTCCGCGTCAGACTCCCCACTCCACCATCGCCGACCGTGAGACTTTCATCCTTGTAGCCAAGGGTTCCCACAGGGGTAATGACCGCGGCAGTTCCGCTGCCGAAGGCTTCCTTCACCTTGCCGTCCCGGATATCGGCCACCAGCTGGTTTATCTCTATCGGGCGCTCTTCCACGCGGAAACCGAGGGAATCGGCCAGACAGAGTACGGAATCGCGGGTCACGCCGTTCAGGATGGATCCGGCGAGAGGAGCGGTCACGACGCAGTCTTCATAGGCGAAAAACATGTTCATCGCCCCGACCTCTTCCACATAACGGTGATGGACCCCATCCAGCCAAAGGACCTGGGCGAATCCCCTCTTTTTAGCCTCCACGCCCGCTATCAGGGATGAGGCATAGTTGCCGCCGGTCTTGGCCTCGCCGGTCCCGCCGGGAGTCGCACGCACGTATCGGTCCTCCACGAGGATCTTCACCGGGTTGAAGCCGGAGGCATAGTATGCCCCGACCGGAGAGAGAATGACGAAATAGTAGAAGTGGCCGGAGGACTTGACCCCGAGGACCGGCTCTACTGCTATCATTGCGGGCCGGATATAGAGTGAGGTCTCTTCCGCGGTCGGAATCCAGTCCTTCTCCAGTTTAACCAGCCGCATAATGCTCTCGACGAAAAACTCTTCCGGAATCCGCGGCATGCAGAGCCGGTCGGCCGAAAGGTTGAAGCGGCGTGCGTTCATCTCGGGACGGAAAAGAGTAATGGTACCGTCGGCCCACTTGTACGCCTTGAGACCCTCGAAAATCTCCTGGGCGTAGTGGAAGACAAGACAGGACGGGTCGAGCACAAAGGGTTCATAGGGCTTTATCCTTGCGTCAAACCATCCCCTGTCGCCCTTCCATTCCACAAGCAGCATCCGGTCCGTGAAAATTCTTCCAAAACCGAGCATCGATTCGTCCATGGCCCCGGTTTTCTTGCTCTCTCCCGGCAAAGGGAGAATCGTTATTTCCATGCCTGAAACCTCCCGTATGAAGCTCAGTCATCCCTCTTCATTAGATATTCGTGTAACACAGAACCGGTAGCCGGGCAAGATTTTTTCACTCTCTCTTTTCGGCGGGAACATACTGTGTAATAAGAATACTCCCTACATTCGTCAGGTTATTGAATCCCGTGTCTCCCGCCGTCGACTCACAATTTTTTAGCCTTGGTAAATTTGCCCGCGTTGATCCGGCTGGGCGTTCCTCCAGTCACAGCAGATCAGAGGGTTGAGCAAATCTCACTTTTGCAGTTGATATGGAGAAAATTCTTTGGTATATTAGCACTCGATGGAGCTGAGTGCTAATATACTGTAATCCCGGCGCCATCGGGTTTCCACAAGAAGGAGGTAACACGCAATGACAGCAGCATTTCCCGTCGTATCCGACAGCACAAGCCTGTATTTCACGGAAATACGCCGCTTCCCGGTTCTCACCCCTGAGGAGGAGTACCGGCTTGCGGTGAAGTTTTACGAAGAGAAAGACCTGGAAGCCGCCCACACGCTTATCACCTCGAACCTGCGCTTTGTCGTGAAAATCGCGGGTGAGTATCGCGCCTATGGAATGAAGATGATCGATCTTATCCAGGAAGGCAATGTGGGGTTGATGATGGCGGTGCGCAAGTTCAACCCGTACAAGGGATTCCGTCTCATATCCTATGCGGTGTGGTGGATACGGGCCTACATCCAGAACCATATCATTTCGGCCTGGAGCCTGCTGAAAATCGGCACGACCCAGGCGCAACGGAAACTGTTTTTCAAGCTCAACCAGGCAAAAAGCGCCATCAGGAACATGATTGGAGAGGACGACGTGCCCGCGGCCTCCCTTTCCCTGGATGTGAAGGAGTCCGAATTCGTCGAAATGGAGCAGCGGCTCCGGGGTGATTATTCGCTGGATTCGGAAATCGCCTCCGGCGAAGGATACACCCTTCTGGAAGGTCTTGCCGACGATCGACTGAACCAGGAAGAGGTCCTCGCCCTGAACCAGGAAGCAGCTCTCCTTGAAAAGGAGGTCTCCCGGGCGCTGACCCGCCTGAATGAGAAGGAGAGATATGTTATCGAGCACCGGGTTTCCGCAGACGACCCGATGACCCTCCAGGCGATTGCCGATCATTTCTCCATCTCTCGGGAACGGGTTCGCCAGATCGAGGAGGGCGCCCTGAAAAAAATGAAGGCGCTCCTCACCCCGGTCGTATCGCCACCCCCTGTCGGCATCCCCGTGTATGCCTGAACGAAGACACGTGATGATCCAATTAAAATTAGACATAGTATATGATCACATGATATTTTTACACCTCGCTCATACTCGCCAAACCTTACGAAGGGTCGGGGTTATTCATCATGGGTATTCACGCTGCGAAAAGGCCGGGCAGGCGCCGGAGGATACTTCTCCTGCATGCTCGGCCTTTATGTTTTAATCCCGGAAATAGCTGGTGCGAAGGTAGCCCATGACGACATCGGCGCCAACCGGCTCAACACAACCCGTGAGTCTGGCAATGGCATGGCGCGCACCGGAGAGAGAAACCGCTCCGGCCAAAATAACCAACCCCGGGATTTCCGGCATTTTGCCGAGAAACCGGCTGTTCGAGCTCCTTGACACCTGCCTCGAAAGACCTGTCACCTGGATTTCCGCTCCCGCCGGATCGGGCAAGACAACACTTGCCGAGAGTTATCTCTCCGGAAAAAAGCTCCCTCACATCTGGTATCGCGTTGACGAAGGGGATGACGATATTGCGTCATTCTTCTACTACATGGGCCTGGCCGCCAAGAAGGCGGCGCCGCAAGAGATTGAACCCCTCCCCCTTCTCACGCCGGAATACATGATGGGAATCCCTACCTTCACCCTTCGCTTCTTCGAAAAACTGTACAGCCGCCTGAAACCTCCCTTTGTCATCGTCCTTGACAACTACCATCACGTGCCGGCCCCGTCACAATTCCATGAAGTTATATGCAACGGGCTGGATGTCCTCACCGAAGGAATCACCGTCCTCATTATCAGCCGTCAAAATCCCCCTCCACCGTTCTCCCGCTTTCGGGTCGGCAGAAAACTGAGCTCCGTGACAGCGGCCGATATTGCCTTTGATCTGAACGAGTCCAGGGAAATGATTCGCTTGAAAGGGCTCGACCACCTTTCGGATGAGACGGTTTGTCACATACACGAACGGACAAAGGGATGGATTGCAGGTCTGGTGCTGATGACGGAGAGCAGAGAACATCCTGCGGGACAAAACGTCTCCGTCGATACGCCACAAGAGCTTTTCGATTTCTTTGCAACGGAAATCTTTGAGAAGACGGACCGCGAAACCCGCCGGTTTCTGCTGAAAACCGCATTCCTCCCCGACATGACGGCAGCGATAGCGGGGAAGCTGGCAGGCGCTACAGGCTGCCGCGAGATACTGAACCGCCTGAGCAGAAATCATTTCTTTACCGAGAAGGACGCGGACTCCGACCCGATTTTCCGCTATCACCCCCTCTTCAGGGAGTTCCTTATCTCCAGGGCTGAAGCGGAGCTATCTTGTGAAGAGATAGCCGGAATAGTGAGATGCGCGGCGCTTTTATTCATGCAGGCAGGCCGCATGGAAGAGGCCGCCGGTTTCTTCCTTAAGGCGGAGGACTGGAGCGACTTCGTGCCGTTTGTCATGGAACATGCTCCTGTCCTGATGTCCCAGGGGAGGATACGCACGCTCGGGGATTGGATCAGCCGCATCCCGGACGACATGGTGGAAAGAACACCATGGCTGCTGTATTGGCTCGGAATGACTGAGTTCTACTTCAACCCTCCGAAAAGCCGGACGGATCTGGGAAAAGCATTCCAGCTTTTCACTGCCGCACATGATGATGTGGGCGCCTTGAAGGCATGGGCCTGCGCGGTGGATACCTTCATGTACACTTTTGACGATTTCAGGCCTCTGGATCAATGGATTGAGTGGCTGACCGAGAGAATCCACCTGAATCCGTCGTTTCCGACACCTGAACTGGAGGCATTTGTCGCATCGAGTATGGTGTCGGCTCTGGTATGGCGACAACCGGACCATCCGGAGCTGTCGAACTGGGTGGCCAGGGCATTCTCATCCTCCCGGATGATTTCGGACAAAGGCATACGACTGCTGGCCTGCAGGCGCGTTCTGCATCATCATATCTGGTTCGGCGACCTG